>NZ_JBIAIQ010000028.1:0-76170 GCF_042871525.1 Streptomyces sp. NPDC005784
ACCGCCCTGCTGCTCTCCCTGCCCGGCTCGCCGATCCTCTACTACGGCGACGAGATCGGCATGGGCGACAACATCTGGCTCGGCGACCGCGACGCGGTGCGCACCCCCATGCAGTGGACCCCCGACCGCAACGCCGGCTTCTCCTCCAGCGACCCCGGCCGCCTCTTCCTCCCCACGATCATGGACCCCGTCTACGGCTACCAGGTCACCAACGTCGAAGCATCGATGTCGTCACCGTCCTCGCTGCTCCACTGGACCCGCCGCATGATCGAGATCCGCAAACAGAACAAAGCCTTCGGACTCGGCTCCTACACCGAACTCCAGTCCTCCAACCCCGCCGTCCTCGCCTTCCTGCGCGAAGCGCCGTCGACCGAGGGCGAAGGGGACGACGACCTCGTGCTGTGCGTGCACAACTTCTCCCGCTTCGCCCAGCCCACCGAACTCGACCTGCGCGAGTTCAACGGCCGGCACCCGGTCGAACTGATCGGCGGCGTGCGATTCCCGGCCATCGGCGAACTGCCGTACTTGCTGACCCTCGCCGGTCACGGCTTCTACTGGTTCCGTCTCCGCAAGGAAGCCGTCTAGAACCCGGGCGGCGGGGCGGTTTCTCCCGCCCCGCCCTGGGCACGCATGACTCACACCTCGCCCGGTATCCGGGGCCCCCGGGTCGCTGGGGAAAGGACGCGACGCCATGTCGGAAGCCGTAACCCACTCCGCCCCGGCCCCGGTCGCACGCCCCGAGTTGCTGACGTCGCTCGATCCACTGCTGCGGGAATGGCTGCCCCGGCAACGCTGGTTCGCGGGCAAAGGGCGTCCGGTGACCGGATTCTCCCTGGTGGCCGCGGTGGAACTGCTGCCTGCCGGAGCCCAGTTGGGTCTGATCCATCTGCTCGTACGAGCGCATCAGCCGCGCACTCCCGCACAGGGCGCCACCTCGTATCCCGGGGACTGCTACCAGTTACTGATCGGCGTACGCGAGGCGCTGCCGCCGCGGCTCGCGCCGGCCCTGATCGGGCATCTGGAGGAGGGACCGCTGGCCGGCCGCACGGTGTACGAGGCGCTCCACGACCCGCGCCCCGCCGGCGTCCTCCTGGAAGCCCTGCGCACCGGGGCCCGCGTCGGTGACCTGCGCTTCGAGCACGACCGGCGCCAGGAGATACGCAAGGACCTGGTCCCGCGCCTGGTGACGGCGGAACAGTCCAACTCGTCGGTCGTCTACGGAGATACGTTCATCCTGAAGGTGCTGCGCCGGATCGTGCCCGGGATCAACCCGGATCTGGAGCTCCCGCTGACGCTGGCCCGGGAGGGCTGCGCGCGGGTGCCGGCGCCCGCGGCCTGGATGCTCGCGGACCTCGACGCGGAGACCTACGTACTCGGTGTGCTCCAGCCGTTCGTGCAGGGCGCGGCCGACGGCTGGGAACTGGCACTGCGGGAACTGGCCAAGGGCGAGGACTTCACCGCCGAGGCGCGCGCGCTGGGCCGGGCCACCGCCGAGGTGCACACCGCGCTCGCCCGGTCGCTGCCCACGGTCACCCTGGGCCACACCCATATGCGGCCTCTCATCGACGCCATGACCGAGCGGCTCGACGCCGCCGCGCAGGCCGTGCCCGCGCTCCGGCCCCACGCACCCGGCCTGCGGACCGCGTTCGAGGCGCTGGCCGATCTGTCCGCCGAGGGCCACACCTGGACGGCTCAGCGCATCCACGGCGATCTCCATCTCGGCCAGTGCCTGCGCTCCCCCGACGGGGAGTGGTCGCTCATCGACTTCGAGGGCGAGCCGTCGAAACCGCTCGCCGAGCGCCGTATGCCCCAGCCCACGGCACGCGACATCGCGGGCATGCTCCGCTCCTTCGACTACGCGGCCCACTCCGTCCCCCAGGCTCTCGGCTCCCCGGGGACCCCACTGGCGTCCGGCTGGGCCGACGCCTGCCGGGCCGCCTACTGCACCGGATACGCCGAGGTCAGCGGCCTGGACCCGCGCACGGATCCCGTATTACTGCGTGCCTTCGAGACGGACAAGGCGGTGTACGAGGTCGTGTACGAGGCCCGGCACCGCCCGGACTGGCTGCCGGTTCCGCTGGCGGCGGTACGGCGGCTGGCCGCGTCGCGCTAGATCCCCCTGCTGTTCCCCCAGTTCACCCTCCTGAGGAGGCCCTGCCCGTGACGCCCCGCCCCCCGTCCGACGACAGTCCGAAGAAGAACGGCGCGAAGAAACCGGCCGCCGCCGAGAAGACGCCCACCGAGAGGCCCAAGGCCAAGAAAGCGGCCAGGAAGGCGGCCACCGGGACAGCACCGGCCAAGGCGGTCGAGGGCGAGACAGTTCTCGGCGAGGGCGAGAGCGGTCCAGCGGCGGGCGAGCCGGGTCCCGGCCAGGGCGAAGCGCGTCCCGGCCCAGGCAGGCGCGGTCCCGCCGCCGACGGGACAAGCCCTGGCCCGGGCGAGGCAGGCCCCGGCCGGATCGGAGGCAGTCCCGGCCCGGTCGCAAGCGGTCCCGGCTTCGCCGGTGTCGGTCCCGCGGACCGGCAGCGGCTGCTCGACGGTACGCACCACGATCCGCACGGGGTGCTGGGCGCCCATCCGGTGCCGGACGGGATCGCCTTCCGGGCCTTCCGCCCGTACGCGCTCGGGGTCACCGTCGTCACGGACGACCTGCGCGCCGAACTGCGCGACGACGGGGACGGGTTCTTCTCCGGGCTGCTGCCGCTGCGCGCGGTCCCGGACTCGTACCGGCTGCTCGTGACCTACGAAGGGACGGTGCTGGAGACCGAGGACGCGTACCGATTCCTGCCGACACTCGGTGAGTTGGACCTGCATCTGCTCGGCGAGGGCCGGCACGAGGAGCTGTGGCGGGCGCTCGGCGCCGAGCCGATGGAGCAACAGGGAGTCGCCGGCACGCGCTTCACCGTATGGGCTCCGAACGCGCGCGGTGTCCGGCTGGCCGGCAGCTTCAACTTCTGGGACGGCACGGGACATCCGATGCGGTCGCTCGGCTCCTCCGGTGTGTGGGAGCTGTTCGTCCCTGCGATAGGTGAGGGCGAGCTGTACAAGTTCGACATCACCCGCCCCGACGGTTCCCGCACCCTGCGCGCTGACCCGATGGCCCGCCGGACCGAGACTCCGCCCCACACGTCGTCGATCGTCCACGCGTCCCACCATGTGTGGCAGGACGCGGAGTGGCTGGCGAAGCGGGCCGCCCGGCCGGCCCATGAGGCGCCGTTCTCGGTGTACGAGGTGCATCTGCCGTCCTGGCGACCTGGATTGACCTATCGTCAGCTCGCCGACCAGCTTCCCGCCTACGTCTCGGACCTCGGCTTCACCCACGTCGAGCTGATGCCCGTCGCGGAACACCCCTTCGGCGGCTCCTGGGGCTACCAGGTCACCGGCTTCTACGCCCCCACGGCGCGTCTGGGCACCCCCGACGACTTCAAGCACCTCGTCGACGCCCTCCACCGCGCCGGCATCGGCGTCCTCATGGACTGGGTCCCCGCCCACTTCCCGCGCGACGACTGGGCCCTCGCCCAGTTCGACGGACGCCCGCTCTACGAACACGCCGACCCCCAGCGCGCCGACCATCCCGACTGGGGCACCCTCGAATTCGACTACGGCCGCCGCGAGGTCCGCAACTTCCTCGTCGCCAACGCCAGCTACTGGTGCGAGGAGTTCCACATCGACGGCCTGCGCGTCGACGCCGTCGCCTCCATGCTCTACCTCGACTACTCCCGCGAACCCGGCCAGTGGACCCCCAACGAACACGGCGGCCGCGAGAACCTCGACGCCGTCGCGTTCCTCCAGGAGATGAACGCCACCGTCTACCGCCGCAACCCCGGCGTCGTCACCATCGCCGAGGAATCCACTGCCTGGGACGGCGTCACCCGGGCCACCCACCACATCGGCCCCGGAGGTTTCGGCGGTCTGGGGTTCGGGCTGAAGTGGAACATGGGATGGATGCACGACTCGCTGGACTATGTGTCCCACGAGCCGATCCACCGCAAGTACCACCACAACGAGATGACGTTCTCGATGGTGTACGCGTACAGCGAGAACTACGTCCTGCCGATCTCCCACGACGAGGTCGTGCACGGCAAACGCTCACTCGTCTCCAAGATGCCCGGCGACTGGTGGCAGCAACGCGCCAACATGCGTGCCTACCTCGCCTTCATGTGGGCCCACCCCGGCAAGCAACTCCTCTTCATGGGACAGGAGTTCGCCCAGGGCGCCGAATGGTCCGAGGCCCACGGCCCCGACTGGTGGCTCCTCGACCCCGCCTACGGCGCCGAAGCCGATCACCGCGGTGTCCGTGACCTCGTCCGCGACCTCAACACCACCTACCAGCACGAACCCGCCCTGTGGGAACGCGACACCGATCCTTCCGGCTTCACCTGGGTCACCGGGGACTCCGCCGACGACAACGTCTTCGCCTTCCTGCGCCACGCCGCCGACGGCACCCCGCTCCTGGCCGTCTCCCACTTCTCCCCCGCCGTCCGCCACAACTACCGCCTCGGCGTCCCCGAGGACATCCCCGCCTGGCGCGAAGTCCTCAACACCGACACCGCCCGCTACGGCGGCAGCGACGTCACCAACCCCGACCCCGTCAAACCGGAACCCCAGGGCTGGCACGGCCGCCCGGCCAGCATCCAGCTGACCCTGCCACCCCTGGCGACGGTGTGGCTGCGGCCGGCCTAGCAGCTCGTTCGCGGTGCTCCTCGGCCGTCCCTCGGTGGCCCGGCCACCGAGGGACGGCCGAAGCCGCCGAGGGCGGCACTCCTCCGCGACCTCACTCCAGACCGATGGCGCACATCCCTCATTCCAGACCCGTGCCTCGCAGCGAGGCGGGCAGTTCCCCGGTGTGCACGACGCCCAGGCTCTGGGTGGCCCGGGTCAGCGCCACGTACAGGTCGCTCGTCCCGTACACCGCGGGCTCGACCACCAGGACGGAGTCGAATTCCAGCCCCTTGGCCTGCCGGGGGTCGAGGAGCACCACCGTGCGGGTGAGGTCGGGCTCCTGGCCCGCCGTCACGCCGTCCAGCCGGCCGGCGAGCGCGGTGTGCAGGGCCCGCGGCGCGATCACCGCGAGCCGTCCGTCGGCGGGGGTCAGTTCGGCGACGGCCTTGGCGACCGCGCCGGGCAGGTCGTCCCCGGCGTCCCGCGCCCAGGGCCGTACTCCGGTGGAGCGGACGGAGCGCGGCGGCTCGAACCCGGGGCGCTCGGCCCGCACCACACCGGCGGCGACGTCCATGATCTCGGACGGGGTGCGGTAGTTGACGCCGAGCCGGGTGTGCTCCCAGCGGTCCTCGACGTACGGGGAGAGGATCTCCTCCCATGAGCCGACTCCCGCCGCCTCCGCCGTCTGCGCGGGATCGCCGACGAGCGTCATCGACCGCGTGGGGCTGCGCCGCATCAGCAGCCGCCAGGCCATCGGCGACAACTCCTGTGCCTCGTCGACGATGATGTGGCCGAAGGCCCAGGTCCGGTCGGCGGCGGCGCGTTCGGCGGCGCTGCGGTGGTCGTCCTCCTCGTGCCGTTCGGCCATCCGCTCGGCGTCGATGATGTTGTGCGCGGACAGGATCTCGGAGTCGTCCTCGTCCTTGTCCTCGAACTCGTACGTCCGCGAGGCGTAGGACACGTCGAGCACGCCCTGTGCGTAGGCGATCTGGGTACGGCGTTCCTGGTCGGCCAGCGCCCGTACGACCCGGTCGTCCTCGCCAAGGAGTTCGGCCGCCTCGTCCAGCAGCGGGACGTCCGCGACGGTCCAGTCGCCCGGACGGGTCAGCGGGCGACGGATCGCCGCCGCGTCCTCGTCCGGGACATGGCCGTACGGGTCGGCCAGGAAGTCGGCGACGAGTCGCTGCGGGGTCAGCCTCGGCCACAACTGGTCGACGGCCGACCAGACTTCGGGGTTCTCGGCGAGTTCGTCGCGGATCTGGGTGATGTCGCTCGGGTCGAGGAGGTTGGAGCCGTCGAAGGGGTCCGTGCCGATGCGTTCGGCCAGCATGTCGGTGAGCGTGTTGAGGATGTGGCCCTCGAAGTGCTCGCGGGCCACGTTGTGGGGCAGGTCGGCCGCGCGGGTGCGCTCCCGGGCGACCTGCACGAGGCCCGCGTCGAGCATCAGGACGTCCCGGTCGTGCTCGATCGTGATCACCGGGTCGGGAAGGGCCTGGCGGTCCCGGACGACCTCGGCCAGGACGTCGGCCATCCGGGCACGGCCCTTCACGGCAGCCGCCGCGGGCGTGTCGACGGCCGTCGCGTGGACGCCGGGGAAGAGCTCGCCGACGGTCGAGAGCAGCACGCCGGTCTCACCGAGCGAGGGCAGTACCTCGCCGATGTAACCGAGGAAGGCCGGGTTGGGGCCGACGATCAGGACGGCCCGCTTGGCGAGCAGCTCCCGGTGTTCGTACAGCAGATACGCGGCGCGGTGCAGGGCGACGGCAGTCTTGCCGGTGCCGGGGCCGCCCTCGACGACCATGATGCCCCGGTGCGGCGCGCGGATGATCCGGTCCTGCTCGGCCTGGATGGTCTGCACGATGTCGCTCATCCGGCCGGTGCGGGCCGAGTTGAGCGCGGCGAGCAGCACGGCGTCGCCGGTCGGGTCCTCGTGGCCGGTGCGTTCGCGGTCACCGAGGTCGAGGATCTCGTCGTGCAGGTCGGTGACGTGCCGGCCCTCGGTGCCGATGTGCCGGCGGCGGCGCAGACCCATGGGCGTGTGACCCGTGGCCAGGTAGAAGGGGCGGGCGACCTGGGCGCGCCAGTCGATGAGGATCGGGGTGAGCTCGCTGTCGTCGGCGCGGATGCCGATCCGGCCGATGTGGTGGCAGACGCCGGCGGAGGACGCCCCTTCCACGGGGGATTCCACCGGGGCCAGGTCGATGCGGCCGAAGCAGAGCGAACCGTCCACGGCGTTCAGCGCGGCCAGCAGCCCCGAGCGTTCGGCGACCAGGATGTCCCGCTCGAGCCGGGCCTGCCTGGGTGTGTTGCCCTGGGCGAGCGCGTCCCCGACCGAGGCCTCGGTGGCATCGCGCAGGGCGTCCACGCGCGCATACAACCCGTCGATGAATTCCTGCTCACTTCGCAGTTCGTCGTCGGGGAATTCTGTGTGCAATCCCTTGTTTGACAATTCCGCTCCCACCCAGATATACTGCGCCTAGTGAACTTCTTCACGATTCGATCCCTCGAAGTCGCGAATCATTGAATATACGCAGAGAAATCCCCCGGGCGCAATTGCCCAGGGGATTTTTTGTCTGCCGGGTTGTCTGCCTGGGGGATCAGAGCACGTCGGACAGCTCCTGCAGGAGCCGCCGCTTGGCCCGGGCGCCCACCATCGACTTCACGGGCTCACCGTCGCGGAAAACCATGAACGTCGGCATCGAGAGCACGCCGTACGCCAGGGTCGTCTCCGGATTGGTGTCCACGTCCAGCTGGACCACCTTGAACCGGTCGCCCTCCTCGAAGGCCAGCTCGCTGAGCACCGGGCCCATCTGCCGGCACGGCGGACACCAGTCGGCCGTGAACTCCACCAGCACGGGCAGCTCCGACCCGATGACCTCCGCCCCGAAGTCCGCGTCCGTCACTTCGGCCACGCCTGCCGCCCTGATCATCGCGTCCGCCCTCCCAGTTCACACACGGGTTCCGGACCGCCCGGAACCTCCGCGCCGGCCGCCAGCTCGTCGCGCGCCCGTTCCGCCCGCGCCAGCTGCTCGCCGACCTGCGCGCGCACCGACCGCAGCTCGTCGATCAGCGCGTCGAGCTCGCCGAGCTTGCGGCGGTAGACGTCCAGGGACGCCGGGCACGAGTCGCCCTCGGGATGGCCGGCCCGCAGACACTCCACGAAGGGCCGCGTCTCCTCCAGGTCGAACCCGAAGTCCTGCAGCGTCCTGATCTGCCGGAGCAGCCGCAGGTCGTGCTCGTCGTACGTCCGGTACCCGTTCTCGCCCCGCCGCGCGGGCAGCAGCCCCCGCGACTCGTAGTAGCGCAGAGTCCGCGTGGTCGTCCCGGCCCGTGCGGCCAGCTCGCCGATTCGCATGCCTCGACGGTAATCCTTGACGCCGACGTCAAGGCAAGCGGCCGCGAGGCGCCGTCTCGGCGGACGTCAGCGCGAGGTGCGCGGCAGCAGCGGCTTGCGGTCGACCGGTGACGACAGCACGATCGAGGTCGTCGTCCGCCCCAGCGCGGAGGTCTGTTCCAGGACGTCCTCCAGGTGGATCGTGTCCTCGACGGCGACCTTGAGGATCCAGCAGTCCTCGCCGACGACATGGTGGACCTCGGTGACCTCGGGACGGGCCAGCAGTTCCAGCGTCCGCGGATGCTTGAGCGTGTAGCCGCCGTGCGGGTTGACGCGGATGAAGGCCTGGATGCCGTAGCCGAGGCGGGGTGCGGACACCTGGGCGCCGTATCCGGTGATCGCGCCCGTCGCCTCCAGCCGGCGCACCCGCTCCGCGACCGCCGCCGGGCTCAGCCGGACCCGGCGGCCCAGCTCGCTGAGCTTGATACGTCCGTCGCTCTGGAGCAGTTCCAGGATCTGCCGGTCCAGCGCGTCGAAGCCCACCGACGTTTCGCCGGAGACGGCGCGCGGATGCCGTGTTTCTTTCGGTGCGACGACCGGATCTCCCACGTCTCCCCCTTCGGACCTGACCCCTGCGACGGGAGAATTATGACCACAGGCCGGAGCACCGTGAACGACCGGCGATCGGTGACGGGTGCATGGGCTCGGGCGCATGGGTGCATGAGGCGCGCGTGCAGGGAATTGGGGGAGGGCGACATGCGAGAGATCTGCGTGATCGGCGGAAACCGGTATTTCGGAAAGCGTCTCATTGCCCGGTTGACGGCAGCGGGAGACCGGGTCACCGTCATCAATCGCGGCTCGTCGGCGCCGCCCGCCGGGACGATTCATCTGATCGCCGACCGCAATGACGAGAACTCCCTGGAAAAGGCGCTGGGTTCACGGACTTTCGACGTCGTCGTCGACCAGGTCTGCTACACACCGCGGCAGGCGGAGATCGCCCGCCGGGTCTTCGCGGGGCGCACGCGCCGCTATGTGATGACGTCCACCGTCGAGGTGTACGAGTACGAGGACACGGCGGACCCGGTCGGCGAGGACGCCGTGGATCCCCGTACGGTCGCCGTCGATCTCGGCCTCCCCTGGGACGACGCCGAGTTCCTCGACGCGCACTACGGCGAGGGCAAGCGGCAGGCCGAGGCGGTGTTCGCGGCCGATCCCGGCCTCCCGTACGTGGCCGTGCGCGTCGCCCATGTGCTGGGCGGGGACGACGACTTCACCGGCCGGCTGGAACACTACGCCGACCTGATCCGCGCAGGCGGGACGATCGCCGTGCCGCCGGTGAACCACCCGGCGACCTACATCCATGTCGAGGAGATCGCCGACTTCCTGTTCTGGACGGTGGGCGAGGACTTCACCGGCCCGGTCAACGCGGCCTCCCACGGGCCGCTGACCACGGAGGAGTTGTGCGAGGCGATCACCGCGCACCTCAAGGACGGCAGGACGGTCCTGGGTGCCGTCGAGGTGGGCGAGGTCTCCCCCTTCTCCTTCGGCCGTTCCTACGGCATGGACAACTCCCGGGCCACCCGGCTCGGTTTCCCCTTCGGCGACGCGCGGCAATGGCTGCCGCACGCCGTGGCCGAAACCCTCGGAAAGGGCGACTGCCCACCGGCCGTGAGCCGGACGTGAGCCCGGAGGTCAGACCATGACCCCGGCCGACTCCTCGACCTCCAGAAGCGACGCGCTCTGCCGCTCCGCCTCGAACGCCTTGTGTCCGCCGCGCAGGCCGAACAGCCGTTTGGCCAGGGCGATGTAGAGGACGGCGAGGACGTTCAGGACCAGCGTCGCGATCTTCAACCAGCTGATGTGCTCGGTGAGTTCGTAGATCTCCAGCGGGAGGAACGCGGCGGTGGCGACGACCGTGAGGTATTCCGCCCACCGCTTGGCGTACCAGAGCCCGACCGCCTCGACGAGCTCGATCAGCGCGTACACCAGCAGCAGGACCGCGACCAGCAGCAGCGTGGAGTGCTTGTAGCCGAAGGTCTTCTGGATGGTGCCGACCACGGGCGAGTGGTCGAGGTCGTAGTGGAAGTGCCGGAAGACCGGCCTGAGGACGTCGAGGTACTCGTCGAAGAGCCGGCGCACCGCGTACTGGCTGTTGCTGAACTTCCAGACGGCGGCCGCGACCAGCACGATGAACACCCCGCGCACGGCCCGCTCGATCGCCAGGAAGCGCAGGATGAACAGATCGCGGAGCACCTTGCCGCGCGGCACCAGGGGCGCCTCGTCCGCGGGGCCCGAGCCGTGCGGATCGCCGAGCGCGAAGTCGCCGCAGCGCAGACAGCGCCAGGCCTCGCCGAGGCCCGTCTCGGCGCGCAGCCGCTCCCGCAGCACCCGCTCGTCGGGCGCGTACGTCACGTGGCCGCGCCGCGCGCACGTACGCCGGTCCCAGTCGATCTTCATGCTCGGTGTCCTCCGCAGAACGTGCCGTGCCGTGCCGGTCGGTCCGGCACGGCACGGTAGTGCATGTTCTACGAGACGGCGGCCCGGGGGGTCACGGTTCCGGCCGAATCGCCGCTCGAACCCTCGGCCTCACCGTCGGCCCGCTCCTCGGCATCCTTGTCGACGTCCGCCTCGGGCTCGCTCTCGACCTTGCTACCGGCCTCGGTACTGGCCTCGCTCTCAACCGAGGCCTCGTTCCTGGTCTCAACCGAGGCCTCGTTCTCAGCCTCAGCATTCTCGGCCTCAGCCGAAGCCTTCTTCTCGGCCTCGTCCTCAACCCCCGTACGGCCCTTGCGCGGCAGCAGCACCGCCACCAGCACCGTGCCCACGCCCAGGATCACCGCTCCGACGAGGCTGGTGTGGGCCACCGCGTCCGAGAAGGACGAGCCGACCGCGTCCGCCATCTGCCGTGCACCGCCGGCGAGTTGACCGGCCTGCGCCTTCAACTGGGCCGCCTGCTCGGCGTTCGCCGTCTGCGCGGCCTGTTCGCCGAGCGCGCGGGCCTTGTCGCCGATGCCCTGGGCGACGGCGTACCCGGCGCCCACCGAGTCCTGCGCCGTGGCCAGGGCGCCCGCCGGGAGCTTGCTGCCCGCGGTGGCGTCGGCGAGGTGCGAGGAGTACGAACCGGCCAGCACCGAGCCGAGGATGGCGATGCCGAGTGAGCCGCCGAGCTCCAGCGAGGTGTCGTTGACCGCGCCGCCGACGCCCAGTTCGGCCTCGGGGAACGCGCCCATGATGGCGTCCGTGCAGGGCGAGAGCGCGAGTCCGATGGCGAGGCCGAGGATGACGAGGGGCAGCACGAAGTCGCCGTACGCCGAGGAGGCGTCCACCCGGGTGAGCAGGGCCAGTGCCGTCGCGCCGCCGACCATGCCCGCGGTGACCGTGAACTTCATGCCGATGCGCGGAGTGAGGTACCCGGTGAGTGCCGAGCCCACGAAGACGGCGCCGGCCAGCGGCAGCATCCGCACTCCGGTGTCCAGCGCGTCGTAGCCGAGGACGAACTGGAGGTGCTGGGTGAGGTAGTAGAAGGCGCCGAAGACGGCCAGGAAGAAGAGGGCGACGGCGAGGTTCGAGCCCGCGAAGCGACGGTGGGCGAAGCGTCGCACGTCGATGACCGGGCGCGGGTGGCGCAGCTCCCACAGGACAAAGAGGACCAGTCCGACCCCGGCGACCACCGCGGCTGTCACGGCTTTCACGCCCCACCCGAAGTGCGGGCCTTCGATGATCATGTAGACCAGCGAGCCGATCCAGACGACGGAGAGCAGCCCGCCGACGTAGTCGATGCGGTTGTGGTGCGCGGCCTTGGACGGCGGTACGAGGACGAGGGCGCCGACGATGGCGAGGACGGCGATCGGCACGTTGATCAGGAACGTGGACGACCAGCCGTGGTTCTCCAGCAGGGCGCCCGCGACCAACGGCCCGGCGGCGATGGCGAGTCCGGCGGTGGCGGTCCACAGGACGATCGCCTTGGCCCGTTCGGCGCGCGGGAAGGTCGCGGCGAGCAGCGAGAGCGTGGCGGGCATGATCAGCGCGGCGCCGACGCCCATGACGGCGCGGGCCGCGATGACCCCGGTGGAACTGTCGACGAGCGAACCGGCGACCGCGCCGCCGCCGAAGACGACGAGCCCCAGGATGAGGGCGCCCCGACGGCTGTACTTGTCCCCGATGGCGCCGAGCAGCAGCATCAGCGCGGCGTACGGGACGGTGTAGCCGTCGATGACCCATTGCAGGTCGGCGCTGGACAGGCCGAGGTCCTGGGTCATGTCGGGAGCCGCGACCGTGAGGGCTGTGTTCGCCATCACGATGATCAGCAGGCTCAGGCAGAGCACCAGCAGCGCCCACCACCGCCTGGCGTAGGGCCGGTCCATCCTCTCGACCGGTTCGTTCATGACGAGACGCATGGCTACGGTCGCCCTTCCTTCGTCGACGGGTACGGAGATCCGTCCGCACCAGGACTTGCACTTCAGGACTTGCACAGTGAAGTGCAATTACACAACGCTGTGCAATCTACGAGATTGCACAGCACTGTGCAAATGGAGGAGGTGGAGAGCCTGTGACCGCGGGACGGGAAGTCGCCCGAGGGGCGGGCAGAATGGCAGCCATGACCACGGGTAACCCGAGCCGCGCCGATGTGAACCGCCGCCGCATCCTCGACGTCGCACTCGCCGAACTGCTGCGTGACCCCGACGCGTCCATGGACCAGATCGCCCGGGCGGCGGGTGTCGTGCGGCGCACGGTGTACGGGCATTTCCCCAGCCGCGAGGCGCTGGTCGGCACCCTGACCGACGAGGCCGTGGCGGCGGTCGCGGCGGCGCACGCGGCGGGCCGCGAAGGGGTCGCGGACCCGGTCGAGTCGCTGGCCCGCTCGACCCTGGCCGTCTGGGAGATCGCCGACCGTTACCGGCTGCTGGTCGCCCTCGCCCAGCGCAGCGTCACCATGCAGGGCATCCGCGAACGCCTCACGCCGGTCCGCGAGGCCTGCGCTGAGATTCTCCGGCGCGGCCTGGAACAGGGCGTGTTCGCTTCGCCGCTGCCCCCGTACGCACTGGCGTACGTGCACGAGCAGACCCTGTTCGCCCTCATGGAGGCGGTGAACGACGGCCTCCTGGCAGCGGAGGAGGCGGGCAGCTCCGCCACGGTCACCATGCTGACCGCGGCGGGCGTACCCGCCTCACGCGCCACGGAACTCGTGGCCAAGCTGAGCGACTGAGTCCTCGGGCGTTCAGGGCCTGCGAGGACTCAGCGGCCTTCAGCGGTGCACCGGGCGGCCGGGCCCGTGGGGGGATGCCCGGCCACCCGGCGTCTCAGGGGTTCCTACGCCTCGGCCGGGGCTTTCTCGCCGCCCTGCTCCGGCAGATCCGCGTGGACGTCGGCGGAGCCGGGAGTGGAGGCGGAAGTGCCGGTGTCGGCGTCGTCCAGCAGGGTCTTCTCGTCGAACGGAAGCTGTCCGGCGAGGACCCTGGCCACCCGCTCCTTGTCGATCTCCTTCGTCCAGGTCCCGATCAGGACCGTGGCCACGGCGTTGCCGGCGAAGTTCGTCAGCGCGCGTGCCTCGCTCATGAAGCGGTCGATGCCGACGATGAGGCCGACGCCGTCCACCAGGGCGGGCTTGTGCGACTGGAGGCCGCCGGCCAGCGTGGCGAGGCCCGCCCCGCTGACGCCCGCCGCGCCCTTGGACGCGACGAGGAGGAAGAGCAGGAGCGGGATCTGCTCCCCGATCGCCATCGGCGTGCCCATGGCGTCGGCGATGTAGAGCGAGGCCATGGTCATGTAGATCATCGTGCCGTCGAGGTTGAAGGAGTAGCCGGTCGGGACGGTGATGCCGACGACCGACTTGCCGACGCCCAGGTGCTCCATCTTCGCGATGAGCCGCGGCAGGGCGGACTCGGAGGACGAGGTGGACAGGATCAGCAGGAACTCCCGGCCCAGGTACTTCAGGAACGTGAGGATGTTCAGGCCCGTCACCACGCGCAGCAGCGTGCCGAGCACGATGAAGACGAAGAGGAAGCAGGTGACGTAGAAGCCGAGCATCAGCACGGCGAGACTCTTGAGCGCGTCCAGGCCGGCTGAGCCGGTGACGGCGGCGATGGCGCCGAAGGCACCGAGCGGGGCCGCCCACATGACCATGGCGAGGATACGGAAGACGAGCCGCTGGATGTGCTCCACACCGCGCAGGACCGGCTGCCCGGCCGTCCCCATGGCCTGGAGCGCGAACCCGGTGAGGAGCGCGACGAGCAGGGTCTGCAGGACCTGGCCCTCGGTGAACGCCGAGATCATCGTGGTCGGGATGATCGAGAGCACGAAGTCGACCGGCGGCAGCGCCTCCGCCGACACCTGCCCCTGGCCGGCATGCTTGACCGCGTCGGTCATCGCCAGGCCGGTGCCCGGCTCCAGGATGTTGCCGACGACCAGGCCGATGGCGAGCGCGACCAGCGACATGACCAGGAAGTAGCCGAGCGCGATACCGCCGACGGCGCCGACCTTGGCGGCCTTGCGGACCGAGCCGATGCCCAGCACGATCGTGCAGAAGATGATCGGGGAGATCATCATCTTGATCAGGTTCACGAAGCCCGTACCGATGGGCTTGAGCTCGACGGCGAAGTCGGGGGCGATCAGGCCCACCGCGATCCCGAGGATCACGGCCCCGATCACGGCGATGTACAGATAGTGCGTGCGGTCCCGCTTGGCGGCGGGTGCGGCAGGTGCCGTTTGCGGCGTGCTGGCCACGGCTGCCCTCCTTGACGACGTCGTCGGCATCATCCGGCGTGCGGCTCACGACCGGCAGAACCCGGCGTGCGGCTCACGACCGGGGAAACCGGGAGGCGTGGGCTCCCGGGGGGATGAGGGGACTATCTCCCGGCGTGTGAGGGCGGTCACCCTTCCGTTCATTGAGTTCACGCGCCCCGGCACAGCCGTCCGGCCGGCCGGTGCCGGGTGGAGTCACCCGCGCCCCCCACAGCCGTCCGGCTACCGGCGTCGGGTGGAGTCGCCCACGCCCCGGCACAGCCATCCGCTTACCGGTGCCGGGTGGAATCACCCGGCACCGGCACAGTCATCCGGTTGCCGCCGCCCGGAGGAGCACCCGTCCGGGCGAGGCACACTGAACGGCATGCGCCTCCTCCGTGTCCCGCGACCCCGCAGCCTGGCCGGCCAGCTCTTCGGCATGCAGGCCGTACTGATCGCGGTCCTCGTCGCCGGGTACGCGCTGTTCACCTACGTCAGCGACCGCAGCCAGGCCGAGGACGCCGCCGGCCGCCAGGCGATGGCGGTCGCGCGCGCGGTCGCGGACACCCCGTCCGTCCACGCGGCCATCGGCACCGCGAACCCCACCGGGGAGCTCCAGCCGTACGCCCTGCGGGTGCAGCGGGACACCGAGGTCGACTTCGTGACGATCATGAATCCGCGGGGCATCCGCTGGACGCACCCCAAGGAGAAACTGATAGGCAAGCACTTCCTCGGGCACTTCCGGCCCGCACTGGGGGGCAGGTCCTTCACGGAGACGTACACGGGCAGCCTCGGCGCCTCCGTGCGGGCCGTCACCCCGATCCAGGACGGTGGGCGGACCATCGGCGTGGTCAGCGCGGGCATCAAGGTCCAGGCGATCACCGAACGCGTCCAGGACCAGGTCACCGCCCTGATCGGGGTCGCGGCCGGCGCGCTGCTGCTGGGCGGTGTCGGCACGTACGTCATCAACGCCCGGCTGCGCCGCTCCACCCACGGTATGAACGCGGCCGAGCTGAGCCGCATGCACGACTACCACCAGGCCGCGCTGCATGCCGTGCGCGAGGGGCTGCTCATGCTGGACGGGCAGTTCCGGGTGGCTCTGATGAACGACGGCGGCCGGGAACTGCTCGGCGTCACGGACGACGTGGTCGGCCGTTCGGTGGCCGAACTCGGGCTGCCCGCCCCGCTGACGGGCGCGCTGCTGTCGGCGGAGCCCCACGTGGACGAGGTCCATCTGACGGACGCGCGGGTGCTGGTCGTGAACACCTCCCCGGTGTCCGGCGGCGAACGCCGCGGCACGGTGGTCACCCTGCGCGATGTGACCGAACTCCAGGCGCTGACAGGCGAGTTGGACTCGGAGCGTGGTTTCACCCAGGCGCTGCGATCGCAGGCGCACGAGGCGGCGAACCGTCTGCACACGATGGTCTCCCTCATCGAACTGGGCCGCGCCGAGGAGGCTGTCGACTTCGCCACCGCCGAGCTGGAACTGGCACAGACCCTCACCGACGAGGTGATCTCCGCGGTCAGCGAACCGGTCCTCGCCGCGCTGCTGCTGGGCAAGGCGGCGCAGGCGAACGAACGCGGTGTGGAGCTCGTGGTCTCCGAGGACAGCGGCATCGACGACGGACTGCTCCCGGCCTCGCTCTCCGCGCGCGACCTGGTCACCGTCCTCGGCAATCTGATCGACAACGCGATGGACGCGGCGCAGGGCACGGTGGGCGCCCGCGTGACGGTGACGGCGTTCACGGACGACTCCGCCCTGGTGCTGCGGGTCGCCGACACCGGCCCCGGGGTGGACCCCGCCCATGCCGAGCAGGTCTTCCGGCGCGGCTGGTCCACGAAACCGGCGGGCCCCGGCGGCCGCGGCCTCGGTCTGGCCCTCGCCCGGCAGACGGTGAGCCGGCACGCCGGCACGCTGGACGTACGCGAAGGGGCCGACGGCGGAGCGGAGTTCGCAGTACGCCTGCCGCTCCCCACGCCACCCCCGGACTCCGGCTCGCCCTCGCCCTCGTCCACGCGGTCCGCCCGGCCGTCCGAGCCCGCTCTGCCCGGAGGTGGCGCATGACCGATCCGATCCGTGTGCTCGTCGTCGAGGACGATCCCGTCGCCGCCGACGCGCACGTCATGTACGTCGGCCGGGTGCCCGGCTTCACGGCGGTCGGCAAGGCCCACACGGGTGCGCAGGCGCGCCGCGCCCTGGACCGTACGCCCGTGGACCTGCTGCTGCTCGACCTGCATCTGCCGGACACGCACGGCCTCCAGCTCGCCCGCTCCCTGCGCGCCGCCGGCTATCACGCCGACGTCATCGCGGTGACGTCGGCGCGGGACCTGGCGGTCGTACGGGAGGGGGTGGCGCTCGGGGTCGTCCAGTACGTGCTGAAGCCGTTCACCTTCGCCACCCTGCGCGACCGGCTGATCCGGTACGCGGAGTTCCGCGCGGCGGCCGGCGAGGCGAGCGGCCAGGACGAGGTGGACCGCGCGCTGGCCGCCCTGCGGGCTCCGGGCCCGGCCGCGCTGCCCAAGGGCCTGAGCGCGCCGACCCTGGAACGCGTGACCGTCACCCTCCGCGGCAACGCCGAAGGACTGACGGCGGCCAAGGTCGCCGAGGCCGTCGGCATCTCCCGGATCACCGCCCGGCGCTATCTGGAACACCTGGTGGAGGCGGGCCGGGCGGCACGCGCTCCGCAGTACGGGACGGTCGGGCGGCCGGAGTTGCAGTACCGCTGGGTCAAGGGCTGACCCGGGGCCGCCCCTTCGGCGGGCCGGGGCCGAGGACCTCGGTCAACGCGCCGCCGGAGCCCCGGGGCCCGGCGGCGCGTGATCACGGGCACCCCGAAGAGCGGCGTGCCGAGAGCACCGCCCGGACAACCTCCTTGTCACTTGCGCGACTTGCACTCCTGCACAGTCATTGACCTGACATCCGCACAGCTTTACGTTCGGCGGGCAGACAACTCGGCTCGCACGACAACGATGTCGGTCCGTAGGAGGTCCTGCCCGTGCGCCCCACCGCCGCCCCCGTTCTCCTCGCCACGCTGCTCGCCGCGACGACGCTCACCGCTTGCGGATCCGGGTCCGGAAGCGATCCGGACACCGTGAAGGTGTCCTACAAACAGTCCACCGACAACTCGATCCGGGTGATGGACACCTACCTGGGCGAGATGAAGAAGCAGTTCGAGAAGGCGAACCCGGGGAAGAAGGTCGAACTCGTCCCGATCAAGGCCCCGGACTCCGAGTACTACACGAAGCTCCAGCAGATGCTCAGGTCGCCCAAGACGGCGCCCGACCTGGTCTACGAGGACACCTTCCTCATCAACTCGGACATCACCAGCGGGTACTTGAAGCCGCTCGACCCGTATCTGGACAAGTGGTCCGACTGGGGCCGGTTCATCGACACCGCGAAGGCGGCGGCCAAGGCGCAGGACGGGAAGACGTACGGCGTCCCGGACGGGACGGACACCCGCGGACTCTGGTTCGACAAGGGCGTCTTCGCGAAGGCGGGACTGCCGGCCGACTGGCAGCCGAAGACCTGGGACGACATCCTCACCGCCGCCCGCACCATCAAGAAGAAGGTCCCCGGCGTCACCCCCCTGAACGTCTACACGGGCAAGCCCGCGGGCGAGGCCGCCACCATGCAGGGCTTCGAGATGCTGCTGTACGGGACCGGTGACGGCACGGCGGACCCGCTGTACGACACCGCGTCCAAGAAGTGGGTCGCCGACAGCCAGGGCTTCAAGGACGCCCTCACCTTCGTGGAGACGGTCTACAAGGAGAAGCTCGGCCCCGACGTCACCGACGCGCTCGACCCGAACTTCGCGACCAGTGTCCGCGGTGAGCTGCTGCCCAAGGGCAGGCTCGGCATCGACCTCGACGGCAGTTGGCTCCCGCAGGACTGGCTGAAGGGCTCGGGCCACGAGTGGCTCGAGTGGTCCCACAAGCTCGGCCTCGCCCACATGCCCACCCAGCACGGCCAGGCCCCCGGCAAGGTCAGCATGTCCGGCGGCTGGACCTGGTCGATCCCCTCCAAGGCGTCCAACCCCGACCTCGCCTTCAAGTTCGTCGAGACGATGCAGACGAAGGCGAACGCCCAGAAGTGGTACATCGCCAACTCCGGTATCGCGGTGCGCGACGACGTCGCAGCCGACCCGGCCTACGTGAAGGCACAGCCCGGCATCAAGTTCTTCACCGACCTGGTCGCCAGCACCCACTACCGGCCCGCCTACCCGGCGTACCCGAGGGTCTCGACCGCCATCCAGGAGGCCATGGAGAGCGTGACCACCGGCGACAGTTCCGTGGACAAGGCCGCGAGCGCGTACGACGAGGAACTGAAGACGGCCACCGACGACCAGGTGACCCGGAAGTGAGTGTCGGCACGAAGGCGGCCTCCCCGCCGGTCCGGCCGCTGAGGACGGGGGTCGCCGCCCCGCGCCGGGGAGGCCTCCTGCGCTCCCTCACCCGGACACTCCCGCTCGCCCCCGCCGTCGTCCTCCTGCTGCTCTTCCTCGCGGGCCCGATCGTCTACTGCGCGTACATCGCCTTCACCGATCTGCAGTTGACGGGGCAGGCGCACTCGTCGTTCGTCGGGTTCGCCAACTTCCGGGCGGCGTTCAGGGACGACGCCTTCATCAACGCCGTATGGCTGACGCTGGTGTTCACGGTGCTGTCGTCGCTGGTCGGCCAGAACACCCTCGGCCTCGCCCTGGCCGCGCTGATGCAACGGGCGTCGAAACCGGTGCGCACGCTGGTCGGCGCGGTCGTCATCACGGCGTGGGTGCTGCCGGAGGTGGTCGCGGGCTTCCTGCTCTATGCCTTCTTCCGCCGCGAAGGGACCCTGAACGCCATCCTGGACTGGCTCCATCTCCCGTCCCAGAACTGGATGTTCACATTGCCGATCCTGGCGGTGTCGTTCGCGAACGTGTGGCGGGGCACGGCCTTCTCGATGCTGGTCTACTCGGCGGCGCTGGGCGAGATCCCGAAGGAGATCACCGAGGCGGCCGAGGTCGACGGAGCCGGTGGCTGGCGGCGGATGTGGCACATCACGCTGCCGATGATCCGCCGCTCGATCGGCACCAACCTGATGCTCAACACCCTCCAGACACTGTCGGTGTTCGGGCTGATCTGGGTGATGACGAGGGGCGGTCCGGGAAATCGCAGCCAGACCCTGCCGCTGTTCATGTACGAACAGGCCTTCCAGAACAGCATGATCGGGTACGGAACGGCGGTGGCACTGCTGCTCCTGGTGGTCGGCTCACTGTTCTCCCTCGTGTACATGCGGCTGCTGCGGACGGAGGTGTGAGATGGCCGTTCTGACGCGCGGCGCAAGCCCCGGGTCCCGCCGCTCGGGACGGCGGCTGGCGGCCGACGCCGGCCTGCTGGTGGTGGCGGCGGCGTTCGCGCTCCCACTGGCCTGGGTGGTCCTGTCCTCCCTGGACGCGCACGCGGACCTGCGGGTGAAAATGCCGGACGGTGTGACGCTGTCCAACTTCGACGCCGTACTGAAACCGGACATCACCTTCACCCCGCTGCTGAACAGCCTGATCCTGTGCGGTGGCGGCACCGCGCTGACCGTGGTGTGCGCGGCCCTCGCGGCCTATCCCCTCTCGCGCTTCCGGT
This sequence comes from Streptomyces sp. NPDC005784, assembly GCF_042871525.1. Classification (NCBI taxonomy): domain Bacteria; kingdom Bacillati; phylum Actinomycetota; class Actinomycetes; order Kitasatosporales; family Streptomycetaceae; genus Streptomyces; species Streptomyces sp. NPDC005784. The sequence goes on from NZ_JBIAIQ010000028.1 coordinate 20,327, forward strand.
CCCGGCTGAACCGCCCCTTCCTGCTGACGATCCTCTTCGCGACGAGCCTGCCGATCACGGCGATCATGGTCCCCGTCTACGCCCTGTTCGTGCAGGTGAACCTGATCGACACCACCCAGGGCACGATCTTCTTCTTCGCCGCCTCCCAACTGCCGTTCGCCATCTGGCTGATGAAGAACTTCATGGACGGCGTGCCGAAGGAGCTGGAGGAGGCGGCCTGGACGGACGGGGCGTCGGCCCTGCAGTCCCTGGTGCGGATCGTGCTGCCCCTGATGGGACCGGGCGTGGCGGTGGTGACGGTCTTCTCGTTCGTGATGATGTGGGGAAACTTCTTCGTCCCGTTCATGCTGCTGCTCACGCCGGACCAGATGCCGGCGTCGGTGAGCATCAACGAGTTCTTCGGAAACCGGGGAACCGTGGTCTACGGGCAGTTGGCGGCGTTCTCGGTCATCTACTCGACGCCGGTGATCCTGCTGTATGTGCTGGTGGCCCGGCGGCTGGGCGGGGGGTTCGCTCTCGGCGGGGCCGTCAAGGGGTGAACTCCCTTTCCAGTACGGCGAATTCAGGGCCGCGGCCGAAACCGTATGTTCCTACAATCTGTGATTGTGGCCGAACAGACCGTAGTCATCGCTGCCCCGGACCCATACTTTGTGGCGCGTGCACCGACCGCAAGCCCAACAGCCCACCCCGCCCTTCAACGCCCCGGCCGCCCGAAGACTGCGGACAGCGCTCGGAATGGGGCCCGAGCATGTCGCGTACGGACTGAGAGCCTCGTACGGGCTGCCGTACGTCACGCCCGATCTCGTCACCGCCTGGGAGCACGGCATCACCGCGCCGAGCAGCCCCGAACTCACCGCCCTCGCAGGCGTGTTGTGGTGCTCGGCGGGTGAACTCATAGGCACCCCGCGCACCTTGCGCGAACACCGCGTCGCCCGCGATCTCGCCCCGGAGGACGTGGCACACGCCGTCGGGATCGAACTCCTCGCCTACCAGCGGATGGAGGAGTCCGGCAGCTGGCGCGGCAACGAGCGGCAGTCGGCCGCGCTCGCCGAGGTGCTCGGACTCTCGCTGCCCGACTTCATCACCGTGACGGGCCGCGACGGCCGGCTCGCCGACCTGCTGCGCAGCGCCGTGACCACGCGCTGGCAGGCCTACGTGCGCCCGGTCGGGAAGGTGGTGCCCCTGGACCGGCACCTCCTGGAGAGCGTGCTGGAGGAAATGCACACCGACTACCAGGGGCAGATGGTCGCCACGCTGAACTGGGGCGGGGTTTCGGCCGCCACCGGGTCGGGCGAGTCCGGCCGGGACTTCCTCGACCGGGTCGTCGACCACTTCTGGGAAACGGTCCAGAGAATCCCGTACTGAGACACCCGACCAGGAGGACGGGGCCTCGACCGCGAAGTCGGGGCCCCGGCCACAAAGGCGAGCCCCCGACGGCCAGGGGGACACCTACGGCGAGGGCGGGACACCGACGACGGCAGCGAGGGGCCCCGAAAGCAGGACTCGGACCACAAAGGCAGGGCCCCGACCACGAAGGCAAGGTCCCGGCCACGAAGGTGCAGCTCCGACCGCGAACGCCCCGACCACGAAGAGCGGCGCTCCGGGCACCCAGGACAAGGGGCCGGAGCCAGACCGGACGCCGGAGGCGACGGGCCGGAGCCAGGGGCCGGACGCCGGAGCCAGGGCCCCGGCGGGTGCAGGGTCCTGGTCGGACGTCGGGCCCTCGCCGGGCGTCGGGCGTCGGGCCCTGGCCGGGCCTCGGGCCGGACGCCGGGCCTCGGGCCCCGCCCCGGATCCCGGGCGCACGGCCGGACCCCGGGCGCACGGCCGGACCCCGGGCGCACGGCCGGACCCCGGGCGCACGGCCGGACCCCGGGCGCACGGCCGGACCCCGGGCGCACGGCCGGTGTTCTCGTCCCCGAGGGGACTAGAACACCGACTCCGCCTCGTCCATCCGGTCCTTCGGCACCGTCTTCAGTTCGGTGGTCGCGTCCGCGAGCGGCACCATCTCGATCTCCGTGCCGCGCAGCGCGGTCATCCTGCCGAAGTCGCCGCGGTGCGCGGCCTCGACGGCGTGCCAGCCGAAGCGGGTGGCGAGGACACGGTCGTACGCGGTCGGCGTGCCGCCGCGTTGGATGTGGCCGAGGATGACCGGCTTGGCCTCCTTGCCGAGGCGGCGCTCCAGCTCGTAGGCGAGGGCCGTGCCGATGCCCTGGAAGCGCTCGTGGCCGAACTTGTCGATCGCGCCGTGGCCGTAGTCCATGGTGCCCTCGGCGGGGTGGGCGCCCTCGGCGACGCAGATGACGGCGAACCGCTTGCCGCGCGCGAACCGCTCCTCGACCATCGCGACGAGGTCGGAGGGGTCGAAGGGGCGCTCGGGCAGGCAGATGCCGTGGGCGCCGGCCGCCATGCCGGACTCCAGGGCGATCCAGCCGGCGTGCCGGCCCATGACCTCGACGACCATCACGCGCTGGTGGGACTCGGCCGTGGTCTTCAGACGGTCCATGGCCTCCGTGGCGACGCCGACGGCGGTGTCGAAGCCGAAGGTGCGGTCCGTCGCGGAGATGTCGTTGTCGATCGTCTTCGGCACGCCGACCACGGGCAGGCCGGCGTCCGCCAGCATCCGGGCCGCCGTGAGCGTGCCCTCGCCGCCGATCGGGATGAGCACGTCGATGCCGAACTCGCGGGCCATGTCCTGCGCGTTGTCGCAGGCCTCGCGGAGCCGGTCGCGCTGCAGCCGGGAGGAGCCGAGGATGGTGCCGCCGCGGGCGAGGATGCCGCTGACGGCGTTGAGGTCGAGGGTGCGGTAGTGGCCGTCGAGGAGCCCGGCGTAGCCGTCCTCGAAGCCGATGACCTCGTCCCCGAAGTTGGTGACCGCTCGGTGCACGACCGACCGGATCACTGCGTTCAGGCCAGGGCAGTCGCCGCCTGCGGTGAGAACTCCGATGCGCATCGTGCTGTGTCTCCTGCTCCCTGCTGGTTCGTGTGAGCCGGTTCGATTGTTTCACGGCCCGGGGTGGGCCGCCGATTCCCTCCTACGGCCCATCCGCCGAGCCGCCGGAAACGCCCGTCCCGGCCGCCCGGCACGCCTGCCCTGGCGGGCGTCTTAGCCAGCGCCGGAGGTATTGTCAAGAGGGTTCTGCTCACGTTGGTGGGCCCTTTTTCCGAGCCCAGAAATCAGCCTGGCGACGAAACGGATGGAGAGCACGCGTGACGCGCAGCGTGTACGTGACCGGGATCGACCGAGGTGACGGCCGTCAGGTCGTCGAACTGGGGGTCATGGAGCTCCTGACCCGCCAGGTCGACCGGGTGGGGGTGTTCCGTCCGCTCGTGCACGACGGTCCGGACCGGCTCTTCGAGCTGCTGCGGGCCCGCTACCGGCTGGCGCAGGACCCGGCGACGGTGTACGGCATGGACTACCACGAGGCGTCCGCGCTCCAGGCCGAGCAGGGCACCGACGAACTGGTGTCCACGCTCGTCGACCGGTTCCACCTGGTCGCCCGCGACTACGACGTCGTCCTCGTCCTCGGCACCGACTTCGCCGGCACCCAGGTCCCCGACGAGCTGGCGCTCAACGCCCGCCTGGCGAACGAGTTCGCCGCGTCCGTGATCCCGGTCGTCGGCGGCCGGGACCAGAGTGCCGAGTCGGTGCGCTCCGAGGCGCGCAACGCCTACCGCGCGTACGACGGGCTGGGATGCGACGTCCTCGCCATGGTGGTGAACCGGGTGGCCCCTGAGGACCGGACGGCGATCCTGGAGCGGCTCGACTCCCGGCTTCCGGTGCCCTGTTACGTCCTTCCGGACGAGCCCGCGCTCTCCGCTCCCACCGTCGCGCAGATCACCCACGCGCTCGGCGGCAAGGTGCTCCTCGGGGACGACGCGGGGCTCGCCCGTGACGCGCTCGACTTCGTTTTCGGCGGCGCGATGCTGCCGAACCTCCTGCGGGCGCTGACCCCGGGATGCCTTGTGGTCACCCCGGGGGACCGGGCCGATCTGGTGATCGGCACGCTCGCCGCGCACAGCGCCGGCACTCCTCCCATAGCCGGCATCCTGCTCACCCTGGACGAGCGGCCCAGCAAGGAGATCCTCACGCTCGCGGCCCGTCTCGCACCCGGCACCCCGGTGGTCTCGGTGGCCGGGAACTCCTTCCCCACCGCGACGGCGCTGTTCGCCATGGAGGGCAAGCTGAACGCGGCGACGCCCCGCAAGGCGGAGACCGCGCTCGGCCTCTTCGAGCGGTACGTGGACACCACCGACCTGCTGAACCGGGTCTCCGCGCCCAGCAGCGACCGGCTCACCCCGATGATGTTCGAGCACAAGCTGCTGGAGCAGGCCCGCTCCGACAGGCGCCGTGTGGTGCTTCCGGAGGGGACCGAGGAGCGCGTCCTGCACGCCGCCGAGGTGCTGCTGCGTCGGCGTGTCTGCGATCTGACCCTGCTCGGCCCGGTCGACCAGATCCGCAAGAAGGCCGCCGACCTCGGCATCGACATCAGCGCCACCCAGCTCATCGACCCCGTGACCTCGCCGCTGCGCGACTCCTTCGCCGAGAAGTACGCGGAACTGCGCGCCCACAAGGGAGTCACGGTCGAGCTGGCCTACGACGTCGTCGCGGACGTGAACTACTTCGGGACGCTCATGGTGCAGGAGGGCCTCGCCGACGGCATGGTGTCGGGGGCCGTGCACTCGACGGCCGCGACCATCCGGCCCGCGTTCGAGATCATCAAGACCCGTCCGGAGTCGAAGATCGTCTCGTCCGTCTTCTTCATGTGCCTGGCCGACAAGGTCCTGGTCTACGGCGACTGCGCGGTGAATCCCGACCCGAACGCCGAGCAGCTCTGCGACATCGCCATCTCCTCGGCCGCCACCGCGGAGCAGTTCGGCGTGGAGCCGAGGATCGCGATGCTGTCGTACTCCACGGGGACCTCGGGTTCGGGCGCCGACGTCGACAAGGTGCGCGAAGCCACCGAGCTGGTGCGCCGGCGCCGCGGCGACCTGAGGATCGAGGGGCCGATCCAGTACGACGCCGCCGTCGAGCCGTCGGTCGCGGCGACCAAGCTGCCGGACTCGGAGGTCGCCGGGCAGGCGTCGGTGCTGATCTTCCCCGACCTGAACACCGGCAACAACACCTACAAGGCCGTGCAGCGTTCGGCCGGCGCGATCGCCGTCGGCCCGGTGCTCCAGGGTCTGCGCAAGCCCGTCAACGACCTGTCCCGCGGCGCGCTCGTCCAGGACATCGTCAACACGGTCGCCATCACGGCGATCCAGTCCCAGGCCCCCGACCAGAAGGCTGCCCAGCAGTGAGCGCCCACCCGTCCCCCTCCTCCGCCGACGTGACCGACGAGCCCGCTTCCCGGCCGGCCACGCGCGTCCTCGTCCTCAACTCCGGCTCCTCGTCGGTCAAGTACCAGTTGCTCGACATGCGCGACAGCTCGCGGCTCGCCGTCGGTCTGGTGGAGCGCATCGGTGAGGGAACCTCCCTGCTGCGGCACACCGCGCTGACGACGGGTGAGACCCGTGAGAGGACCGACGAGTTCGCCGGTCACGAGGCCGCGCTGAAGGCGGTGTCGGAGGAACTGGCCGTGGACGGACTCGGCCTGGACTCCCCCGAGCTGGCCGCGATCGGACACCGGGTGGTGCACGGCGGGAGGACCTTCACCGAACCGACCGTCATCGACGCGGCGGTCCTCGCGGAGATCGAGCGGCTGATCCCGGTGGCGCCGCTGCACAACCCGGCGAACCTCACCGGCATCCGCACCGCGATGGCGCTGCGCCCCGACCTTCCCCAGGTCGCGATCTTCGACACCGCGTTCCACACGACGATGCCGGAGTCGGCCGCCCGCTACGCGATCGACGTGGCGACCGCCGACGAGCACCGCATCCGCCGGTACGGCTTCCACGGCACCTCGCACGCCTTCGTCTCCCGGGCGACCGCCGAGCTCCTCGGCAAGGCGCCCGAGGAGGTCAACGTCATCGTGCTGCATCTGGGCAACGGCGCCTCGGCGTCGGCGGTCAGGGGCGGGCGGTGCGTGGACACCTCGATGGGGCTCACGCCCCTGGAGGGTCTGGTGATGGGAACGCGCTCGGGTGACGTGGATCCGGCCGTCATCTTCCATTTGGAGCGCGTTGGCAAAATGTCCACGGACGAGATCGACACTTTGCTCAACAAGAAGAGCGGTCTGATCGGTCTGTGCGGCGACAACGACATGCGGGAGATACGCCGCCGTGTCGACGAGGGCGACGAGCAGGCGCGGCTCGCCTTCGACATCTACATTCACCGGCTGAAGAAGTACATCGGCGCCTACTACGCGGTCCTCGGCCGGGTGGACGCCGTCGTCTTCACCGCCGGAGTGGGCGAGAACGCAGCCCCGGTGCGCGAGGCCGCGATCACGGGCCTGGAGGAACTGGGGCTCGCGGTCGACGGCGAGCTGAACGCCGTGCGCGGCGGTGGGCCCCGGATCGTCTCACCGCCGTACGCGCGGGTCGCGGTCGCGGTGGTGCCGACGGACGAGGAACTGGAGATCGCCACACAGACGTATGCGCTGGTCGGAAAAGGGCAACGCCTGAGCGGGCCGGAGAGCCACGCCTGAGCGCCCGCCCGCCCATTTGTATCTTCCACCAGACGGAATATTCCGTAGCGAAACAAACCGATAGGATCGCCCCATGCGCCGTTCGAAAATCGTCTGTACTCTCGGCCCCGCGGTCGACTCCCACGAGAAGCTGGTCGAGCTGATCCAGGCCGGCATGAATGTGGCCCGTTTCAACTTCAGCCACGGATCCCACGCCGAGCACCAGGGCCGGTACGACCGTGTCCGGGCCGCCTCGGCCGAGACCGGTGTCGCCATCGGCGTGCTCGCCGACCTGCAGGGCCCGAAGATCCGCCTGGAGACCTTCGCCGAAGGCCCCGTCGAGCTGGAGCGTGGCGACGAGTTCGTCATCACGGCCGAGGACGTGCCGGGTGACAAGCACATCTGCGGAACGACCTACAAGGGTCTGCCCGGGGACGTCTCCCACGGTGACCAGATCCTCATCAACGACGGCAACGTCGAGCTGCGCGTCGTCGAGATCGACGGCCCCCGGGTCAAGACGGTCGTCATCGAGGGCGGCGTGATCTCCGACCACAAGGGCATCAACCTGCCCGGCGCGGCCGTGAACGTGCCGGCGCTGTCGGAGAAGGACGTCGAGGACCTGCGTTTCGCCCTGCGGATGGGCTGCGACATGGTCGCCCTGTCCTTCGTGCGTGACGCCGACGACGTGAACGACGTCCACAAGGTGATGGACGAGGAGGGCCGCCGCGTCCCCGTCATCGCCAAGGTGGAGAAGCCGCAGGCGGTCGACAACATGGAGGGCGTCGTCGCTGCGTTCGACGCCGTCATGGTGGCCCGTGGCGACCTGGCCGTCGAGTACCCGCTGGAGCGGGTGCCGATGGTGCAGAAGCGCCTCGTGGAGCTGTGCCGCCGCAACGCCAAGCCGGTGATCGTCGCGACCCAGATGATGGAGTCGATGATCACCAACTCCCGTCCGACGCGCGCCGAGGCCTCCGACGTGGCCAACGCGATCCTGGACGGCGCGGACGCGGTCATGCTGTCGGCCGAGTCCAGCGTGGGCGCGTACCCGGTCGAGACCGTGAAGACGATGTCGAAGATCGTCGTCGCGGCCGAGGAGGAGCTCCTCTCCAAGGGCCTGCAGCCGCTGGTCCCGGGCAAGAAGCCGCGCACGCAGGGTGGTTCGGTCGCCCGTGCCGCCTGCGAGATCGCCGACTTCCTCGGCGGCAAGGGTCTGGTGGCCTTCACCAAGTCCGGTGACACCGCCCGCCGGCTGTCCCGCTACCGCGCCGCGCAGCCGATCCTGGCCTTCACCACGGACGAGGGCACCCGCAACCAGCTCACGCTGAGCTGGGGCGTCGAGTCGCACGTCGTGCCGTTCGTGAACAGCACCGACGAGATGGTCGAACTGGTCGACCGCGAGCTGCAGAAGCTCAAGCGGTTCAACGAGGGCGACGTCGTCGTGATGACCGCCGGTTCGCCCCCCGGTGTCCCCGGCACCACCAACATGGTCCGGGTGCACCACCTGGGCGAGGTCCACCACGCCTGATCACCCGCTTCCGTACGCCGCTGAGGGCGCCCCCTGCGAACAGGGGCGCCCTCAGCGTTTGTGCGGCTCCCGGACGGGCTCTGGACGACTCAGCCGGTCGTGTACTGGTGGAGTCCGGGGACGGTCAGGGTGCCACCGAACTGACCGGCCTGAACGACCTTCACGTTGGTGAAGTAGATCAGCGGGATGTTCAGCGGCGGAGGGTTGTCCGGGTCGAACGTGACCGGGATGAGCCCGAGCAGGTTCCCGGAGATGCTCTCCGTGTACATGATCGTCTTGCCGTCACGGATGGTGGACGTCGTGCCCTTGGCAGCCTGCACGTGGTAGGTCTTGCCGCTCTGCTTGTCCTCCACCGTCTGGTGCAGGTCCCCGATGTCGGTGCCGTCGGAGATGACGTACTTCAGCACCTTCTTGACGGTGCCGTCGGCGGTCCTCACCTTGACGATGCCCTGGTAGTCGGCGCCCTTGAGGAGCAGCGAACTGGCGTTGAGGTACCAGGGGTCGACCGGCAGGGTGACCGGGTTGTCCACGCCGCCCTGGTCGTCGGTCGCGACCGGGCAGTCCGCGGCGTTCGTGGTGGCGCTCGCGGAGGGGCTGGGCGACTCGGTGGCCGCGTCGGCCGCCTTCTTGACCGTCTCGGTGGTGTCCGAGGCGGCCTTCGACGCCGTGTCGGTGACCTTCTCGGTGGTGTCCTTGACCGTGTCGGTGACCTTGTCGGTCGTGTCCTTGACGGTGTCGGAGGCACTCGTGCCGCCGGACGCGGTGTCCGCGGGCGCACTCGTGCTCGCCGAGGCGGACGGCGCGGGTGTGGAGCTCGCCGTCTCGTCGGGCGTGAGGATGTCCTTGATGGCGTCGCCGACGCCCAGCGGGTCGAGCGGGTTCGTGCTGCTCTTGGACGCCGAGGGGGTCGGCGTGGACGCGCTGCTGTCCGCCGCCTTGTCCGACTTGTCGGACGTGCTCGCGGAGGAGGACGCGGAGGGCGTGGGCGTGGCCTTGTCGTCGGAACCTGAATCCGACGAAGAGGTGTTGCCCGGCTCAGCGGACTCCGATGACGCGGAGGGGGTCGGTGTGGCCTGGTCGGAGGACGCGCTCGCGCTCGGCGTGGCGGAGGGCGACGCCGTCTCCGACGCGTCCTTGCCGGTCACGGCCTCGACGCACGCCTGGTACTCGTCCGCCGTGAGGCTCTTGGACGTGGAGTGGTCGTCGGCCTGGGCGAGCGTCGGGGTGAAGCCCATTCCCATGAGCACCGCCGTCGGCATCGCCGCTATGGCTATCGCCTTGCCGGCAGGCATCTGCAACCTGGTGAGCAGCGGCTTCCTCGGGGCCGCGTGGCGCGGCCCGGTTCTCACACGGGACTCCTCCACATCAGTCCCGTGGGTCACCTTGTCAGCCGGCACTGTGCCTCCCGTCCGCCCCGTTGCTCGGGCTCGTTCCTGACAGATCGTTCGGGTCGCCCGCACCGTCCGCCGCCTCGGGCCCGACGGGCTCGGCCGCCGCGCTGTCCGGCAGGCCGTCCTTGTCGAGGGACCGCTGCGCGGAGTACCCCTCGTCGGGTTCGCCGGGAACCCAGGAGACCGCCATGGCGCCGCCGATCAGGGCGAACAGGAAGCCGACCAGGAAACCGCCGAGGTTGGCCACCGGGATGGACACCAGAGCGAGGAGGATCGCGGCGACACCGGCGAACGTCCGTACGTGCTTCTGGAACCAGAGGCTGATCCCGAGCACGACGAGGAGTACGCCGATGATCAGGGAACCCGCGCCGGCTGTGGTGGACATCGCCAGCGTCAGATGACCGAGCTGAAGGTGCGCGTACGGGAAGTAGGCGATGGGGAATCCGCCGAACACGATGAACAGACCGGCCCAGAACGGGCGGTCGCCCCTCCAGTTCCGGAAGATCCGCCGGAACGCCTGAAGGTAGTGCTCATCGTTCTGGCCGGGCGCGGCAGGAGTCTCGGCGCTCATGGAAACAGCTCCCTGGAACGGCATTGCTGTGAGAAGTACGCGTTGAACGCTCCGCGTACGACGGGCGGAGCGGCGGGGCGGGCGAAGCGGCCTAGGCCTCCTCGCCCACCCCTGGGGTGCTCAGTAGCACTCGTGGGTGCCGGCGGACACCGACATCTTCAGACCGCTGAGCTTGAACGTGCCGGCGGTGGTCGCCCACGCCGTCTGCTTCACGTCGGTCAGCGTGGCCGAGTCGGCCTGCTGGGCGAACCCGTAGGGGTTGGCCTGCTCGCCGCCGCCCTTCATGCCCGGACCCTTGCTGGCGTCCTTGGCGGCGACACCGATGTCGATGCCACGGAACGTCGCGTCGGCACCGAGGTCCTCGACGTCGATGTACAGGTTGTCGGCGTGAACCGGCGTACCACTGCCGCCGGCCTTCAGCACGAGGCTGACAGAACCGAGGTAAGGGATACCCGGGGTCACGACGGACTGGCACATGTTGGTGATGTCGGCGCTCTTGAACGCCGACACCGCGACGGGGTGCAGTGCCGTCTTGCCGTCGAGGCTGGTACCGGTGTCGAGAGCTCCGTACTGCGAGAAGCCCTGGCCGTCAAGCTTGTCCGCGGACACCTTGAACGACTGACCGGAAACGCTGAACGACGCGGCGAGGGCACCCTGCGCGAGGGCGACACCTATCGCTGCCGTGGCTGCCACGCTGGGCACCATGACGACGGCGAACCGCTTCCATCTGGTCCCGCCACGCACCTGGGACATCATATTTTCCTCCTTCTCGGACGTACATCTCCTGGCCCTGACTGCCACGTTGCGGCGGCTCAGCCGGGCAGGGATGGGAGAAGTGCTACGTCCTCGGGAAGGAGAGCGCCTGACCCTGAGGTGCTATTGCACCCGAATCACCGGCGATCACCCCCGAGCGACAACCACTGGTCGCGCCTGACACACATCACGCACAACCTGCTGGACAGGCTCCGCCGGACGGCAAAGACCCCCCTGCCCAAGAACCGACCGCACTGGCCGTCGGCCCTACTCGGTGGGGACCCAGAAAGTCCGCCGACCCGATTGGCTGTCGGGGTGCGGGAATGGACCGAGCGTCGCCGATCGTGGTGCATTCTCGCCGCGTGCACAAGGGGGTTCGTTACTCGCTAGTAACGGCGGGATAACCGAAGAACGACCCGTCGGTATCGGGTGGCGACACAGGGTGGCACCGTCGGGGGTGACACAACGGTCAAATGCCGGACGGAACCAGACAGTTCAACGCCCTCGACTTACTACGAGTAACAGCGGCCGCGTTTACCAAGTTTTGGTAAAGCGCGGCCACATGTACCCCTGTCGGCCAATCTTTCACCTGGGCATCACAGGCCCTGGCGTTTAGGGACTGGTCAGAACAGAGCGCGGGCCAGTGCCCGGCGCGCCGCGACCACGCGCGGGTCGTCGGCCCCGACCACCTCGAAGAGCTCCAACAGCCGCAGCCGTACGGCATCCCGGTCGTCGCCCGCCGTACGCCGCACCGTGTCGATGAGCCGCCCGAAGGCGTCCTCGACATGGCCGCCGACGAGATCCAGGTCGGCCCCCGCGATCTGCGCCTGCGCGTCTCCCGGCTTCTCGGCGGCGTCCTTGCGCACCTGCTGCGGATCGAGGTTCTGCACCCTCTGGAGCAACTCGGCCTGGGCCAGGCCCAGTTTGGCCTCCGTATTGCCCGGGTCGTCGCCCAGCACGTTCCTGTAGGCCTGGACGGCACCGCCGAAGTCGCCCGCGTCCAGCGCCTGCACGGCGGCCTCCAGCAGCGCGTCGTACGGTCCGGCCGGCATCTCCTGCACCGCCGGGGCCCCGCCCGGCTCGGCGTCGGCGTCGGCGTCGGCGTCGACCGTCAGGCCGGTCAGGCCGAAGCGCTGCTCGGCGACCTGGACGAGCTGGTCGAGGGTCCCGCGGATCTGCGCCTCGGCGGCGGCTCCCTGGAAGAGCGGCAGGGCCTGTCCGGCCACCACCGCGAAGACGGCCGGAATCCCCTGGACCCCGAACTGCTGCATCAGCATCTGGTTGGCGTCGACGTCGATCCTGGCGAGCACGAAGCGCCCGTTGTACTCGACGGCCAGCCGCTCCAGGACCGGGCTCAGCTGCTTGCAGGGCTCGCACCACTCGGCCCAGAAGTCGATGACGACGGGCACCTCGGTGGAGCGTTGCAGGACATCGTGCTCGAATCCCGCCTCGTCGACGTCGATGACAAGGCTCGCGGGGGTCACTGCGCCACCCCCGCCGCCCTGCCTGGCGGCTTCGGCGCGCGCCTGCTCCGCCTTCGACTTGGCCTCCTGGGCCGCCTTCACCGCGGCGAGGTCGACGACTCCGCTCATGGACATGTTCCGTGGCTGCATGAGTACATCCTCCCCCTTCCTCGCGCACGTGTGAAAAGCGTTGTGAAAGCCAAGCCTTGTCATGCGTGTTCGGCGCCGGGTCCCCACCTGACGCCTGCGCGGTTGTCGCCGCGTTCGAGCTTTCGCTACGAGTCGTAGCGTAACTGTGCGAGGGCATGCCCGTGCACCGTCTCCCGGTGATCTCCCTCACGGCTTCACAGAACCGCCGGATATGGCTGTTGAATCGGCCGGATATGGTCACTGACATGCAATGTCGCTCCCAGGCCGCCCGTACGGGCCGCCCCCGCAGCGCCGCCGCGGACGCCGCGATCCTGGAGGCGACGCGCACGGCCCTGGTCGAACTGGGCTGGTCCAAACTGACGTTGGGGTACGTGGCGACCCTCGCGGGAGTCGCGAAAACGACCCTTTACCGTCGCTGGGCGGGCAAGAACGAACTCGTCGTCGACGCGGTGGCCGAGCTCTTCGACGAGCTGGAACTCCCCGACCGGGGCAGTCTGGCCGCCGACATCGAGGGCGTGGTGCTCCAGTTCGCGGCGATCCTGGACCGTCCGGAGGCGAAGACGGCGCTGATGGCCGTGGTGGCGGAGTCCACCCGTGACGAACCGCTGCGCGAACGCATCCGCACGTCCATCGTCGACCGGCAGAAGCGCCTGGTCATGGAGGGCCGTGCCCGCGCCCAGGCCCGCGGCGAACTCCCGCCGGAGGAGGACCCGGTCGCCGCCGACCGCACCGCCGCGCTGATCTTCGACGTGGTCGCCGGAGCGGTCGTCCATCGCACCCTGGTCAGCGCGGAACCCGCGGACGAGGAGTGGGTGCGCTCGTTCACCCGGGTCCTGCTCTTCGGCCTCACCGGAGCGGCAGCCGACGACCCGGCGCCTCCCTCGACGGAGGGCCCGGCCGGGGTCTGACAGGGCCGGCGGGAACGTCGTGGGTCGGGGCCGCGCCGGTGCATCAGCCCGTCGCTGTCGGACGAGGCGTGACCGTCGGTGGCGACGGGCATCGATGTACCGGCACGTCCCCTCGCACCGGATGCCGACTGCGGGTGCATCGTGGTGGCCGCGCCACATTTCAGCCCAGCCGCGGCAAGTTTCAGCCCCGGCCAGGGAAATCCAGCCCCTCCGGCGATTGAGGAGCGGGGGTCCGGGGGCGGAGCCCCCGGGTACGGGACGGGTAGGGGCGGAGGGGGCGAGAAAAGGGCACCTGGCGCCGGGCAGGCCTCGGTGGCGGAGCGAGAGCCCGGAGCCCCGGGCCCGGCCCGGATGCCAGACAGGCAGGGGCGCCGGGCTGCCCGGGGCCGTTCAGAAGCCCGCCGGCTCCGTGTACACCCCCCACTCGTCCCGCAGGACACCGCAGATCTCGCCCAGCGTCGCCTCGGCGCGGACCGCCTCCAGCATGGGGGCGATCATGTTGGACCCGTCGCGCGCGGCGGCGAGCATGGCATCCAGCGCACCGCGCACGGCGGCCTCGTCACGGCCCTCCTTGCGCGAGGACAGCTCCCGCACCTGCTCACGCTCCACCTCATGGCTGACCCGGAGGATCTCCAGGTCGCCGGTCACGGAGCCGTGGTGGACATTCACGCCGACGACCCGCTTGTCGCCCTTCTCGACCGAGCGCTGGTACTGGAACGCCGACTCGGCGATCTCCCCGGTGAACCACCCGTCCTCGATCCCGCGCAGGATGCCGGAGGTGATGGGACCGATGGGGTGCTTCCCGTCCGGGTGCGCCCGCAGTCCGCGCTCCTTGATCTGCTCGAAGATCTTCTCCGCGTCGGCCTCGATCCGGTCGGTGAGCTGCTCGACGTACCAGGAACCGCCCAGCGGGTCGGCGACGTTGGCGACGCCGGTCTCCTCCATGAGCACCTGCTGCGTCCGCAGGGCGATCTCCGCGGCCTGCTCGGACGGCAGGGCGAGCGTCTCGTCCAGCGCGTTCGTGTGCAGCGAGTTCGTGCCGCCGAGAACCGCCGCGAGCGCCTCCACGGCGGTCCGCACGACGTTGTTGTACGGCTGCTGGGCCGTCAGCGAGACGCCGGCGGTCTGCGTGTGGAAGCGCAGCCACTGCGCCTTCTCGGAGGTGGCGCCGTACACGTCCCGCATCCAGCGGGCCCAGATCCGGCGGGCCGCGCGGAACTTGGCGATCTCCTCGAAGAAGTCGAGGTGCGCGTCGAAGAAGAAGGAGAGACCGGGGGCGAAGACGTTCACGTCGAGCCCGCGGGAGAGCCCCAGTTCCACGTAGCCGAAGCCGTCGGCCAGCGTGTACGCGAGCTCCTGCGCGGCCGTGGAGCCCGCCTCCCGGATGTGGTAGCCGGAGACGGACAGCGGCTTGTACGCGGGGATCTTCTCGGCGCAGTGCTCCATCAGGTCACCGATGAGGCGCAGGTGCGGCTCGGGCTGGAAGAGCCACTCCTTCTGTGCGATGTACTCCTTGAAGATGTCGGTCTGGAGCGTGCCGTTCAGTACGGCTGGGTCGATGCCCTGGCGCTCGGCGGCGACCAGGTACATGCAGAAGACCGGCACCGCGGGACCGCTGATCGTCATCGACGTCGTGACGTCACCGAGCGGGATGTCCTGGAAGAGGACCTCCATGTCGGCCGCCGAGTCGATCGCGACACCGCAGTGCCCGACCTCGCCGAGCGAACGGGCGTCGTCCGAGTCGCGGCCCATCAGCGTGGGCATGTCGAAGGCCACGGAGAGGCCCCCGCCGCCGTTGGCGAGGATCTTCTTGTAGCGCTCGTTGGTCTGCTCGGCGTTGCCGAATCCGGCGAACTGCCGGATGGTCCACGTACGCCCTCGGTAGCCGGTCGCGTAGAGCCCCCGGGTGAAGGGGTACTCCCCGGGCCAGCCGATCCGCTCGAAGCCCTCGTAGTTGTCCCCTGGCCGGGGACCGTACACCGGCTCCACGGGATCACCGGAGAGCGTGGTGAAGTCGGCCTCGCGCTTGCGCGAAGCGTCGTAGCGAGCCTGCCAGCGTCGGCGGCCTTCCTCGATGGCGTGAGCGTCCATACCCTCGAATTTACTAGGACGTCCTAGTAAATGTCGATGGCAAACCGCCGTACGATCCCGTACGGCGGTGTGGATCAGGCCTTGACGACCTCGGGAGAAGCCTCCGCGACCTGAGATTCGAGCTCGTGGCTGATGCGGCGCTCCACGAAGAAGGCTGCCGTGGGAATCGTGCCCGCCAGCAGCACCCAGAGCTGCTTGCCGACCGGCCACTTCGCCTTGGAACCCAGGTCGAAGGCGAAGATCAGGTAGACGACGTACAGCCAGCCGTGCGCGATGGCGACGACACGGGTGAAGTCCGCGGCCCCGTCGACGCCCATGCCGTACTTGGCGATCATGCTCAGGCACAACAGGACCAGCAGCACGCCGGTGACATAGGCCATGACGCGGTAGCGGGTCAACACGCTCTTCTTCATGGCACGAGGGTAACCACCCTTTTTGCGCGATCTTCACGCGCCCCCACGCCTCGCCCGCCCCCGGCCGACGACGCCCCGCCCGCCGTCGGACTACTCGTCGTCGAAGTCGTGCGCGGCGACGCGCAGCGGCCGCAGCATCGCGAAGATCTCCGCGCACTCCTCGGCGTCGTAGACCCCGAGCCCGAAGTCCATCGCCATCAGGTCGCGGGTGGCCGCGTCGCAGACCTCGCGTCCCTTGTCCGTGATGGAGGCGAGGGTGCCCCGCCCGTCGTTCGGGTTCGGGCGCTTGTCGACGAGCCCGGACCGCACCAGCCGGTCCACCGTGTTGGTGACGGACGTCGGATGCACCATGAGCCGCTCGCCGATCTTGGACATCGGCAGCTCGCCCGCCTTGGAGAAGGTGAGCAGCACCAGCGCCTCGTAGCGCGCGAAGGTCAGTCCGTACGGCTTGACGACCGCGTCCACCTCGGCCAGCAGGATCTGGTGCGCGCGCATGATCGAGGTGATCGCGGACATGGACGGCACGGAACCCCAGCGCTGCTGCCAGTGTTCGTCGGCGCGGGCGATGGGATCGAAGGCAAGACTGAGCGGCTTCGGCACGCCAAAGACCTTACCGGCCGGTCACATCGTGGTCAGCCCCGTCTCGCGTTTCGGTATTCACCCTCACGGCGGCCGGGTTCCGGGCCCGTTCGAGCGACTGGATCCGCGTGTCTTCCACGCCTCTCCCTTCACCTGCCTACTCGCCCCGCGCCCCGCCGTGTTCGGTACGCCGTGCCGCGACCGCAAGGCCCGCACAGACCACGGTCCCCAGCACGCCCGCGCCCACGATCGTCGCCCGCACCCCGGCGAACTCCGCCACCGCCCCCGCCAGTGCCATTCCCACGCCCTGAACGGTCATCAGCCCGGCCGTGTTCAACGTCATGGCGCGCCCCAGCAGTTCGTCGGGCACCGCCCGCACGAACCACTGGTCCAGGCCGAGGGTGTACGCCGATCCGGCACCGGCGAGCACCAGCAGGACCAGCGACCAGCCGAGGCCGGGCCGCAGCGCGTACCCGGCGTAGGGCAGCAGCGTGACGCTGACCAGCGGAAGCGTGAGCCGGTTCCGGGTCGCGGGCCGCAGCCGCGAACCCGCGAACAGTTCCCCCGCGATCGTGCCGACGGGCAGCGCGCACATCAGCAGGCCGAGCCCGGCCGTACCGGCCCCGAGCCCCGAGGCGTACGGCGCCGCCAGCGCCTCCGGCACGACGACGAACATCGACGGCGCCCAGAACAGCAGGAGCAGTACGAGGATCCGGCGGTCGGCCAGCACCTGACGGGCACCACGGAGGGAGTCCCGCACGAGCGCCTGCCCCGGGTGCGCCCGCGCGGGCCGCCGCCGGGTGCCGAACCGCAGCAGCACGGCGGAGAGAAGGAAGGTGCAGACCGTGACGAGGAGCGCGTGGCGCGGGGACACGACGGTGAGCAGCAGCCCGCCCGTCCCGAACCCGGCCAGCAGCGCGCTCTGCGAGAGGATCCGCAGCAGGGAACGGCCGAGCACGAACAGTTCCCCGTCGCCGAGGACGTCCGCGAGGGTCGCCGTCCGCGTCCCCTGGAACACCGGGGCGACCAGGGCGAGCGCGGCCCGCATCGCGAGCAGCACCGCGATGGGCGCGCCCGGCAGCACCATCACGGCCACGCATCCCGCGCACACCAGATCGCACACCACCAGGACCCGACGGGCCGGGAAGCGGTCCGCGACCCCCGCGAGCAGCGTCCCGCCGATCAGATAGGGCAGAAAGCCGAGCGCGAACGTCAGGGCGCTCAGCAGCGGAGACCCCGTCAGGTCGTAGACGAGGACGGAGAGCGCGATCTCACTGACGACGAGTCCGAGCAACGAGAACGCGTGCGCGGCGAAGACGGCACGGAACTCGGGCACGGCGAACACGGGACCGTACCCGGTGCGCGCGGCGACGGTCTCCGGGGCGCCCGCCCCTTTCGGCGCGCTCGGGGTACTCGGGGCGCTGGTCTCTGCTTCTGGCATGGGCGACAGCGTGCCCGGACCCGCCCCGGACCCGTAGAGTTTCGGCTTCAGCCGAATCTTCCGGGGTCGTTCCATGCCGTCACTGCTGCACTTCTCGGAGGACGACCTCCTCAACTGCCGGTTCGCGGTGTCGCCGCTGTGGGAGACGCAGGAGGCGGTGCGCACGCTCAACCGGCCCGCGCGGCACGGCTATCACGCGCACTGGCTGCGCCGTATGCGCGCGGCGGCCGCCGGACTCGACCTCACCCCGCTGTGGCTGCTGATGCCGCAGCGCGGCTACTCCCCCGACTGGCTCGGCCCGCCCCCGCTCGGCCCGGCGGCGAGCTTCGAGGAGGAGCTCGCCGCGATCCGCGCGGCCGACCCGGACGTGGCCCGCGAGGAGAGCGCGCGTTCGCTCGCCGAGACCCCCGGCGCCCTCGCCTCGCCGCGCGGCCGCGCCCTGCTGGCCGACCCGGCCCGCATGGTGCGCGAGCTGACCGGCCTGCTGGAAGAGGCCTGGCACACCCTTGTCGAACCGGACTGGCCACGGCTGCGCGCCCTGCTGGAGGCCGACGTCGCCTTCCACTCACGGCGGCTCGCCGAGGTCGGCCTCGGCGGACTCCTCCCGGAGATCGACCGGCGGTTCGGCTGGCGCTCGCACACCCTGACCATCGACGTCGGCGGCCGGCACGAACGGCATCTGGCCGGGCAGGGCCTGGTCCTCATGCCGAGCGTCTTCTCCTGGCCGGACGTGATCAGCGGCTTCGAACCCCCCTGGCAGGCGACCCTCGTCTACCCGGCGCGCGGCATCGGCGGCCTGTGGGCGGAGCCGACCGACCGCACGCCCGACGCGCTCGTACGACTCCTCGGGCGCGGCCGGGCCGCCGTGCTCACCGCGCTCGACGAACCGGCCGGCACGACGGCCCTCGCCCACCGGCTGCGCCTGGCGCCGTCGTCGGTCTCCGCGCATCTCGCCGCCCTGCGCGACGCGGGCCTGCTCGTCTCCCGCCGGTACGGGCACCAGGTGCTGTACGAGCGGACGCCGCTCGGGATCGCGCTGGCGTCGGGCGGCGACTGACCCCGGGGGGCACCAGGGGAACCAGAAACAGCGGGAACACCAGAAACACCCGGAGCACCGGGAGCACCGGAAGTGCTCATCACGCCACGCCGCTTCCTCGACGAAATGCCCCCTTGTGCAACGATTGGTGACCGGTCGTCACCTTCGCGCAAGGGAGCAGCATGCCCCGGCTGATCCACGCTCTCGCGGCACTCGCGGTGCTCGGGCTCATGGCGGGCTGCACGTCCTCGCCCGAGGTCGGCGAGGCCTCCGTCGTCGGTGCCGCCTCGAAACAGGCGGGCACCGCCTCCCGCTCGCCCTTCTGGGTCGACCCGGCCGGCCCGGCCGCCCGGCAGATCGAGCTGTGGCGGCGGCAGGGCCGCACCCGGGACGCCCTGCTGCTGAAGCGGATCGCGGACGAGCCCGTGGCCCTGTGGCCGGCCGGTGAGCTCGACCCGGGCCCGGCGGTCCGGTCGGCGACCGCTTCCGCGACGCGGGAAGGGCGGACGGCGCTGTTCGTGGCGTACGACATCCCGCACCGGGACTGCGGCCAGCACTCGGCGGGCGGGGCGGCGGACGCGGACGCCTACCGGCAGTGGATCGACCGGTTCGCCGACGCCCTCGGCGACGGCCGGGCCCTGGTGGTCCTGGAACCGGACGCGGTCGCCCACATGGTGGACGGCTGCACGCCCGGCGAGTACCAGGACGAGCGCGAGCAGCTGCTGTACGAGGCGATCGTCCGGCTGAAGCGCCAGCCGCGCACCAAGGTGTACCTGGACGCCGGAAACCCCGCCTGGATCCTCGATTCCGGGAAGCTGGTCGAGCCCCTGGAACGCGCGGGCATCGCGAACGCCGACGGCTTCTCGCTCAACGTCTCCAACTTCCAGACGGACGCCGCCGGCAAGCAGTACGGAGTCCGCCTCTCCGACCGGCTCGGCGGCAAGCACTTCGTCGTCGACACCAGCCGCAACGGCAACGGCCCGCTGGAGGGCGTCTGGTGCAACCCGCCGGGCCGGGCGCTGGGCACGCCGCCCACCACGGCCACCGGTGAACCGGTCCTCGACGCCTACCTGTGGATCAAGCGGCCGGGCGAGTCGGACGGAGAATGCGAGGGCGGCCCGGCGGCCGGCCGGTGGTGGCCGGACTACGCCCTGGAACTGGCACGCAACTCCGTCACCTGACCTGGATCCACTTCGCCTCGGAGGGCGTGCCCTGAGCGTCCGTCACGAAGAGCATGTACCAGCCGGGCGGCACCAGCGCGGGGTCCCTCGGTACGTCGACGGTGACCGAGTCCGCGGTCTTCGTCAGCCCCAGCTCGATCGACCGCTGTTCGACGTCCGTGGTGTGGGTGACGGCGCTGGGGCGCATCAACCGGGCCTTGACGACCCGTTCCGGGTGGTCGGTGGCGAACGTCGCCCGGTGGTTCCCGTCGAGCTCCTCGGGGCCGTGGCCCAGCACCGGACGGTTCTTGCCGTTCCTGTGCAGTGCGGGCGGGGTGAAGACCTCCATGCGCTGTTCGAAGTGGCCCAGTTTGGTGTTCCGCTGGTCGTCGAAGAGCGGGTCGGAGCCGAAGGTGGCGACGCGACCGTCGGGCAGGAGCAGCGCCTCGGAGTGGTAGTTGCGGCCCACACCCGGGGAGGCCGCCTCATGGAAGGCGTTGGCCTTGGGGTCGTAGAACTGCGCCTTGAGGATGTTGCTGGCGCTGCGGCCGCGGTAGTCCTTGGAGCCGCTGGTGGTGAGGACGGAGTCGTCCGGCATGATCACGCTGTTCAGATAGCGCGTGCCCTGGGGAAGGTCGGGGCCGTCCTGGAAGGCCGGGCTGTCCTTCTTGAGGTCGACGATGGCGGTGCGGGCGGTGGACTTCCTGGACTCGCCGACGCCTCCGCCGCCGAGGATCATCACCTTCTGGTCCTGGGCGGGCGGCAGCAGGAGCGACGCGGAGGTCTCCGTCTGGTCGGCGTCCCGCAGGCCGGGCACCTTCTGGAACGTGTTGGTCCGAAGGTCCCACAGGCCCGGCTCGCGGCCCTGGTCCGCGGGTCCGTATCCGGCGTTGGAGGCCGGGTAGAAGAGTTTGCCGCCCTTGGTGAGGAAGAGGGCGGGGTAGGTGGGGAAATAACGATGCGGGCCGGGGCTCCACTTCTTGGTCCTCGGGTCGTAGATCTCGTTGTCGCCGGGGTCGATGACCCCGACGTCGTCGAGGCCGGAGACGGCGAGGACCCGTCCGTCGTCGAGTCCCACGAGGGTCGGGTACCAGCGGGCCTTGTCCATCGGGTCGACGGGGATGTACTTCTCGGCCTTCGGGTCGAACTCGTAGGCGGCCCTGATGCCCTGGAAGTCCTGCTTCTCCAGGGTGATCTTCTCCGAGAGGCCGTACGTGTTGTGCGCGTCCGCGCCGCGCAGGCCGACGATCTCGTACTGGGCCTGCCGGTCGGTGACCGACGCCGGTCCCTTCTCCTCGGCCTCCACGAAGACGCGGGCCTCGCCGGCGGTGACCTCGGTCCTCCAGGGCTGCATGACGCCGGCCTTGTCGTACGTGATGATCTGGTCCCGCTTGGCCCTGGGGACCGTCACGTCGACCCTGCTGACGTAGTCGACGCCTGCGGGTGAGCGGAAGACGGTGCCCTTCTTGAGGACGATGGCCCTGTCGGGGTTCTCGTTCTTCACGCGCATGCCGCCGCCGGCCCGTACGACCTCGCCGTCCAGCCGTTCGTAGCGGGCGGTGCCGCCGGCCACGAGCATTCTGCCGTCGGGGAGCTGGGCGTGTCCGGAGCAGAAGAAGTCGTCCGGGGTGGGGACCTTCTTGAAGGTGTCCGTCCTCGGATCCCACAGGACCGTGTCGAAGGACCCCTTGTCGAACTTCTTCTGTTCGTTGCCCGACCCGGCGACGATGAGCACCTTCCCGGTGTGCAGCAGGGCCGCGTGGATCGCGTTGGTGCGGTACTTCGCGGGGATGTCGATCCGGCTCCAGGAACCGTACTTCGCCTGGTAGGCGGGCTGGGCGATCTTGTACTCGTGGTACTGCTCACCGGCGAAGCCGAGCGCCGCCGGGGCGTTGAGCCCCGCGAGGACGGCGATTCCCGCGATGCCGAGCGCCGTCTTCTTCGTCTTCTTCGAGGGCCGGTACGCCATGACCTAGGTGCCTCCTGTCGTGGAGCCGGTGACCGTGATGGGGGTGCCGGCCGCGGCCGGTACCGGTTCCTCGCGGACCGGGCCCCGCGCCGGGGCGGGCAGTACGAGCCGGGTCCGGCGCTCCTTGAGGAGGGTGAGGACCCATACCGCGACCGGTGCGAGGGAGATCCCCATGGCCAGCAGCGCCCAGGTCCGCATGGCCGCGTGGGTGTGGCCGAGGACGGCCGACGCGCCGAGCGAGACGGCGAGGAACGCGGCCCAGCCGAGGTGGACGCGGAAGGTCAGGAGCCGGTCGGGGCTGGCGTCGCGGCCCTTCGGGGTGACGACGAAGCGGCTGGGGCGCCGGATCAGCGCCTCGCTCAGGGACTTCAGATAGATGGGGGCCGACAGTGCCGACATCGCCATGCCGGCCAGGCCGCCGGATCCCTCGGGTTCGTGCGGCGAGACGTTGTGCCGCCGGTTCCACAGGTACAGACAGACCTGGAGGGCGGCGGCGTCGCTGTAGAGCATCAGCCACACGGACGCCGTCACCTGTGTCCCGGAAGCCCCGAACCACAGGAACAGGAAGCAACTGAGCATGCCCAGAAGCCAGTTGACGGCCGTCATCGGGTAGTAGAGGAGCATCAGGGTGTACGAGAACAGCCGGCCGGGAGGCATGGTGAACGGTGCCTTCCAGTACTGCTTGAACAGGGTCTCGTAGGTGCCGCGCGACCAGCGCGTCTGCTGGGTGAAGAAGTCGGTCCAGCAGGAGGGTCCTTCGCCGACGGCGAGGACGTCCGGTGTGTAGACGGACCGCCAGTGCCGGCCCGTCCGGGGGTTCCGGTGCCGGTGCAGTTCGAACCCGGTGGCCATGTCCTCGGTGATGGAGTCGTACAGCCCGCCGATCTGCTTGAGGGCCGCGATGCGGACGACGTTGTTGGTGCCGACGAACATGGGCGAGCCGTAGCGGTTGCCGGCGCGCTGGATCAGGGCGTGGAAGAGGAACTGCTGGGACTCGGCGGCCTTGGTGACGGGGTTCCCGTAGTTCCCGTACACCTGGGGGCCGACGACGAACGCGACGTCGGGGTCCCGGAAGTAGCCCAGCATGCGCTCGAGGAATCCGGGCAGCGGGACATGGTCGGTGTCGACGGAGGCGAAGAAATCGTACGCGTGACCGTACAGGGAGAGCCACGCGTTGTAGTTGCCGTGCTTGGTGCGCGCCCGGTGTCTTCCCTCGGGGCGGTTCCACTCGGGCACCCCCCTGCGGGTGAAGTGCCTCACCCCGAGCTCGGCGCACAGGGCCCTGGCCCGCTCGTCGTCGCCCTCGTCGAGAAGCCAGATGTCGAGGCGACCGGCATGGGTGATGCCCACCGCGCCTTCGAGGGTGGCTCGGACCGTGGCGAGGGGTTCCTTTCCCGGGACGTAGGTGGTGAGGAAGGCGACCCGGGTCCCCTGCGCGGGGACGACGGGAACGGGGTCGCACGCGACCAGCGTCGCGTGGGCGATGCTCATGACGTTGACGACCATGAACAGCTCGATCAGACCGATGGCTATGAGCGTGGTGGTGTCGAGGCCGATCAGCCACGGCTCACCCCCTTCGCGGTCCACCCAGCGGGTGGGCCACACGAGGTAGACGAGGAGTGCGCCGGTGAGGACGGGGGCGAGGGTCATCAGCAGGACGGCGCGCACTCGGTGCGGTTCTCGCGAGAGGAGCTTGGTGTACTGCACCCGGTAGCCCGTGCCGGACGGCTGGTTCAGAGGTCCGGCGAGTCGGCTGCAGGTGTCGTAGTCGTAGCCCTCGGGCCGCACATCGCCCTCCAGTGGTTGAACGTGTCCGGTGATCGTTCTGGCTGGTACCCACACATAAGTGGAGTTTTGACGACGTGTCGAACGGGGCGCGTCCGGTTGGGTGCGGGGGTCGTGCGGGCGGGTGGACTTTCGCCCCCGGGGCGGCCGTTCGGCCGCGGGCGTGGAACTGCGCGCCCACGCGGGGCCGGTGGCGCCGCAGGCGACCGACGCCGTCGCCGCCGCCGGGACATGAGAGAACCCCGGCCCTGGGGACCGGGGTTCTCTGCGCGGGGCCTGCGCCCCGAGGTCATGCAGTCACGCCGCTATGCCGTTATGCCGTTATGCCGTTATGCCGTTATGCCGGCATAACGGCATGGCGTCATGCCGACAGGTGCCGTTCCACGGTCTCCACCTTGGAGGTGAGGCCGTCCGTCACGCCGGGGCGGATGTCCGCCTTGAGGACGACCGAGACGCGGGGCGCGCGTTCCTCGACGACGGCGACGGCGCGCTTGACGACGGCCATCACCTCGTCCCACTCACCCTCGATCGACGTGAAC
The DNA here is from genome assembly GCF_042871525.1 of Streptomyces sp. NPDC005784. Classification (NCBI taxonomy): domain Bacteria; kingdom Bacillati; phylum Actinomycetota; class Actinomycetes; order Kitasatosporales; family Streptomycetaceae; genus Streptomyces; species Streptomyces sp. NPDC005784. The sequence continues at coordinate 44,667 of NZ_JBIAIQ010000028.1, forward strand.
ATCGCGTCGGTGCGGTTGGGCAGGCCCGACTCACGGACGACGCGGACGGCGTCGGCGACGTACTCCCCCACGTCGTCACCGACACCGAGCGGTGTCACGGAGAAGGCGACGATCATGCGTTCACGGTCCCTTCCTTGGGGGCGCGGGAGGCGACGACCGCGTCCTCGGCCTCGCGCTTGAGCTTGCGCTCGGCGAAGAAGCCGCCGGTGGGCAGGACGGAGAGGACGAAGTAGAGGACGCCGGTGCCTGCGCTCCACCGGGCGCGGTTCCAGGCGTCCGCCCAGAAGATCACGTACAGGATGAAGAGGACACCGTGGACCGCGCCCATGACTGGCACGGCGTTGAAGTCCGTGGTCCGCTTCAGCACCGAGCAGACGAGCAGCAGCAGAAAGGAAACGGCTTCGGGCGCCGAGACCAGACGGAGCCGGCGGAGTGCGGTGGCGGTCTTTATGTCCACGGGTCACCTTCGGTGGGATTCGCTGTCGGGGGAAACGCTTCCTTGTGAACGCAAGCACAAGCGTCCCGGACATTGTGGCATCCGAAGGCCGCGATCCCGGGTCCGGGGCACCTAGGGGTCGATTCAGGGGCGGGATCCACCCGTGGGCTCTGTCCGCCGTCCGGCGCTGCGGCTACCTTCAGGGCGTGGCGATGTTTCGACTTCAGGGCAGCAAGGTGCTGGCCGTCGACATGACCGGGGACGCCGTGAAGGCGAAGAACGGCTCCATGGTCGCGTACGACGGCCAGATGGCCTTCAAGAAGCTGAGCGGGGGCGGTGAGGGGATCCGGGGGATGGTGACCCGGCGCCTCACCGGTGAACAGATGACGGTGATGGAGGTGAAGGGGCACGGCACGTGCTGGTTCGCGGACCGGGCCTCGGAGATCAACCTGGTGGCTCTTCAGGGGGACAAGCTGTACGTGGAGTCGAGCAATCTGCTCGCCACGGACGCGGGTCTGCGCACAGGTACGACGTTCACGGGACTGCGCGGCGCCTCGCAGGGCAACGGTCTGTTCACGACCACCGTCGAGGGCCACGGCCAGGCGGCGATCATGTCGGACGGGCCCGCGGTGGTGCTGCGGGTCAGTTCCCAGTACCCGCTGACGGTCGATCCGGGGGCGTACATCGCGCACCAGGGCAATGTGCGGCAGTCGCTGCAGTCCGGTGTGACGTTCCGCACGTTCCTCGGCGAGGGCGGTGGCGAGGCGTTCCAGATGCGCTTCGAGGGCGACGGGCTGGTCTACGTCCAGCCCAGCGAGCGCAACACGATCGCGGGGGATGTTTGACATGGCGTTCCGCGAGGTGAACTCGAAGGTGGTCGAGGCGACCGTGGTGCCGGGTCAGCGGCTGTTCAGTCAGCGCGGCGCGATGCTCGCGTACAAGGGCGAGGTGTCGTTCACGCCCAACATCCAGGGCGGGCAGGGCGGTGTGATGTCGATGATCGGCCGCCGGCTGGCCAACGAGGCGACTCCCCTGATGACCGTCGAGGGTGCGGGCACGGTGCTCTTCGGGCACGGCGGCCACCATGTCCACGTGATCAGCCTCACGGGTGACACGTTGTACGTCGAGGCGGACCGGCTGCTGGCCTTCGACGGGACGCTTCAGCAGGGCACGATGTTCCTGGGCTCGCAGGGCGGCGTGATGGGCATGGTGCGGGGTCAGGTGACGGGCCAGGGGCTCTTCACGACCACGCTCAAGGGGCACGGCGCGGTGGCCGTCATGGCGCACGGCGGCGTCTTCGAGGTCCCGATCACCCCGCAGCGGACGGTGCACGTGGATCCGCAGGCGTACGTGGCGCACCACGGCGACGTGCGCAACAAGCTGTCCACGGCGCTGGGCTGGCGCGACATGGTGGGCCGCGGTTCGGGCGAGGCGTTCCAGCTGGAGCTGAGCGGGAGCGGTTCGGTGTACGTCCAGGCGTCGGAGGAGAAGCTGTGAGCGGGTACGGAGCCCCCGGCGGCCCGGTGATCCACGATCCGATGTCGCTGCCGGTCGACGACAATGTCAACAAATACACCTTCTGCGTGGAGCTCAAGGGGAGCGAGTGGTTCCTGCAGAAGGGCAAGATGATCGCCTACTACGGATCGATGGAGTTCAACGGCATCGGGCACGGCCGACTTGACCGTCTTGTCCGTACGTCTTTCCATTCGCCTCTGCACGCGAGCGACTGGGTCGTGGCGCAGGGTTCGGGCAAGATGCTCCTCGCCGACCGGGCCTTCGATGTGAATTCGTACGACCTCGACGACGGCAACCTGACCATTCGCTCGGGCAACTTGCTCGCTTTTCAGCCAAGTCTCGCGCTCAAGCAGTCGATCGTGCCAGGCTTTCTGACACTGATCGGAACCGGCAAGTTCGTGGCCGCGTCAAACGGTCCGGTGGTGTTCATGGAACCCCCGATCAGGGTCGACCCGCAGGCCCTCGTCGGGTGGGCGGACTGCCCGTCCCCGTGCCACCACTACGACCACGGGTACATGACAGGCGTAATGGGCGGTCTACGTGCGATGACGGGCCTCGGAGGCGCCTCCGGCGAGGAGCACCAGTTCGAGTTCGTCGGGGCCGGCACGGTGCTGCTCCAGTCCACCGAGATCCTGATGGCGGAGCAGCCCACGGGGGCGGTCCCGCACCAGGCCGGAGTGCCCGGCGCGGGAGGGGCGCCCGGTCAGCACGGGGGGCAAGCCGGCGCACCGCGCCTTCCCGGACAGCTGGGGGACCTCCAGCGTCGCTTCGGGCTGTGAGCGGTAGTCTGCGGAGTGTGACATCGAACGCGCATCGAACGCGTGCGCACAGTCACACAACCCCTCACTAGTTCGCCTTTCAACATTTTAGGTAGACTTCATTCATGGAGACCGAGACGGCCACGCGCTGGCTGACCGATGCGGAGCAGTGCGCCTGGCGCACCCACCTGGAGGTCAACAGGCTGTTGACGTACCAGCTCGAAAGGGACCTTCAGCCGTTCGGGCTGACGATGAACGACTACGAGATCCTGGTGAACCTCTCCGAGTCGGAGGGCGTACGCATGCGGATGAGCGACCTGGCGTCCGCCACCCTCCAGTCCAAGAGCCGCCTCTCGCACCAGATCACACGTATGGAGAACGTGGATCTGGTGCGCCGGGAGAACTGCGAGTCCGACCGGCGAGGGCTGTACGCGGTCCTCACCGAGCACGGCATGGAGACGATGAAGAAGGTCTCGCCGCATCATGTGGCGTCCGTGCGACGGCACTTCATCGACCTGGTGTCACCCGAGGCGCTGGAGGACCTGCACAAGTCGCTGCGGCCGATCGCCGAGCACCTGCTGGGGCAGCGCGGCAAGCCGTAGAACTAGCAGGGGAGTTGCGCGCCGTCGGCCTCGGCGGGGCGCGCGCCCTCGGCCGCACGGTGCCCCGCGTCCGCATCCGGACGCGGGGTTCTCGCGCTCCGTACGCAGACCAGCGCCGCGGCCAGCGCCAGCGTCCCCGAGAGCGCGAAGCACAGCCCCAGGGGCAGTCGGCCCACCAGCAGACCCGCACCGGCGGCGCCGCCCGAACTCCCGGCGTTCACCGCGGTGTTGACCCAGGCGCCGGCCTGGGTGCGGAAGCCGGGCGGGGCGGCCGCGTCGGCCATCAGATAGGACGTCGTGAGGGCCGGGGCGACGAAGAAGCCGGCGCAGGCGACGGCCACGGTCAGCGTGCCGAGGCCGGGGGCGAGCCCTGCGGCGAGCAGCGTGAGGCCCAGGCAGCCGGCCAGCAGCGGCAGCCGTACGCCGGGGGCGGTGCGCCAGTCGACCGCGCCGTTCAGCAGGCCGCCCAGTGCGCTGCCCAGCGACAGCGCGGCCAGCACCCAGGCCACCACGCCCGCGCCGTGGTGGTGTTGCCCGGTGAACGCGATGACCAGGAGGTCGACGGCGCCCAGGGACAGGCCGACGCCGAGCGCGACGACGACGGGCTGGGCGAGGGCCCGTCCGCCCCGCCATCGGCGCCCGCCGTGCGCCGCTTCGGCCGCCTTCGCCGCAGCCGGACGGACGCCCGCCACCACCGGGGAGAGAACGAACGCCAGGGTTCCCGACCACACCAGCAGGGCGCTCAGCGCGACCGCCGCGGCAGGCGGCGCCACCTGCACGACCGCGCCGACGAGCAGCGGTCCGGAGACGAAGAGGATCTCCTCGACGACACCGTCGAGACTGTAGGCACGCTGCAACAGCCTTTCGTCCTGGACCACTTCGCCCCATACCGCGCGCATCGTGGGGCCGAGCGGCGGTGTGCAGGCGCCCGCGGCGACCGCCAGCGCGCCGATCGCCGGTACGGGTGCGCCGGGCCGCCAGGCCGCGGCGGCGAAGGCCGTGAGCAGGCCCGCGTAGAGCGAGGCCATGGGGATCAGGGCACGGCGGGCGCCGTGCCGGTCGATCAGCGCCGCCCGCGCGGGCGACAGGAACACGCTCATCGCGCCGAACAGCGCCATGACGGTGCCGGCCACGGCGTACGACCCGGTGGCTCGGGTGGTGGTGAGCATCATCGCCAGGGAGACGACGCCGTACGACAGACGTCCGGTCATGGCCGCGACAAAGGTGCGGCGGGCATGGGGAATGCGGAAGAGCGCGGCGTAGGACGGCCGCGAGGGTGACGCAGACATGGGTGGAGTTCCTCAACTGCGAGGCGGGACAGGGGTCGCCGGAGTGCCGCGACGCCGCAGCCACGGTGCTGCGTCCACGTCGCGGGCCTGGGCGGGCCCTATGCCAAGAGGAGGAACATGCCGCTCAACGTAACAGCGGGCGCGGGGAGTCGGCCACGGATTTCCCCGGCCGTCCGTCCCGCACCCGCTGTCACGCTGCTGCCGTTCAGCTCTCCGTCAGGCCCTCGATCAGGGTGTCGGCGGCTCGGTAGGGGTCCAGTTCACCTGCGACGATGCGCTCCGCGAGGGCGCTCAGCCGGCGGTCGCCGTGGAGGTCGCCGATGCGCCGGCGCAGCGCGGTGACGGCGATCGTCTCGACCTCCTGGGACGCTCGGGCGAGCCGGCGCTCGGCCAGTACGCCGTGCTCCTCCATCCACGCCCGGTGCTTCTCCAGGGCCTCGACGACCTCGTCGATGCCCTCCCCGCGCGCGGCGACGGTCTTGACGATCGGCGGCCGCCAGGCCCCGGGGCCACGGGACTCACCGAGGCTGAGCATGTGGTTGAGCTCGCGGGCGGTGGCGTCGGCGCCGTCACGGTCCGCCTTGTTGACGACGTACACGTCGCCGATCTCCAGGATTCCCGCCTTGGCGGCCTGGATGCCGTCGCCCATGCCGGGGGCCAGCAGCACCACCGAGGTGTCCGCCTGGGACGCGATCTCGACCTCGGACTGGCCGACGCCGACGGTCTCCACCAGGATCACGTCGCAGCCCGCCGCGTCCAGGACGCGGATCGCCTGGGGGGCCGACCAGGCCAGTCCGCCCAGGTGGCCGCGCGTCGCCATCGAGCGGATGTAGACGCCCGGGTCCGAGGCGTGGTCGGACATCCGGACACGGTCGCCGAGGAGCGCGCCCCCGGAGAACGGCGAGGACGGGTCGACGGCCAGCACACCGACCCGCTTGTCCTGCCGCCGGTAGGCCTTCACCAGCGCCGACGTCGACGTCGACTTGCCGACGCCGGGCGAGCCGGTGAGCCCCACCACGTACGCGTTGCCGGTCAGCGGGGCCAGCGCGGCCATGACCTCACGGAGCTGTGGTGCCGCTCCCTCCACGAGGGAGATCAGCCGGGCCACCGCCCGCGGCCGTCCTTCCCTGGCCTGGGTCACCAGCGAGGAGACGTCCTGCATCACAGCTCCGTTCACGAGAGGTCGGTCGTGCGAACGCGGGTCAGGCCTTGGCCACCCGCACGATCAGGGCGTCGCCCTGACCGCCGCCACCGCACAGGGCGGCCGCGCCCACGCCGCCGCCGCGCCGCTTCAGTTCGAGGGCGAGGTGCAGCACGAGGCGGGCGCCGGACATGCCGATCGGGTGACCGAGGGCGATGGCGCCGCCGTTGACGTTCACCTTTTCCGTGGACACGCCGAGGTCCTTCATTGACTGGACCGCGACCGCCGCGAAGGCCTCGTTGATCTCGATCAGGTCGAGATCCTCGACCTCGAGGCCCTCCTTCTTCAGGGCATGCAGGATCGCGTTCGAGGGCTGCGACTGCAGGGAGTTGTCCGGCCCCGCCACATTGCCGTGCGCGCCGATCTCCGCGATCCACTCAAGACCCAGCTCCAGCGCCTTGGCCTTGCTCATCACGACCACGGCGGCAGCGCCGTCCGAGATCTGGGAGGAGGTGCCGGCGGTGATGGTGCCGTCCTTGGCGAAGGCCGGGCGCAGCTTGCCGAGCGACTCGGCGGTCGTCTCGGCGCGGATGCCCTCGTCCTTGCTGAAGACGACAGGCTCGCCCTTGCGCTGCGGGATCTCGATGGGTGTGATCTCCGCCTCGAAGAGGCCGTTCTTCTGGGCGGCGGCCGCGCGCTGGTGGGAGAGGGCCGCGATCTCGTCCTGCGCCGGGCGCTGGATCCCGAGGCGGGTGTTGTGCTTCTCCGTCGACTCGCCCATGGCGATGCCCTCGAAGGCGTCCGTCAGACCGTCGTACGCCATGGCGTCGAGCATCTCGATCGCGCCGTACTTGTAGCCCTCGCGGGACTTCGGGAGCAGGTGCGGGGCGTTCGTCATGGACTCCTGACCGCCGGCGACGACGATGTCGAACTCGCCCGCGCGGATCAGCTGGTCCGCGAGGGCGATGGCGTCGAGGCCGGAGAGACACACCTTGTTGATGGTGAGGGCCGGGACGCTCATCGGGATGCCCGCCTTGACGGCGGCCTGGCGTGCCGGGATCTGCCCTGCCCCGGCCTGGAGCACCTGGCCCATGATCACGTACTGCACCTGGTCGCCGCCGATGCCCGCACGGTCGAGGGCGGCCTTGATCGCGAAGCCTCCGAGGTCGGCCCCGGAGAAGGACTTCAGCGAGCCCAGCAACCGCCCCATGGGCGTTCGGGCGCCCGCGACGATCACCGAGGTACTGCTGTTCGTTCCAGACATGAGGTGCGATCCCCTTACCGGCTTGCACAGCCGAGGAGTGAACGAGGGTTTACTGAGAATGTACTGAGCGGTAGGCCACCCGTCATCCGGCCCGGAGTGTGATCGCGCGCACGTTGCGTAACCACGCCAGGAGCGCTGCACTGACTCCATGCTGACGCGAATCGACCACATCGGGATCGCCTGTTTCGACCTCGACGCCACTGTCGAGTTCTACCGTGCGACGTACGGCTTCGAAGTCTTCCACTCCGAGATCAACGAGGAGCAGGGCGTCCGGGAGGCCATGCTCAAGATCAACGAGACGTCCGACGGCGGCGCCTCCTACCTCCAGCTGCTCGAACCCACCCGCGAGGACTCGGCCGTGGGCAAGTGGCTGGCCAAGAACGGCGAGGGCGTGCATCACATCGCCTTCGGCACCGCGGACGTCGACGGTGACGCCGCGGACATCCGGAACAAGGGCGTCCGGGTGCTCTACGACGAGCCGCGCATCGGGTCCATGGGGTCCCGGATCACCTTCCTCCACCCCAAGGATTGCCACGGAGTACTGACAGAACTGGTCACTTCGGCGGCGGTTGAGTCGGCTGAGCACTGACCTCCGTATATCTGGGCCGGTAGGGTTGGGCTCGGCCGTCGCCTTTCGCGGGGGACGGCCGTGGTCCCGGCGCCTTCCGGCGAGCGGGACCAAGGGCCGGGGTCCAGGTTTCGGGGGGCGAGCATCGGGGCAGCAGCCCGTGCTCCGCCGTTGATCTGACACCATTCCCCGGGGGCCCCGTTCGGCGGAAGAACGGTGCTCGTTCGGATTTACTTGCGACCAGGGGACGGATGGGACCGCGCAGTGCGGGGCTACGAACGCCAGGAGCGAGAGCCGGCGGCTGACGTCGACCACCTCTCTCGGTTCGAGGCCGAGATGGAACGGCTGAAGACCGAGCGGGAGAAGGCCGTCCAGCACGCCGAGGACCTCGGCTATCAGGTCGAGGTGCTGCGCGCCAAGCTGCATGAGGCGCGCCGCAGTCTGGCGACCCGTCCTGCCTATGACGGGGCCGACATCGGCTATCAGGCCGAGCAGATGCTCCGTAATGCCCAGATGCAGGCCGACCAGCTGCGCGTCGACGCCGAGCGCGAGATCAGCCAGGCACGGGCGCAGACCCAGCGCATCCTCCAGGAGCACGCCGAGCAGGCCGCCCGGCTCCAGGCGGAGCTGCACCAGGAGGCGGTCACCCGCCGCCAGCAGCTCGACCAGGAGCTGGCCGAGCGCCGGCAGACCGTCGAATCGCACGTCAACGAGAACGTGGCGTGGGCGGAGCAGCTGCGCGCCCGCTCCGAGTCCCAGGCCCGCCGTCTCCTGGACGAGTCGCGTGCCGAGGCCGAGCAGGCGCTCGCCGCGGCCCGTGCGGAGGCCGAGCGGGTCGCCGCCGAGGCCCGCCAGCGGCTCACCAATGACGCCGAGGCGACCCGCGCGGAGGCCGAGGCGCTGCTGCGCCGGGCCCGCACGGACGCCGAGCGGCTGCTGAACGCGGCGTCGACGCAGGCCCAGGAGGCCACCGACCACGCCGAGCAGCTGCGCAGCTCCACGGCGAACGAGTCGGACAACGCCCGCCGTCAGGCCACCGAGCTGAGCCGGGCCGCCGAGCAGCGGATGAGCGCCGCCGAGGCGGCGCTGCGCGAGGCGCAGGCCGAGGCGGGCAAGGTTCTGGACGAGGCCAAGGAAGCCGCGGCCAAGACGCTCTCCGGCGCCGAGTCGGTCAACGAGCAGCGCACGCGGACGGCGAAGGAGCAGGTCGCCCGGCTGGTCAGCGAGGCCACCAAGGAGGCCGAGACCACCAAGTCCGAGGCCGAGCAGATCGTCGCGGACGCCCGTACGAAGGCCGAGACGATCGTCGCCGAGGCGGAGGAGAGCGCCCGCAGCCTCACCGCCGAGGAGACCGCCTCCCAGCTCGCCAAGGCCGCCCGTACCGCAGAGGACGTGCTCAACCGCGCGTCCGACGAGGCCAAGAGGACCACCAAGGCGGCGGCCGAGGAGGCCGAGCGGATCCGCACCGAGGCGGAGACCGAGGCCGACCGGCTGCGCGCCGAGGCGCACGACATCGCCGCGCAGCTCAAGGGCACGGCGAAGGACGACACCAAGGAATACCGCGCCAAGACGGTCGAGCTCCAGGAGGAGGCGCGCCGGCTGCGCGGTGACGCCGAGCAGTTGCGTTCGGACGCCGTCGCCGAGGGCGAGCGCATCCGCGCCGAGGCCCGGCGCGAGGCCGTCCAGCAGATCGAGGAGGCGGCGCGGACCGCCGAGGAGCTGCTCGGCAAGGCGAAGGCGGACGCGGACGAGCTGCGCCAGGCCGCCACGGCGGACAGCGAGAAGGTCCGCACCGAGGCCATCGAGCGCGCCACGACCCTGCGCCGGCAGGCCGAGGAGACGCTGGAGCGGACCCGCGCGGAGGCCGAGAAGCACCGCACGGACGCCGTCGAGCAGGCCGAGACGATCGCGGCCGACGCGGAGCGGGCCGCCGAGCGGCAGCGCGAGGAGACCGAGCGGGCCATAGCGGCCCGTCAGGCCGAGGCCGCCGAGGGACTGGCCCGGCTGCACACGGAGGCCGAGGAGCGCATCACCGCCGCCGAGCAGGCGCTGACGGACGCGCGTGCGGAGGCCGAGCGGATCCGCCGCGAGGCCGCGGAGGAGACCGACCGGCTGCGTTCGGAGGCCGCCGAGCGGATCCGTACGCTCCAGGCGCAGGCCGAGACGGAGGCCGACCGGCTGCGCAACGAGGCCGCGGGAGACGCGTCGGCGTCCCGGGCCGAGGGCGAGGCCATCGCCGTACGGCTGCGTTCGGAGGCCGCGGCGGAGGCCGAACGGCTGAAGTCGGAGGCCCAGGACAGCGCCGACCGGGTACGGAGCGAGGCGCAGGCCGCGGCCGAGCGCCTGGCGACCGAGGGTGCCGAGACGCTGGCCGCCGCCCAGGAGGAGGCCGCCCGGCGCCGCCGCGAGGCCGAGGAGACCCTCGGTTCGGCGCGCCAGGAGGCCGACCAGGAACGCGAGCGGGCCCGCGAGCAGAGCGAGGAACTGCTCGCTTCCGCGCGCAAGCGCGTCGAGGAGGCCCAGACCGAGGCCGTACGGCTGGTCGAGGAGGCCGACCGGCGCGCGACCGAGATGGTCTCCAACGCCGAGCAGACCGCGCAGCAGGTGCGGGACTCGGTGGCGGGGCTGCACGAGCAGGCCCAGGAGGAGATCACCGGGCTGCGTTCGGCCGCCGAGCACGTGGCGGACCGTACGCGGACCGAGGCGCAGGGGGAGGCGGACCGGGTCCGCGCCGATGCGTACGCCGAGCGCGAGCGGGCGTCCGAGGACGCGGCGCGCCTGCGGCGCGAGGCGAACGAGGAGACGGAGGCCGCGAGCGCCCTCGCGGAGCGCACGGTCGCGGAGGCGATCGCCGAGGCGGAGCGGATGCGTTCGGACGCGTCCGACCACGCCCAGCGGGTACGCACCGAGGTGTCGGACGCGATCGCGAACGCCGACCAGGACGCCGCGCGCACCCGTGCGGACGCCCGGGAGGACGCGAACCGGATCCGTTCGGACGCGGCCGCGCAGGTGGACACCCTCATCACCGAGGCGACCGCGGAGGCCGAGCGGCTCGGGATCGAGACCGCGGCCGAGGCCGAGCGGGTACGCGCCGAGTCCGTGGCCAAGGCCGAGAAGCTCATCTCGGACGCGACCGGTGACGCGGAGCGGCTGCGCGCCGAGGCCGCCGACGCGGTCGGTTCCGCGCAGCAGCACTCCGAGCGGATCCGCACCGAGGCCGAGCGCTTCAAGGCTCGGGCGACGGAGGAGGCGGAGCGGCGCACGGCGTCGGCGCGCGAGGAGGCCGAGCGCACGCTGGACGCGGCCCGTCAGGAAGCCAACAAGCGGCGCTCCGAAGCGGCCGAGCAGGTCGACACGCTCATCTCCGAGACGGCGTCCGAGGCGGACAAGCTGCTCTCCGAGGCACAGCAGAGCGCGCAGAAGACGACGGCGGACGCCGAGTCGCAGGCCGACACGATGGTCGGTGTGGCGCGCGGCGAGGCCGAGCGGCTCGTCTCGGAGGCGACGGTCGAGGGCAACACCATCGTGGAGCGGGCCCGTACGGACGCGGACGGGCTGCTCGTCGGCGCGCGCCGGGACGCCACGGCGATCCGGGAGCGCGCCGAGGAACTGCGCGACCGCGTCACGTCCGAGATCGAGGATCTGCACGAGCGGGCGCGCCGTGAGTCGTCCGAGGCGATGAAGAACGCGGGCGACCGGTGCGACGCGCTCGTCAAGGCCGCCGAGGACCAGCTCGCCGAGGCCGACGCGAAGGCCAAGGACCTTCTGTCGGAGGCGAACTCCGAGGCGAGCAAGGTGCGTATCGCCGCGGTGCGGAAGGCCGAGGGGCTCCTCAAGGAGGCCGAGCAGAAGAAGTCCTCGCTCGTCGCCGAGGCCGAGAAGATCAGGTCCGAGGCCATTCAGGAGGCGAAGGCGGCCGTCGAGGAGGGCAAGCGCGACCTGGAGGTCCTGGTCCGCCGGCGTGAGGACATCAACGTGGAGATCTCCCGTGTCCAGGACGTCCTCGAAGCGTTGGAGTCTTTCGAGGCCCCATCGGGTGGCAAGGACGGCGGAGTGAAGGCGGGTGCTGCCGCGGGGGCCACCCGTGCGGGTGGCAAGGCGTCGGAGAGCTAGCCGGAGGCACGGATTCCGTGCTTTGTAGGACGTTTGTCACAGATTCTGGCAAGCCATCCGACAGCTAGCCACCCAAAAGGAGTGTCATTCTCCAGATCAAACACGTATCCGCTCGATGACACACCGCATTGCCCCCTAGGATTCCCCCTATCACCTCACCGGTCTCATTCGACAGGAACCCCATGAGCGACACTTCCCCCTACGGCTTCGAGCTTGTGCGGCGTGGATACGACCGCGCTCAGGTGGACGAACGCATCTCGAAGCTCGTCTCCGACCGTGACAGCGCTCTGGCCCGTATCACCGCCCTTGAAAAGCGCATCGAGGAACTCCATCTCGAAACGCAGAACGCCCAGGCCCAGGTAAGCGACGCCGAGCCGTCGTACGCCGGTCTCGGCGCGCGCGTCGAGAAGATCCTCCGCCTCGCCGAGGAGGAGGCCAAGGACCTGCGCGAGGAGGCCCGTCGCGCGTCCGAGCAGCACCGCGAGCTCGCCGAGTCGGCGGCTCAGCAGGTGCGCAACGACGCAGAATCGTTCGCCGCGGACCGCAAGTCCAAGGCGGAGGACGAGGGCGTCCGGATCGTCGAGAAGGCCAAGAGCGAGGCCTCGCAGCTGCGCACCGACGCGCAGAAGGACGCGCAGTCCAAGCGCGAGGAGGCGGACGCCCTCTTCGAGGAGACCCGCGCCAAGGCCGCCCAGGCCGCCGCCGACTTCGAGACGAACCTCGCCAAGCGTCGCGAGCAGTCCGAGCGCGACCTGGCGTCGAGGCAGGCCAAGGCCGAGAAGCGCCTCGCGGAGATCGAGCACCGCGCTGAGCAGCTCCGCCTGGAGGCCGAGAAGCTGCGCACGGACGCCGAGCGCCGCGCCCGCCAGACGGTGGAGACGGCTCAGCGGCAGGCCGAGGACATCGTGGCCGACGCGAACGCGAAGGCCGACCGCATCCGCTCGGAATCCGAGCGCGAGCTGGCCGCCCTCACCAACCGCCGCGACTCGATCAACGCGCAGCTCACGAACGTCCGCGAGATGCTCGCGACGCTCACGGGCGCCGCGGTGGCCGCCGCCACCGGCCCGGCCGAGGACGAGCCGATCACTCGCGGGGTTCCGGCCCAGCAGTCCCGGTGAGCGCACAGCAGTAGCGATAACCGCACAGCACGACACCAGGGCCCGTTCCCTCTGCCGAGGGCGCGGGCCTTGTCGTGCCGGTGAGGGTGTGCTCGCTCAAGTGGCAGGCTCCCGGGGGCCGTCTTAGCGTGGCCGCATGATCGAGCTGGAGGGGCTGACCAAGCGGTACGGCGAGAAGGTGGCGGTCAACAACCTCACCTTCGCCGTCAGACCGGGCATCGTGACCGGCTTCCTCGGTCCCAACGGTGCCGGGAAGTCCACGACGATGCGGATGATGCTCGGGCTCGACCGTCCCACCGCAGGCGACGTACGGATCGACGGACAGCACTACGACCATCTCAAGGACCCCCTGAAGTACATCGGCGCCCTGCTCGACGCCCAGGCCATGCACGGCGGCCGCAGCGCCTTCAACCATCTCCTCTGCCTCGCCCAGAGCAACGGCATCCCGAAGGCGCGCGTCCACGAGGTCCTCGACACCGTCGGCCTCACCGCGGTCGCGCGGAAGAAGGCGAAGGGGTTCTCGCTGGGCATGGGCCAGCGACTCGGCATCGCGGGCGCCCTCCTCGGCGACCCGCGGATCCTCATGTTCGACGAGCCGGTCAACGGCCTCGACCCCGAGGGCATCCACTGGATCCGCAACCTGATGAAGTCCCTCGCCGTACAGGGCCGTACGGTCTTCGTCTCCTCGCACCTCATGAGCGAGATGGCACTGACCGCCGACCACCTCGTCGTCATCGGCCAGGGCAGACTGCTCGCCGACACCACGATGGCCGACTTCATCCAGCAGAACTCGCGCTCGTACGTCCGGATCCGCTCCCCGCAGCGCGAGCGGCTGCTCGATGTGCTGCAGGGCGCGGGGATCACCGTCGTCCGGACGGGCAGCGGCACCCTCGAAGTGGACGACGGAAAGCCGGAGCACATCGGCGAACTGGCCGCTCAGCACCAGATCGTGCTGCATGAGCTGAGCCCTCAGCAGGCCTCGCTGGAGGAGGCGTTCATGCAGCTGACCGCGGAGTCGGTGGAGTACCACGCCCACAGCGACGCGCCGGGTCCGCAGATCTCGTCGAGCCCGCCGGACCCGCCCCCCGCCCCGCAATGGGGCGGCGACTGGAAGAAGGGCTGACCGTGGCGGCCACCCAGGTCCTCAGGTCCGAGTGGACCAAGATCCGGTCCGTGGCGTCCACGGTGTGGACGCTGAGTCTCGCGGCGGTCGTCACGATCGCCCTGGGCATCCTCATCTCGCTCCTCTCCAACAACGAGTGGGACAACATGAGCGCGAGGGACCGGCTCACCTTCGACCCGACATACATCAGCTTTGCGGGCATGGGCCTCGGCCAGCTCGCGATGATCGTGTTCGGGGTGCTCGTCGTCGGCAACGAATACAGCACCGGAATGATCCGCACCTCGCTCGCGGCCGTCCCGCAGCGCGGCACGTTCCTCTTCAGCAAGGTCGCGGTGGCGGCCGGCCTCGCCTTCGTCGTCGGCATGATCACCAGCTTCATCACGTTCTTCGTGGGCCAGGCCGCGCTCGGCACGCACAAGGCGTCGATCAGCGATCCGGGGGTGCTGCGCGCGGTGATCGGCGGCGGGCTCTACATGACGCTCATCGCCGTCTTCTCGATGGGCGTCGCGGCGATGCTGCGCAGCCCGATGCTCTCGCTGGGCATCCTGATGCCGTTCTTCTTCCTGATCTCCAACATCCTGGGCGCCGTGTCCGCGACGAAGAAGGTCGGCCGCTACCTCCCCGACCAGGCCGGCAGCAGAATCCTCCGGGTGGTGACCCCCCTCGACGACACCCCCTACGGACCCTGGGGCGGCCTCGGCATCATGGTGCTGTGGGTGGCCGCGGCCCTGATCGGCGGGTACGCGCTGCTCAAGAAGCGGGACGCGTAGGGGCGAACTTCTGGATCGCCGCGGGGGTGACGGGGGTGAAGAAGTTGACGAGGTTGCCGTCGGGGTCGCGGAACAGCAGCGAGCGGTTGCCCCAGGGCATGGTGGTGGGCTCCTTGACGAAGTCGGTGACGAAGGCGGTCAGGTTCGCGTGGACCCGGTCCACGTCGTCCACCAGGAACTCGATGATCACACTGTGATTGTCGGCCGGGCGGGAAGAGCCCGGCGCGAACAGCGGGACGGTGCGGGTGCCGGCGATGGCGAGGGTGGCGCCGGGGGTCTCGAGTTCCGCGAAGTCCTCGGTGGACCAGGTCGCCGGCAGTCCGGTGACCTTCTCGTAGAACTCGACGAGGCGGGCGACGTCGCCGGTGATGACCCGGATCGAGACGAGGTTCATGACGTTCTCCCTGGAGTCGTGATGTCGTTGCCCTTCGCACGCTAGGACGGATAGTGGACAGAATCGGTCCACTATCCGCGTTAAAGTCGGTCCGTGTCCCGACCCACCGGCCGCGTGCTCACCCTGCTGGAGCTGTTGCAGTCGGGCGGTACCCGGACCATGGCCGAACTCGCCGACCGGCTCGGCGTCGACAGACGCACCGTGCGCCGGTACGTGGACCATCTGATCGACCTCGACGTGCCGGTCGAGGCGGTGCGCGGCCGCTACGGCGGGTACCGTCTCGCCCCCGGCTACAGGCTGCCTCCCCTCATGCTCGGCGAGGACGAGGCGATCGCCGTGCTGCTCGGTCTGGTCGCCGGCCGCCGGGCGGGGCTGACGACGACGAACGCCACCGCGGGCGAGACGGCGGCTGCGAAGATCCGCCGGGTGCTGCCCGAGCGCCTCGCCCGCCGGCTGGACACCGTCCTGGAGTCGCTCGCCTTCACGGAACCGGCCGACGTGTTCGCCACCCCCGACGCGGAGGTCCTGCTCACCATGGCCGACGCGGTACGTCACCGCCGGCCGGTCTCCTTCAGGTACACCGACCGCGGCGGGCGGCGCGGCGACCGCACGCTGCACCCGTACGGGGTCGTGGCCCACGCGGGGAAGTGGTACGTCACCGGCATGGACCCCGAAGCCGGGGAGGACCGGACCTTCCGGCTCGACCGCGTCACCGGCGCGCGGACCCTGTCCGGGTCGTTCGAGGCGGTCGCGGGGCCGGATCCGGCACAGCGTGTGCTGTCCGGGTTCGCCACGGCGGCGTACCGCCACGAGGTGACCCTGCGGATCGACGGGACAGTCGAGCAGATCCGCGCCCGGCTTCCCGCGAGCGTCGCGAGGGTGGAGGAGCCGGCGTCCGCGCCGGGCGGGGAACCCGCGAGCGTGGAGGAAGACGCGTCCGCGCCGGGCGCGGAACCCGCGACCGGGCGCTGGCTGGTCGTCGGCCTGCGGGTGGAGCGGCTCGACTGGCTGCCTCCGGTGCTCGCCGCCCTCGACCTGCCGTTCGTCATCGAGCGGCCCGAGGAGCTGCGCGACCTGGTCGTCGCGTTCGCGGAGCGCTTCGCGACCCGCGCACACGGAGCCTGACGGCGCCGGGTCGGCGTCCCCCGCGGACGCTCACGCCCACGACGACCTGGCCGACCGGACCCACCACGACGCCCAAGAAGACCGGGACGACCGGAGCGACCGGAGCGACCGGAGCGACCGGAGCGACCGAAGGCAACGGAACCGTGACCCGGGGGTGGCGCGCCCGGGCGGGCTCGTCCGCGCGTCCAGGCGGGTTAGTCCCCGTCCGGCCGGGGGGCGATCAGCCCGTCGAAGTCGGACCACCCCTCCCAGCGCCACACGTCCTTGTCGAACTCCGGCTGGAGCGGCACGAAGCGGCCCAGCTCGAAGTCCCCGGCCTCCAGGTCGAACCAGCGCTCGTCGGCGACCTCGGTACCGAGCCCGACGGTCCGCGCGGTCAGCCGGACGAGAAGCTTCACCCCGGACGAGCCGGCCAAGTCCTTGCCCTGGATCCTGCGGAACGGCAGTTCGGCCACCGGCGCCTCGACCGGTATCCACACCGTGAAGGGCGCCCCGCGTTCGACCGCGAGCCAGCTCCGCTCGTCGGCCGGCTCGCCCTTCGCGTCCAGGACCTTCAGCCACTGCTTGTAGATGACGAGGCTGCCGTCGTGCGGGGAGCGTTCCAGATAGCGCAGATGGGCGCGGGCCCGCAGGTCGACGACCGACAGATTGTCGAAGCGGTTGTAGAACCGGACGGCGATGATGGCGTCGTCGCTGTCCGCGTTCCGCCGCGAGTAGCCCGGGAAGTCGGCGGTCCAGGCGTGCGAGATGCTGGCCCGCCGTCGCCAGACGAAGGGCCGCAACGCGAACAGCTTGATCAGGACGATGCCCAGCAGCACCGCCGGCACCAGCGCGCCGGTCACGGAGGCGACCGTGGCGAGCAGCTGGTGAGCGGTGCTGTCCGGTTCGGGGCTGAGGTTGTCGGTGCCGACGCAGGCCCGCAGCACGGCCAGGCTGAGGTCCAGGAGCCGCTCCTCGTCCGAGAACCGGTCCGCCATCGAACGCGGCGACTTCTCGGTCAGCGTCCATGCCGCCGCCAGGACCACCGAGAGTCCGGCCAGCGCGCCCAGCGCCATCATCAGCAGGGCATGGACGGTGCGTCCCGCGATCCACCAGCGAACGGACGTACGAAAACGCGGATGCGCCGATCCCCGCCCCGATCTCCCCACCCGTCCCACCGCGCGTCTCATCACGCGTCCCACCTCGCACCTCATCGGCCTCAACTCGCCTCCCCCGTAACCTACTTCGCCCCCACTCGTACAATTGGGACGGCATCATTCCCGGTGCCGGTTCAGGCCAACCCCGCTCAGCCGGGGAGACCGGGTCCCGCGCCGGGTACATCTGGTGTGAGGGCCCAGGTACATCTCGCGTGAAAGGCTGAGCCCGCATGCGCGCGACACCACCCCCGAAGGGCGTCACCGTGACGACGAAGGACCGAAGCCTCGAGGCGCTGGGCCTGGACGACGTGCCCGCGAAGAAGCCCCTCACCTATCCCGGCCGGCCCACCACCGAGCCGTCCCTGCTGACCGGCGGCGAGCTGCTCCAGCTGGACGTCCGGCCGCTGCGGCTCGGCGAGTGGTACGTGGAGGAGCGCCAGGAGCAGCAGCGGCTGGACGAAGCCCTCGCCGGACTGGGCCAGGTGGGCACCGGGCTGCGCCACCCGGTCATCGCCGTCGGCTCGAACGCCTCCCCCGGGCAGGTCGCCCACAAGCTGACCCGGCTCGGCATCCCGGCGACGGTGCCGATGATCCCGGTGCGGGTGCGCGGAGTCGCCGTGGGCTGCTCGGGACACATCAGCCCGGCGGGTTACGTGGCCGGGACGCCGTACGTAGACCGGACCGCCGAGACGACGCTCGTGGTGACCTGGCTGGACTCGACGCAGCTCAAGGCCGTCGACGACACCGAGTTCCCGGACTACCGGCGGGCGATACTCCCCGGCGACGAGTTCGCGATGACGATGCCCTCCGGGGAACGGCTCGGCGGCGCGTACATCTACTTCAGCGCGCACGGCGTGCTCGCCGAGCCGGAGACCGGGCGGCCCCGCCGGGGCGGCGGCGACCAGTCCGAGCTGCTCTCCGCCCTGCTCGGAGATTCCGCACGCCTGCGAGAACTGCTCGGGCCCGACCCGGCGGCCTGGGTGCGCCGCGCGGGGGCCGACCGGTCGCTGCGCGAGGCCGGCACGCTGATCTTCGGCCAGGAGGGCTGGGTGCTGCCCCAGACCGACTTCCTGCCGTACCTCGACGAATCGGCCGAACTGCGGCTGTACGACGATCTGCCGCCGCTGGACGATTCCCTGCCGGACCGGCCCTGAGAATTCCCCGTCGGCCGGACGGGCGCGGATTCCCTTTTCCCACCTGACCAGGAAGGACGGGTACCTGACAGGACACCCGTACGAAATTTCGCCCTCTACTGGATCTTTCACCGGCTGATGGGCACGTCTTTACTTTCTCTTGAGTGGAACCGCCCGCGCCCGGATATCCTCCTAACCCTTACGGGGGCGCGCGCCCCGACGTCCTGAACCTTTCGATGGGTGCGGAGAATGATCGAGGCAGTCGGCCTGACTAAGCGCTATGGCGCCAAGACGGCCGTGTACAACCTTTCCTTCCAGGTCCGGCCGGGTGCCGTCACCGGTTTCCTCGGCCCCAACGGCTCGGGCAAGTCGACGACGATGCGCATGATCCTCGGCCTCGACAACCCCTCGTCCGGGCAGGTGACGATCGGCGGGTTCCCCTACCGCAAACTGCCGAACGCCCCCCGCCAGGTCGGCGCGCTCCTCGACGCCAAGGCCGTGCACGGTGGCCGGCACGCCCGCAACCACCTGCTGTGCCTGGCCCAGCTGTCGGGCATCCCGGCCCGCCGCGTGGACGAGGTACTCGGCGTCGTCGGTCTCCAGGACGTGGCCCGAAAGCGCTCCAAGGGCTTCTCGCTCGGCATGGGCCAGCGCCTCGGCATCGCCGCCGCGCTCCTCGGCGACCCCCAGGTGCTGCTCTTCGACGAGCCGGTCAACGGTCTCGACCCCGAGGGCATCCTCTGGGTGCGCAACCTGATGAAGTCCCTCGCGGCGGAGGGCCGTACGGTCTTCGTCTCCTCGCACCTGATGAGCGAGATGGCGCTGACCGCCGACCACCTCATCGTGATCGGCCGCGGCCAGCTGCTCGCCGACCAGAGCATCAAGGAGTTCATCTCCCACAACTCGGCCGACTTCGCCCGGGTGCGCACCCCCGACACCGAGCCGCAGCAGCGCGAGAAGCTGACCGCAGCGCTGACCGAGGCGGGCGGCCAGGTGCTGCCCGAGCAGGACGGCGCGCTGCGCGTCACCGGGCTGCCGCTCCCCCGCATCAGCGACCTCGCGCACTCCTCCGACGTCCGGCTGTGGGAGCTGTCGCCGCACCAGGCCTCGCTGGAGGAGGCGTACATGCGGATGACGCAGGGTGCCGTCGACTACCGCTCGACCATCGACCAGAAGGCCGGGCTCCAGCAGCAGCTGCCGCCGGGCGCCATGCCGCCGCAGCTGCCGGTCGCGGGCCAGGGCCAGCCCGGCTGGTACGCCCCGCCGTCGCCCCAGCAGGGCGGGCAGCCCTTCGCCATGCCGCAGACCGGGCCGTACGGCGCTCCCGTCGCCCCCGGCGCGGGCGGTCCCGGCCCGTACGGCGCTCCGGCCGCCCCCGGCGCCACGGACGTCAACCCGTACGCCCAGGCCCCCGCGGGCTCTCCGGCGCCCGCCGCCGCACCCGTGCCTGAGCCCACGCCCGCGCCCGCCGCCGACCTGACCAAGCCCGAGGACGCCCGATGAGCACGCCCCAGCCCCCTATGCCGCAGCAGGCCGCCGCTGCCCCCGACTGGCAGGCGGCGCCCGGCACTTCGTACACCTCGCCGATCCCCGTCACCCGCACCCACCTCGGCCACGCGCTCAACTCCGAGTGGACGAAGATCAAGTCGGTGCGCTCCACGCTGTGGACGCTCGGCATCTTCCTGCTCCTGGTGGTCGGCATCGGCTTCCTGGTCGCCGCGCAGACCACGAACGAGGACTTCGGGGACACGCCCTACACGATCCCCGCGTTCTTCGGGCTGATGCTCGGACAGATCTGCCTGATCACGCTGGGCGTCCTGGTGGTCTCCTCCGAGTACGGCACGGGCATGATCCGCACGACGTTCACGGCCTCGCCGCAGCGGCACCGGGTGCTCGCCGCGAAGCTGATCATCTTCTTCGCGGTCGCGTTCGTCGTCTCGGCCTTCGCGATCGGACTGGTCGGCCTGTTCACCGCGGGAATGCACAGCGGTGGCTCCGACGTCCCGTGGGGCGGCACCGTCGTGATGGCCGCGCTGTACGTCTCGCTGCTCGGCGTTCTCGCGCTCGCGGTGGGCTCGATGCTGCGTCACTCGGCGGGCGCGATCACCACGATGCTCGGTATCGTGCTGCTGCCCGCGATCATGCCCGCGTTCCTCATGATGTCCGAGAGCCTGCGGACGGTCGGCGAGAAGATGCAGGAGTACGCCGCCCCCAACGCCCTCGCCAAGATCTTCCGGCTGGGCACCGAGGACGGCCACGGCGGCGCGCAGCTCGGCCTGCTCGCCGGATTGACGGCGGCGGCGATCATCGGCGCCTTCGTGCTCCTGGAGCGCCGGGACGTGTGACGATCGCGCCCGCTTGACAGCCCGGGGCCGGACGACGTGAGACAGGACGCCCCGGGACCGGACAGCCTGAGGCCGGGCCTTCCGAAGTCTCCTAGAACCTGGGCGCGTTACGGGACCGCTGCACCCTCGAGGTGCGGCGGTCCTTCGCGTTCCAGCAGGCCTTGTGCCAGTGCCGCCGCTCGTCGACGCCCGAGTGCTCCGGCCAGGCCACCACGTGCGGAACCCCGGACGGGATCAACTGGTCGCAGCCGGGGCAGCGGTAGGTCTTGCCCTGCGCGCTCGCGCCCGCCACATGGCGCACGCTCCACTCCTCGCCCCGCCAGCTCTCCGTGGACTGCCAGCCGCCGTAGCGGTCCGACGTGTCCTCCTCGGCGCTCCTGCCGGACGAGCCGGGGTCCTTCGGACGGTTGCGACGCGGGGACAAGGGACACCTCACGGAGCGATACAGGGGGCAGGGGCCAAGTCCAGCCTACGCGGCACTCACAGGGGTAGGCGTACTCCGCCAACCCGCACAGACCCCCATCGGACAGCCCAATTCCCAGACAATCCGCAAATCTCTCCGCAAGGCCGTGTCTTCGGCACGTGTCACGCGGTTATGCCGGGTGGGGGAGCTCCGTGTCGGAGCCGAGGAAGCAGGAAGTTCGATGCACGTTGGAAGCTTTGTACTGGCCGCCCAGTTCCCTGGCCAGGGCCAGGGAGAGGCCCTGCACCGCGCGGTGCGGTCGGCCGAGGTCGCCGAGGAGGCCGGGCTCGACGCGGTCTGGCTGGCCGAGCACCACTTCGTGCCGTACGGGACATGCCCGTCGGCCATCACACTCGCCGCGTATCTGCTCGGCCGCACCCACCGTATCCGGATCGGCACGGCGGTCAGCGTGCTGCCCACCGTCCACCCCGTGGCGCTCGGCGAGCAGGCGGCGCTGCTGCACCTGACGTCCGGCGGGCGGTTCTCGCTGGGTGTCGGCCGCGGCGGCCCCTGGGTCGACCTGGAGGTCTTCGGCGCGGGCCTCGCGGCGTACGAACAAGGGTTCCCGGAATCACTCGATCTGCTCGTCCGCTGGCTGCGCGAGCCGTCCGTCGCCGGCACCTCCGAGCGGTTCTCGTTCCGCGAAGTCCCCGTCGTACCACGCCCGTCGGAGGCGCTGAGCGGCGCTCCGGGTCCCGAGGTCGTCGTCGCGTGCACCTCACCGGCGAGCGTCCGGCTCGCCGCCGAGCGCGGCCTGCCGATGCTTCTCGGCATGCACGTCGGGGACGAGGAGAAGGCCGAAATGGTTGCTCTGTGGCGGCAGCACGCCCACGCGGCGGGCCGCCCGTCGGACGAGATCCTGACCGCCGCCCATGTCTCCGCCGGCGTCTGCCAGATCGCGGACCGCCGCACCGACGCCGTCGAGACGCTCGTGAAGGCGATGCCGGGCTGGCTGAAGCAGGGACTGGAAGCCCATGTGACGGTCGACGGCCGCGCCCGCTCGATGCGGGACCCGGTGGCGTACACCGAACTGCTCTGCGGGCTGCACCCGGTGGGCACGCCGCGGCTGTGCGCCGACCGGCTCGCGGCGACCTCGGAGCGGACCGGTATCGCACGGTTCGCCCTGCTCGTCGAGGGCTCGGGCGACCTGGCGGCGACCGAGGAGAACGTACGCCGGCTGGGGACCGAGGTGCTGCCCCATCTCAGGTGACCGCGCGAAGTCCGGCCCGACCGGCCGGACACGCGGGGAGCTTGCCGCCCCGGTACCAATGCACCTCCCGCGTACGGAGCGGCAAGCAATGCGGCTCAGTGCGTCAGCAGTCCCTGAACTCCGGGGACTGGTTGAGCAGCTGACTGCGGACCGAGGTGAAGCGTGCCAGTGTGTCGTCCACCGAGTCGTCCAGCGGGAACACCGCCACCCGGTGGCAGTTCTGGAAGGCCAGCCGCACTCCGAAGTGCCGCTGCAGCGCGCCGCGTATCGCGTCACTCGCGAGCGCACGCAGCAGCTGGCCACGTGCCTGCTCGTCCGGCGGGGGCGTCTGGTTGTCGGCGAACTTGCCACCGTCCACCTTCAGCTGGGCCACCAGGGAGCTGATCATCTCCCACGCGTAGGGCAGGGAGGTCCGGACGCAGTCGACGAAGTCAGCTTCGTCGACCTCGCCTCGCTCGGCCTGTTGGAGTAGGGCCGGTGAGACGTCGAGCGACATGGGTTCTCCTCTCGCACCCCCATACCTCGGGGGTTGCCGGACAGGGACGGGGATCGCAATATCGAACACGCTGAGTACATGCATCGCGACCTCCCGTTCATACGGTAAGCATCGCCAGGTAACGGCACCAGGAGAATGCGCACATAGCGAACGCCCAGTAGGCCGACAATCAGCCACGACCGAACAGGGAACCTTCAGGATCAATGGGGTGACCCGCGCAAACGCCGGTCGGGCCGCGCGACGGGAGCCGGGGGCAAAAGGGGCGAAGCGCAGTTTCTCCGTCGGGTGCGGGCGCGGGAGACGAGCGGGAGAATCGCGTGCACCACCGCCGGTCGAGTAGCGTTGCCGACCATGCGTCTCGTCATTGCCCGCTGTTCCGTGGACTACGCGGGCCGGCTCACCGCCCATCTCCCGTCGGCCCCCCGCCTGATCCTCGTGAAGGCGGACGGCAGCGTCTCGATCCACGCGGACGACCGGGCCTACAAGCCCCTCAACTGGATGTCGCCGCCCTGCACACTGAAGGAGGGGTCAGGCGACGACGAAGGCACCTGGACCGTCATCAACAAGGCGGGCGAGAAGCTCATCATCACGATGGAGGAGATCCTCCACGACTCCTCGCACGAACTCGGCGTGGACCCCGGCCTGATCAAGGACGGCGTGGAAGCGCACCTCCAGGAGCTGCTCGCCGACCGCATCGAGACACTCGGCGAGGGCTACTCGCTCATCCGCCGTGAGTACATGACGGCCATCGGCCCGGTCGACATCCTGTGCCGGGACGCCGAGGGGCAGACCGTCGCCGTGGAGATCAAGCGCCGCGGCGAGATCGACGGAGTGGAGCAACTCACCCGCTACCTGGAGCTGTTGAACCGCGACCCGCATCTCGCGCCGGTCCGCGGCGTCTTCGCCGCCCAGGAGATCAAGCCGCAGGCCCGCGTCCTCGCCACCGACCGCGGCATCGGCTGCAAGGTCCTGGACTACGACGCCCTGCGCGGCATCGAGGACGACAAGCTGCGGCTGTTCTGAACCCCTCGGGTTCGTATACGGGAGAGGGCCGGGTCCGATTTCGGACCCGGCCCTCTCGCGTTCCGTACGGTCAGATCACCGCGCCGCTCGGCGACGTGGCGACGCCGGTGCTCGCCGGCACGCTGCTCGCCGGCAGACCGGCCGACGTGCTCGCCGGCGCGCTGCTCGACACGGGACCGCTCGCGGAGTTCGAGGTAGCCGGAGCGGTCGGCGTGCTGGCCGAGGGCGACGCGGACGGCGAACCGCTCGGCGTCTTCGAACCGGACGGCGACGGCGAACCGCTCGGCGTCTTCGAGGGGGACGACGACGGTTTGCCCGTGGACGACTTCGAGGGCGTCGCGGTCGCCGACTTCGAGGGCTTGCCCGAGGCCGTGTGCGTCCCACTCGGCTCGTCGGACGGCCGATGGCCCGTCGTGGCCGTGGCCGGGGGCGTCGGGTCGTCCGAGGTGCCGTACGTGCCATCGGGCCCCGGGTCGGTGGGCGTGGCCACGGCGCCGGGAGTGGAGTCGTCGCCCTTCTTCGCCTTGTCCGCCCCCAGGCTGTCGTCCTGGCTGCCCTGAGTGGCCGACGGGTTGACGCCGACCTTCTCGGACGGGGTGTCGTTGGTGTGGTCCGAGGTCGCGCCGAGGGTCACCACGGTGCCGAGGACGGCGACGAGGAGCGCGCCCGCTCCCGCGGCCACCAGGTTGCGCCGGGTGCCGGTGACCAGCCGCCCCGCGACGCCCTGCCGCTTGGCCGCGGGGCTGCCGGGGCCGGCCGGGTGGGCGAGCACCGTGACGGTGTCGCCGGACGGGTCGGTCCGGGAGTAGGCGGCCACCACACCACCGGGCGGCGACATCGACTCGTCGTGCCGCGCGTCGGGCACCTCTTCGCCCGCCGGGGTGCGCCCGGCGGTGAGCTGCAGGGTCCCGGAGCGGTCGGCGACCAGCGCGAGGGCCCGGCGGCCGGCGGTGGTGCCGCGCTTGTCGGCGAGCGCGGCGCGCATGGCGACCGAGGCCTCCAGCTCGGCGCGAGCCCGGTCGAGCTGATGGCCGCAGAGCGCGAGGATGCCCAACTCATGGTGGAAGTAGGCCTGTTCCCCGCCGTCGTCGGCAAGTTCGGAGGCCTCGACGCCAAGGCGCAGGCCGCGTTCCCAGGCGCTCCAGTTCAGCCCCGCCGCGAAGGCGGGCGCGGCCGTGCGGGCGAGCTGGACGGAGACGCTCTCGTCCTCCTCGTCCGCGGGGGCGGTGGTGACCGGGACGAGCACGTCGAGCGCGGCGAGCAGCGCGTCGGCCTCGGCGCAGACCCGCTCCGGGGTGACGGAGGGGTGTCCGGCCCACCAGGTGTAGTGCTGGGCGGCGGCGAGCGCGCTCTCCTGGAGGGTGTCCGCGTATCCGGAGGCCTCCAGCTGGGCCTGCACCCCGGCGGCGAGCCGGTAGCGGGAGCCGACCGGGGAGACCAGCGCACTGTTCGCGAGTTCGGCGAGCGCCGCGTCGGCGTGGGTGTCGCCCACGAGCGCGGGCAGATGGGCCTGGTGGGGCACCTCGCCGCCGAGCGCGACGGCGAAGCGCAGGGTGGCGCGCGCCGAGTCGCTCAGCCGGGAGGCGAGCAGCGCGGCGGGCGCGGCGCCTTCCGCGAGGGAGGGAAGCGGTGTTTCGTGGCCGTCGCCGACCTCGAAGGGCGCGTCGGCCGGGGCCTCCTGGAAGACGCCGTAGTCGTCGAAGGCGTCCTCGCCGGCCCGCAGCCGGTCGCGCTGCCGCAGCAGGGCGCCGGCCTGCATGAAGCGCAGGGGCAGTCCCTCGGACTCGAACCAGAGGTCGCCCGCCCAGTTGGACTCGTCCTCCGTCAGGACCCGTCCGACGGCACGCTCCAGCAGTTCGAGACCGCCGCTGCGGTCGAGGCCGCCGAGGACGACCTCCTCGACGAGCGCGTGCGCGGACGGGGCGGGTATGTCGGGGGTGGCGGCGATCACGAAGGCGCACTCGGGAGTGGCGTCGAGCAGCTCGTCGAGAGCGCTGCCGCCGATCTCCGCGTCGTCGAGGACGACGACCGCGCCGATCTCGTGGACGAGGCGGCGCAGTTCCTCGCGGTCCGGGCGGTGCAGGGGGGCTTCGTAGACGGCGGCGAAGAGGTCGTACACCAGGTCGCTCGCCGTGCGCCGGTAGCCGGAGAGGCGGATGACGCCGTCGGGGGCGAGGTCCGCGCAGTCGTCGGCCACGGCGTCCAGCAGGACGGTACGGCCCGATCCCGAGGGGCCGGTGAGGCGCACCGATCGCCCGCGCGCGAGGAGGCGTACGAGCTGCTCGCGCTCCTCCTGGCGCTCGAGGAGCGGCAGCCGGGGCTGCGCCGGGCCGGGCGGAACGGGCGGCTGCGCCGCGCGGGCGCGCTCGGCGCGTTCGGCGGCTCCGTGCTTGACCGGCGGCTGCGGGCGCTCGTGCGGCGGGCAGTTCTCCATCTCACTGCCGTCGACGGGGTTGACCGTCAGCAGGAATTCGCCCGCGACGAGCCGGACCGTGCGGACGACCACGGGCTTGTGCTGGCCCAGGTCGGTTGCGAGCGGGTCGCGCGGCGGGCGCGGGCGAGGCGCCTGGCCGTCGTCGTCATGGCCGTACTCTTCGGATCCCCGGTTGATCGGGTCCATGTTCCAAGCCCCCCAAAAGCGTCGTGTGCCGATGCCCTCCCGGCCTGGCTGCACACCGCTCTGTCGCTTCTGGTCCGGTGCCCGCTCGTAGGGTTTCGGTCGGCGGGCAGCCGAACCCTAAACCTTCGCACAGTATCTACGAACAGGCGGGGTACCGCGCCGTCCGAACCGTCACAGCTTCGTGAGGATTGTGCACGTGGTGCGCTTCGTGCGCCGGTCAGGGCGCGTACGCGGTCGCACACACGGAGCGAGTGGGGCGCGCGCTCAGGTCACACGCGGGGCAGGGACTCGACCCCGATACCACCCTCGATCGCCAGGATCCGGTGCAGCCGGGTGGCCACCAACAGGCGCTGCATCTGTGGTGGTACGCCGCGCAGCACGAGCCGTCGGCCACACCGCCCGGCGCGTCGGTGGGCCCCCATGATGACACCGAGCCCGGTGGCATCCCAGGAGTCCAGCTCGGACAGGTCCAGCACCAGATCGCCGGCTCCGTCGTCGACGGCCGTGTGCAGGACCGTACGGGCGTCCGCCGCGCTGCGTACGTCGAGGCGGCCCCCGACGACCAGCTCGGCGTGGTCGCCCCTGATGTACATATGCGCTCCCCGAGAATGTGTCTCGTAACTCCGCGTGTGTCTGTTTCCGCGTCTTCGCGTCTTCATGTTGTGCATGGTCTGACTGCCTGAGAGCCGCGGAGGTTGCCGTCTGTAAGCGAACCGATACCGAATTCACCTCATGGGGTGACATCCGAGAGGCGCGCAAGGCTTCCGTGGCGTATGCGGCGACCGGTTTCGGTCGCCGCATGATCGTTCAGTGCTTGTAGAAGCCCTGCCCGCTCTTGCGCCCGATGTCACCGGCGTCAACCATCCGGCGCATCAGCTCCGGAGGCGCGAACTTCTCGTCCTGGGTCTCGGTGTAGATGTTGCCGGTGGCGTGCAGCAGGATGTCGACGCCCGTGAGGTCGGCGGTGGCCAGGGGGCCCATCGCGTGACCGAAGCCCAGCCGGCAGGCGAGGTCGATGTCCTCGGCGGTGGCGACGCCCGACTCGTACAGCTTCGTCGCCTCGACGACGAGGGCCGAGATGAGGCGGGTGGTCACGAACCCGGCGACGTCGCGGTTGACGACGATGCAGGTCTTGCCGACGGACTCGCTGAACTCCCGCGCGGTGGCGAGCGTTTCGTCGCTGGTCTTGTAACCGCGGACCAGCTCGACGAGCTGCATCATCGGCACCGGCGAGAAGAAGTGCACGCCCACGACCCGCTCCGGGCGCTCCGTGGCCGCCGCGATCTTGGTGATCGGGATCGCGGAGGTGTTGGAGGCGAGCACGGTGTCGGGGCGGACGATCTTGTCGAGCGCCTGGAAGATCTCGTGCTTGACCTCGAGCTTCTCGAAGACCGCCTCGACGACGATGTCCGCGTCGGCGGCCGCTTCCAGGTCGGTGGTCGCCGTGATGCGCGCGAGCGCCGCGTCCGCGTCCGCGGCTTCCAGCTTGCCCTTGCTCACGAACCTGTCGTACGAGGCCTTGATGCCGTCGAGGCCGCGGTTCAACGCCTCGTCGGTGACGTCGCGCAGGACGACGTCCCAGCCCGCCTGCGCGGAGACCTGAGCAATACCGGACCCCATGAGTCCGGCTCCGATGACGGCGAGCTTCCCTGCCACTCCGACTCCCTCAACACACGTAACACGCTGCTTGTGTATGCCTCTTCGGCGGAGAGTAGCGTTCGGGAAGGGCCGGGAAACCCGTAAGTAACGCGTGTCACGGTCTCAGGGCGTGAGACACCCGTCACGTCGTGTCCGACGGGCTTGGCGATCCTGCCTCCGACCGGGGGCGGAGGGATTTCGACCACCGCCGCAGGAGCGCCACCACCTCGTGGGGTCACGCTTGTCGGCCCTTCGCGGACCCGCTTGTGCCGAGGTCTCCACGCCCTGTGACCCGCATGAGGGATGTGCGACATCTCCAGTGCTCGCACGGGCGTCTAAATTGGCCCCATGGTCAATCTGACGCGCATCTACACCAGGACCGGCGACCAGGGCACCACCGCCCTCGGGGACATGAGCAGGGTCGCCAAGACCGATCTGCGGATCTCGGCGTACGCCGACGCCAACGAGGCGAACGCGGTGATCGGTACGGCGATCGCGCTGGGCGGCCTGGAGGCCGAGGTCGTCCAGGTCCTCACCCGCGTCCAGAACGACCTGTTCGACGTGGGCGCGGATCTGTCGACGCCGGTGGTCGAGGACCCGAAGTACCCGCCGCTGCGGGTGGAGCAGTTCTACGTCGACAAGCTGGAGGCGGACTGCGACCTCTTCAACGAACGGCTGGAGAAGCTCCGCTCCTTCATCCTGCCCGGCGGCACCACCGGCGCGGCACTCCTCCACCAGGCCTGCACGGTCGTGCGCCGGGCCGAGCGTTCCACCTGGGCGGCGCTGGAGGTGCACGGCGAGGCGATGAACCCGCTCACCGCGACCTACCTCAACCGGCTCTCCGACCTCCTGTTCATCCTGGCGCGCACGGCGAACAAGGATGTGGGCGACGTGCTGTGGGTCCCGGGCGGCGAGCGCTGAGCAGGTCCTCAGCCGCACCCGCCAGGACGAAGGGCGCCCGCGCCGGGTTCGAAGGTCACTTCGAACCCGGCGCGGGCGCCCTTCGTCGTCCTCGCGGCCGGCCCCGGGCGGCGGAGGGGCGAGAAGGCCCACGTCAGCCGCCTGCCGGTCCGTCAGGTCGTCCCGCGGGTCGCCAATCAGCGCCAGAGGCAGGGGAGTTGGGGGCGGGGTGCAACACCGAAACAGTGGTCCAGACCTATTGACCTATGGTCCAGACCTTCCTATTCTCACGGCACCATGAGCGTGAAGGCTCAGTCACGCCCCTCCCCTCCCCCGACTCCCCCAAGGAGGCGCGGAATGCGCTTCAGACAACGAGCGACGGCAGGGCTCGCCACCCTGTTGCTCCCCCTGGCCGGCCTGGTCGGCCTCGCGGGCCCCGCCCACGCCGCCGACTCCGCCACCGCCACGTACGCCAAGACCCAGGACTGGGGCACTGGCTTCGAAGGCAAGTGGACGGTCAAGAACACCGGTAGCACCGCGATCAGCTCGTGGACGATCCAGTGGGACTTCCCCTCCGGCACATCGGTCACCTCGGCCTGGGACGCGGACGTCACCAGCTCCGGCAACCACTGGACCGCCAAGAACAAGTCCTACAACGGCAGTCTCGCCGCGGGCGCCTCCGTCTCCTTCGGCTTCAACGGCGCGGGCGCCGGCTCACCGTCCAACTGCACGCTGAACGGCGGCAGTTGTGACGGCGGCACCACCGTCCCCGGTGACAGCGCGCCCTCCGCGCCGGGCACCCCCACCGCCTCCTCCGTCGCCGACACCTCGGTGAAGCTCTCCTGGAGCGCGGCCACCGACGACAAGGGCGTCAAGAACTACGACGTCCTGCGCGGTGGCACCAAGGTCGCGACCGTGACGACGACCTCGTACACGGACACCGGTCTGACCGCCGGCACCGACTACTCGTACACCGTCCAGGCCCGTGACACCGCCGACCAGACCGGTCCGGTCAGCGGCGCGGTCGCGGTCCACACCACCGGCGGCACCACCACCCCGCCGCCCAGCGGCAACGCCGTCAAGCTCGGCTACTTCACCGAGTGGGGCATCTACGGCCGCAACTACCAGGTCAAGAACCTGGTGACGTCGGGCTCGGCCGCCAAGATCACGCACATCAACTACGCCTTCGGCAACGTCACCAACGGCCAGTGCGCGATCGGCGACTCGTACGCCGACTACGACAAGGCCTTCACCGCCGACCAGTCGGTCAGCGGCGTCGCCGACACCTGGGACCAGCCGCTGCGCGGCAACTTCAACCAGCTGCGCGAGCTGAAGGCCAAGTACCCGAACATCAAGATCCTCTGGTCCTTCGGCGGCTGGACCTGGTCCGGCGGCTTCGCCCAGGCCGCCGCCAACCCGGCCGCCTTCGCGCAGTCCTGCTACAACCTCGTGGAGGACCCGCGCTGGGCCGATGTCTTCGACGGCATCGACATCGACTGGGAGTACCCGAACGCCTGCGGTCTGTCCTGCGACACCAGCGGTGCCGCGGCCTACAAGAACCTGATGCAGGCCCTGCGCGCCAAGTTCGGCACCGGCAACCTGGTCACCGCGGCCACCACGGCCGACGGCACCTCCGGTGGCAAGATCGACGCCGCCGACTACGCGGGCGCCTCGCAGTACGTCGACTGGTACAACGTGATGTCGTACGACTTCTTCGGAGCGTTCGCCGCGCAGGGCCCGACCGCCCCGCACTCCCCGCTCACCTCGTACAGCGGCATCCCGACGCCCGGCTTCGACACGGCCGACGCGATCGCCAAGTTCAAGTCGAAGGGCGTGCCCGCTAGCAAGCTGCTCATCGGCATCGGCTTCTACGGCCGTGGCTGGACCGGTGTCACCCAGTCCGCGCCCGGCGGCACGGCGACCGGTCCGGCGGCCGGTACGTACGAGCAGGGCATCGAGGACTACAAGGTCCTCAAGACGTCCTGCCCCGCCACCGGCACCGTCGCCGGTACCGCTTACGCCTACTGCGGCAACAACTGGTGGTCGTACGACACCCCGTCCACCATCGGAACGAAGATGTCGTGGGCCAAGAGCCAGGGCCTGGGCGGCGCCTTCTTCTGGGAGTTCAGCGGCGACACCAGCAACGGTGAACTCGTCGGCGCCATCAACAGCGGCCTGAGCTAATCCCTGTCCCACCCCGCACCACCGCCGCGGGGGGGCCCCCCCCCCCGGCCCCCCCGGGGGGGGGCCGCCCCCCCCGGCCCCCGGGGGGCGCCCCCCCGCCCCCGCCCGCGGGCGGCGCGGGCCCGGGGCGGGACCCCCCC
>NZ_JBIAIQ010000028.1:76180-113751 GCF_042871525.1 Streptomyces sp. NPDC005784
GCCCCCCCCACCCCCCCGGCCCCCCCCCCCGGCCCCCCCCCCCCCCCCCCCCCCGGCCCCCCCCCCGGGGGCCCCCCGCGGCGCGCTGTTTCCACCCCGAGGGGCGAGGGCGGAGAACAGGGCTTCCGCCGAGCGGCGGAGGCGGAGAACAGGGGCTTCCCCCGAGGGGCGGGGGCGGAGATCAGGGGGCAGCGGGCTGCCTGGACGCGGGGAGCCGGGCCCCGAGCCGGGGCCCAGCGGCCGAAGCCGAGGCCCGGATCCCAGGGCCAGGACCGGAGCCGGGAACCGGGGGTCCAGGGGCAGCAGGCTGCCCGGGCGCAGGAAGGCGGGGCCCCGAGCCGGGCCTTGCGGCCGAAGCCCAGGGCCGGAGCCGGAGCCGGGGCCCCAGGGCCAGCTTCCGGGGGCCACGGGCGTGGAGCGCGGGAAAGCGAATCGCCGGGCGGCGGGAACACCGAGCCGGGGTACGCAGCCGCACCGGGCCTCCGGCTCACGGACTGCGGGGGCAGGACGGCTGAACCGCCGGACTGCCGGACTGCCGGACTACGGGACCGCGGACTACTGAACCGCGGGACTGCTGGGCTGCGGGACTACTAGGCCGCAGAGGCAGACGGACGTAGAACCGCGAGAAGCCGGGCAACCGAGCGCGGGACGCGGGACCGCCCGGAGCCGGCAGCCGGACGGGACGCGGGACCGCGAAGCACCAGGCAACCCAGCGCAGAACTCCGGACCGCCAGGAACCGGACAACCGAGCGCGGGCCTCCGGACCGCGAAGAACCCGGCAACCCGGCGCGGGGCGCGGGAACGCGCGACGACGGACAGCCGGGCTCAAGGCGTGTGGGGGCGCGGTGCGGCCGACAGCCGGGCTCAAGGGCGTGGGGCGCGGTGCGGCGGGCTCGGGGCCGGTGAGGGGAGGGCCTCAGGGCAGCGGGTCTCCGGGGCGGGGCGGCGAGGGCCGGGACGGCAGTGCTCGGGATGACGGACGTGAGGTCGCAAGGCAGACTGACGCCGGGCCGGACGGCGCGCGAGCGTGGGGCGCCGGAGCCAGCGGGGCAGCGGGACAGCGGGGCAGCGGGACGTGAGTGTCTCAGGTGGTGGGCCGGGGGCCGTGCTTCGGTCGGGGGGTTCCGGCCGCCGGGAGTACGGGGCGGTTCAGGCCACGTTCACTCGCTGGCCCGGCGGGGCAGCCTCCAGCCAGGCGAGGAAGCCGGTCAGCGCGTCCTCGCTCATCGCCAGTTCCAGGCGCGTCCCGCGATGGACACAGGCGAGGATGATCGCGTCGGAGAGCAGCGCGAGTTCCTCCTCGCCCTCGGCGGCACGGCGGCCGGCCACCTCGATCGCCGAGCGTTCGAGGGTGCGGCGCGGGCGGGGGGCGTACGAGAAGACGCGGTACCACTCGATCCGGTCGCTGTTGTAGCGGGCGACCCCGTAACTCCAGCCCTTGCCGCTGGGGTCACCCTTCTCGGCGACGTCCCAGCGCAGGCTGCAGTCGAACGTTCCGCCGGAACGCTGGATCAGCCGGCGGCGGAGGCCGAAGACGAACAGCCCCACCACTACAAGCGCTACAAGCACTCCGCACACAGTCAGAGCGAGGACCATCGACACCGACCTCCTCGTCTCCTAGGTAACGGAAAAGAAAAAACTTCCGGATTTGCCTCAGCCGCGGCCAGGGCCGGAGTGATCCGGTCCCAGCCGCGGCTGAGTCAAAGCTTCACACAGTGCTAGCCCAGCGCCTAAAGGGCCGGGTTCGCACCGATGGTCAGCGGGTCGCCACCGCACGCAGGCGGACGTCCGCGCGGCGCTCGGCGGACGCGTCGGCGTCCGACTTCGCGCGCTCGAGCGCCCGCTCCGCACGCTGGACATCGATCTCGTCCGACAGCTCGGCGATCTCGGCCAGCAGCGACAGCTTGTTGTCAGCGAATGAGATGAAACCGCCGTGCACCGCGGCGATGACTGTTCCACCATCACTCGTACGGATGGTCACCGGGCCCGACTCCAGCACACCGAGCAGCGGCTGGTGACCGGGCATGACGCCGATGTCGCCGGACGTGGTACGCGCGACGACCAGGGTGGCCTCGCCGGACCAGACACTACGGTCCGCGGCGACGAGCTCGACGTGCAGCTCAGCAGCCAAGGTGGGCTCCTCGGGTCACCACCCGGCGTTGCTGCCGGGTGTTGGGTCAAAGTCTAGTAGGCGTACGGAGAGGGAAGGACCGCACCCCGCGAGGCGCGGTCCTGCCCCCTCACTCAGAACACGAGGTTCAGGAGACGCCGAGCTCCTTGGCGTTGGCCTTGAGGTCCTCAATGCCACCGCACAGGAAGAACGCCTGCTCCGGGAAGTGGTCGTACTCACCGTCGATGATCGCGTTGAAGGCCGCGATCGACTCGTCCAGCGGGACGTCCGACCCGTCGACGCCGGTGAACTGCTTGGCGACGTGGGTGTTCTGGGACAGGAAGCGCTCCACGCGACGGGCACGGTGGACGGTGAGCTTGTCCTCCTCGCCCAGTTCGTCGATACCGAGGATCGCGATGATGTCCTGAAGGTCCTTGTACTTCTGAAGAACCGACTTGACGCGCATCGCGGCCGCGTAGTGGTCCGCCGCGATGTAGCGGGGGTCCAGGATGCGGGACGTGGAGTCCAGCGGGTCCACGGCCGGGTAGATGCCCTTCTCGGAGATCGGACGGGAGAGAACCGTCGTCGCGTCGAGGTGGGCGAACGTGGTGGCCGGGGCCGGGTCGGTCAGGTCGTCCGCGGGGACGTAGATCGCCTGCATCGAGGTGATCGAGTGACCACGGGTCGAGGTGATGCGCTCCTGGAGGAGACCCATCTCGTCGGCCAGGTTCGGCTGGTAACCCACCGCGGAGGGCATACGGCCGAGCAGGGTCGAGACCTCGGAACCGGCCTGCGTGAAGCGGAAGATGTTGTCGATGAAGAACAGCACGTCCTGCTTCTGCACATCGCGGAAGTACTCCGCCATGGTCAGACCCGCGAGGGCCACGCGCAGACGGGTGCCCGGGGGCTCGTCCATCTGGCCGAAGACAAGGGCGGTCTTGTCGATGACGCCCGACTCCGACATCTCCGCGATGAGGTCGTTGCCCTCACGCGTGCGCTCACCGACACCGGCGAACACGGAGACACCGTCGTGGTTGTTGGCGACGCGGTAGATCATCTCCTGGATGAGCACCGTCTTGCCGACACCGGCACCACCGAACAGACCGATCTTTCCACCCTTGACGTACGGGGTGAGAAGGTCGATGACCTTGACGCCGGTCTCGAACATCTCGGTCTTCGACTCGAGCTCGTCGAAGCGCGGGGCCTTGCGGTGGATGGACCAGCGCTCGCCCTCGTACTTCTCGTCGGCGTTCAGCACCTCACCGAGGGTGTTGAAGACCTTGCCCTTGGTGAAGTCACCGACGGGGACGGTGATGCCCGCGCCCGTGTCGGTGACGGCGGCCTGGCGGACCAGACCGTCGGTGGGCTGCATGGAGATCGTGCGGACCAGGCCGTCACCCAGGTGCTGGGCGACTTCCAGGGTCAGCGTCTTCTTCTCGCCGGCGTTGGCCGGGTCGGCCACCTCGACGTGAAGGGCGTTGTAAATCTCCGGCATCGCGTCGACGGGGAACTCCACGTCGACGACCGGGCCGATGACCCGGGCGACGCGGCCCGTGGCAACGGCCGTCTCAGAAGTCGTCGTCATTACTTGTCACTCCCCGCGGTCGCGTCGGCAAGGGCTGCGGAGCCACCGACGATCTCGCTGATTTCCTGGGTGATTTCGGCCTGGCGGGCCGCATTGGCAAGTCGGGAGAGCGTGGTGATCAGGTCTCCCGCGTTGTCGGTCGCCGACTTCATCGCGCGGCGGGTGGCGGCGTGCTTGGAGGCAGCCGACTGGAGCAGCGCGTTGTAGATACGGCTCTCGACGTAGCGCGGCAGCAGGGCGTCAAGGACGTCCTCCGCCGACGGCTCGAACTCGTACAGCGGAAGGATCTCGCCCTCGGGCGCTTCTTCCGCCACCTCTTCGAGGCGAAGCGGCAGCAGCCGGCCGTCGATGGCCGTCTGCGTCATCATCGAGACGAACTCGGTGTAGACGATGTGGAGTTCGTCCACGCCGCCGTCCGCCGTCTCCTTCTCGATGGCCTCGATCAGCGGACCCGCGACCTTCTTCGCGTCCGCGTAGGTGGGCTCGTCGGTGAAACCCGACCACGACTCCACGACCTTGCGCTCGCGGAAGTTGTAGTGGGCGAGACCACGGCGGCCGACGATGTACGTGTCGACCTCCTTGCCCTCGGCCTCAAGACGGGCGGTCAGCAGCTCCGCCGCCTTGATGGCGTTGGAGTTGAAGGCGCCGGCCAGTCCGCGGTCGCTCGTGAGGAGCAGCACCGCGGAACGGGTCGCCGTCTCCGCCTCCGTGGTCAGCGGGTGCTTGGTGTTCGAACCGGTACCGACCGCCGTGACCGCGCGGGTGAGCTCGGTCGCGTACGGCGTGGAGGCCGCCACCTTGCGCTGCGCCTTGACGACGCGCGAGGCGGCGATCATCTCCATCGCCTTGGTGATCTTCTTGGTCGCGGTGACGGATCGGATGCGACGCTTGTAGACCCGGAGCTGGGCTCCCATGAGTCAGGTCCCTTCCTTACGTCACTTGGCCGCGGACGGAGCGTCCTCGCCGAGAAGCTTCCCGTCCGAGGTCTCGAACTGCTTCTTGAAGTCCACGATCGCGTCCGCGACGGCGGTGAGAGTGTCGTCCGACATCTTGCCGCCCTCCTTGATGGAGGTCATGAGGCCCTGCTCCTTGCGGTGCAGGTACTCCAGGAGCTCCTTCTCGAAGCGGCGGACGTCGACGACCGGCACCTCGTCCATCTTGCCGGTGGTACCGGCCCAGACGGAGACGACCTGGTCCTCGGTCGACATCGGCTGGTACTGAGCCTGCTTGAGCAGCTCGACCAGACGCTGACCGCGCTCCAGCTGCGACTTCGACGCGGCGTCCAGGTCGGAACCGAAGGCGGCGAACGCCTCCAGCTCGCGGTACTGGGCCAGGTCGAGGCGGAGCCGGCCGGAGACCTGCTTCATCGCCTTGTGCTGGGCGGAGCCACCGACGCGGGAGACCGAGATACCGACGTTCAGGGCCGGACGCTGACCGGCGTTGAACAGGTCGGACTCCAGGAAGCACTGACCGTCGGTGATGGAGATGACGTTGGTCGGGATGAACGCCGACACGTCGTTCGCCTTGGTCTCGACGATCGGCAGACCCGTCATCGAACCGGCACCCATCTCGTCGGAGAGCTTCGCGCAGCGCTCCAGCAGACGGGAGTGCAGGTAGAAGACGTCACCGGGGTAGGCCTCGCGCCCCGGCGGACGGCGGAGCAGCAGGGACACGGCGCGGTAGGCGTCGGCCTGCTTCGAGAGGTCGTCGAAGATGATGAGGACGTGCTTGCCCTCGTACATCCACTGCTGGCCGATGGCCGAACCGGTGTACGGCGCCAGGTACTTGAAGCCGGCCGGGTCGGACGCCGGGGCGGCGACGATGGTCGTGTACTCCAGCGCGCCGGCCTCTTCGAGGGCGCCACGCACGGAGGCGATGGTCGAACCCTTCTGACCGATGGCGACGTAGATGCAGCGGACCTGCTTCTTGGTGTCGCCCGAGCGCCAGTTGTCGCGCTGGTTGATGATCGTGTCGACGGCCAGCGCGGTCTTGCCGGTCTGACGGTCGCCGATGATCAGCTGACGCTGGCCGCGGCCGATCGGGGTCATCGCGTCGACGGCCTTGTAGCCCGTCTCCATCGGCTCGTGCACCGACTTGCGGACCATGACGCCCGGGGCCTGCAGCTCGAGGGCGCGGCGGCCGGACGTCTCGATCTCGCCGAGGCCGTCGATCGGGTTGCCGAGCGGGTCGACGACGCGGCCGAGGTAACCCTCGCCCACGGCGACGGACAGCACCTCACCGGTGCGCTGCACCGGCTGGCCCTCCTCGATACCGCTGAACTCGCCGAGGACGACCGCACCGATCTCGCGCTCTTCCAGGTTCAGCGCGAGGCCGAGGGTTCCGTCCTCGAACTTCAGCAGCTCGTTCGCCATGGCCGAGGGGAGACCCTCGATCTTGGCGATACCGTCGCCGGCAACGGTGACCGTACCGACCTCCTCGCGCGAGGCCGCGTCCGGCTTGTACGACTGGACAAAGTTCTCCAGCGCATCCCGGATCTCCTCCGGCCGGATCGTGAGCTCCGCCATCTGGGTTCCCTGCTCTCCTTGTTGGGCCCGAAGTTTCACTTGGGGGGATGGGGACTCCCCCCTATGAGAGGTGAATCCTCTGCACGGCCCAACATGGGCCGTAATTGCCTACTGCTTATGGGATTACTAGCTCGCCATGCGGCGGGCGGCGTCCTCGAGACGGTCCGCGATGGAACCGTTGATGACCTCGTCGCCGACCTGCACCCGGATCCCGCCGAGGACATCGGGGTCCACGTCGAGGTTGAGGTGCATCGGGCGGCCGTAGAGCTTCGCCAGAGCGGCGCCGAGGCGCAGCTTCTGTCCGTCGCTCAGCGGCACCGCCGAGGTGACCACGGCGACCATGCGGTTGCGGCGCTCGGCGGCGAGCCTGGACAGGGACTCGAGTCCCGCTTCCAGGCTACGTCCGCGAGGCGCGGTCACAAGGCGCGTCACCAGACGCTCGGTCGTCACGTCGGCCCGGCCGCCGAGCAGGCTGCGCAGCAGCTCGCTC
The DNA here is from genome assembly GCF_042871525.1 of Streptomyces sp. NPDC005784. Taxonomy (NCBI): domain Bacteria; kingdom Bacillati; phylum Actinomycetota; class Actinomycetes; order Kitasatosporales; family Streptomycetaceae; genus Streptomyces; species Streptomyces sp. NPDC005784. The sequence continues at coordinate 82,891 of NZ_JBIAIQ010000028.1, forward strand.
TTGGCCGCCGTGGTGGCGGCCCGGTCGGTCAGCGCGGCGCGCAGCTCGGTGTTCGAGGCGACGATCCGGCCGAAGCGGAACAGCTCGTCCTCGACGTTGTCGAGCGCGCCCGTCCGCTGCGCCGCCGTGAGATCGGCGGTGGCGGTGAGTTCCTCGAGGGCGTCCACCAGGTCGCGGGGCTGCGACCAGCGGGAGCGCACCATGCCGGCCACCAGGTCGGCGGCGGTGCCGCCCACCTGGGCGCCGAGCAGGCGCTGGACCAGCTCGGCCTTGGCCTCGCCGGGCTGCGCCGGGTCGGTGAGGACCCGACGCAGCGACACCTCGCGGTGGAGCAGCGCGGTGACCGCGGCCAGCTCGTCGGCGAGCTGTGCCGCGTCCACGGACGTCGAGTCCGTCAGCGCGTCGAGACGCTCACGTGCGGCTGCGGTTGCCTCGCGGCTCGCTCCGTGTGCAGTCATCGAGCCGCCTCGGCCTTCTCCTCGAGCTCGGAGAGGAAACGGTCGATGACGCGGCTCTGCCGGGCGTGGTTCTCGAGGGACTCGCCGACCAGCTTGCCGGCCAGGTCGGTGGCCAGGTGGCCGACGTCCTGACGCAGCGCCTGAGCGGCGGCCTTGCGGTCGGCCTCGATCTGCGTGTGACCGGCGGCGACGATTTCCTCGCGCTGCCGCTGGCCTTCCGCGCGCATCTCGGCGATGAGCGTGGCGCCCTGCTCCGTTGCTTCCTGGCGCAGGCGCGCGGCCTCGTGACGGGCTTCGGCGAGCTGAGCCTTGTACTGCTCAAGAACGCTCTGGGCCTCGGTCTGCGCGGCCTCGGCCTTTTCGATACCGCCCTCGATGGCCTCGCGGCGCTGCTCCAGAACCTTGTTGATGTTCGGGAGAAGCTTCCGGGCCAGGAAACCGAAGACGATGACGAAGGCGATCAGGCCGATGACAAGCTCGGGGATCGGCGGGATGAGGGGGTTTTCGGCCTCCTCGGCCGCCAGAATGAGCAGCTGGCTCATATCAGTGCCTTTCGTCTAGTGGGCTGTCGTGGATCCGAAGATCACTTGCCGTAGACGAACGGCATGACCAGACCGATGAGGGCGAGCGCCTCACAGAAGGCGAAGCCGAGGATCTGGTTGGCGCGGATCAGACCGGCGGCCTCAGGCTGACGGGCGAGGGCCTGGGTGCCGTTACCGAAGATGATGCCGACGCCGACGCCGGGGCCGATGGCCGCGAGGCCGTAACCGATCGAGCCGAGCGAGCCGGAGACAGCGGCAAGGGTCTGCATGCCAGTTATTCCTTTTCTTTACGGACCGGTGGGGGTTGGCCACCGGACGACTGCGGGGCGGAGAGGACGGGCGCTCAGTGGTGCTCGGCCAGCGCGCCCTGGATGAAGGTGCAGGTCAGCAGCACGAACACATACGCCTGCAGGGCCTGGATGAACAGCTCGAAGGCCGTCATGACGATGACCATGATGAACGAGACGCCCGAGTAGACGATCCCGAAACCGTTGAGCAGGTACCAGGTGGCGATCGTGAACAGCAGCAGCAGGGTGTGACCCGCGAACATGTTCGCGAAGAGTCGCACCGCGTGCGTGAACGGCCGGACGATCAGGTTCGAGAGCAGCTCGATGAACATGGCCAGCGGGAGAACCGGGCCCAGCGACTTGTCGTAGCCACTGAAGTTCTTGAACGCTCCGACGAATCCGTGGCGCTTGAACGTCAGGGACACCCAGACGATGTAGACGATTCCGGCCAGCACCGCGGGGTAGGCGATGATCGCCGTGACCGGGAACTGGGCGACCGGAATGATCGACCAGAGGTTCATCATCCAGACGAAGAAGAACAGCGAGACGACCAGCGGGACGTACTTCTCGCCTTCCTTCTTGCCGATCGTCTCGTAGACGACGCCGCGGCGGATGAAGTCGTAGCCCGCCTCGGCGACCATCTGCAGCTTGCCCGGGACGACCTTCGGCTTGCGGAAGGCGGCCCAGAAGAAGGCGACGACGATAACCGAGCCGAGCAGCGCAAGGAGCATCGTCTTGTTGAAGTACAAGTTGCTGTCCCCGTCGCCCCAGAGAGGCTCGAACAGGAACGAGTGCAGGCCGGGTGCCGGGAAGCCACAACCGTTGTTCTCGAAGATGTGGCAGTCGGTCTCGAAAGCGAGCACCTGCGTCGGGTCAGCACTCACCGCGGGCTCCTTCAGCGTGGCGCATAGGTACGGCAACCTCGTTGTGTCGGCGCGGCGCACAGCCGCGGTTCGGCACTGGACTGGTGTTACGGATGTGGGGGCGGCAGTGGGGCATCAAGCCTCGCGATTGAGCAGGCGTCAGCTCAGATGCCCGCGCCCGCGATGCCGCAGTTGGCACCGGACGATAGCAGGATCTCCTACGTGCACTTATCCCGGCCCTACCCCTCACGACGAGTGCCCCTTGTTTTCGGGCTTGTCGCCCTTCGAGGGGTCGGGCTCGACGTAGAGGATCTTGGCCTTCATATGGGCACGCGCCTGTGCGCCGATCCACACGAGGGTGGTGACGACCAGGGTGAGCGCGAAGGACTTGGGATTGAACAGCGAAGTGTTCTTGAACACGGCGACAAAGATGAACAGCAGAAGAATCTGCGCCGTGTAGAGCAGGAGACCCATCGCCTGGAACAAGTGCGGAAGCGATTTGGCGACGCGCTGCAGAACGTAGAGCCCGATCCCCATGAAGAGAATCACGACCAGCGTCGCGACGATCGCCCCTAGCGCCCCTTTGCCGCCGGCGACCACACCGCTGACGACGGCGGCAATCGCGCCGACGGCAGCTGTGGGTACAGCGGCCTGAAGGAGGATCCGGGCGTCATTGGACGGCATGGCGGCAACTCCGCTTGCTAAGGGGGGCGTGTCGTCATGGACGAGCGTAGACCCGGGCCGAGAGAGAACCTCACGCCAAAGGACCGTGGTGCTGGGGTCCTTCGGCTCTGCCCTGGGTTCTCGTGAACCGTATCACAAACTATTTGATGAGGTCTTTACCTGGTTGGTGTGCCGACTGTCACACATGAGTGTGAGGGCGCGCGTCTGTGCATCCAGAGCACCAACTTGTCTGGTATTGGGACGCTTTACTACCCCACGATTTGGTCACGCGTTAGTCAGATTCTTACCTTCGACTCAGCGCGAGGACTCGGCCTCGCGCCGGTCGAGGAGTCTCGGACGGGTCCCAATTGCCGTCGCTCCGTTGACTCCTGAGACTCCGGCAACCGCCGGCGCAAGGTGCTCACGCGCCTCGTCCTGCTCGCCTGCCGCCGCCGCCTCGTGGGTGACGGGCGACCCCGCCTCGGCGGCCGCTCCGGCTGCCAGCGCGGCGGCTCTGCGGCGCCGGTAGCGCGGCGGCAGGAGGTGCTCGGCCCAGCGCGGGGCACGCGGTGTGAAGCGCGGCAGCAGGAGCAGCACGAGACCGACCGCGCTGAGCGCCGCGATGACGAGCACGCTCCACATGGCCCCGGAGTTGACCGAGTACGCGAGGGCGCCGAAGGAGATCAGCGCCGACCAGAAGTACATGATCAGGACGGCCCGGCTGTGCGAGTGGCCGACCTCCAGGAGGCGGTGGTGCAGATGGCCGCGGTCGGCGGCGAACGGCGACTGCCCGCGCCAGGTGCGCCGCACGATGGCGAGCACCAGGTCGGCGGCCGGGATCGCGATGATCGTCAGCGGCAGCAGCAGCGGGATGAACACCGGCACCGTCTGGTGCACGGTGTTGCGCTCGGATCCGGAGAAGAGGTTCATCACGTCGGGGTCGATCTGCCCGGTGATGGAGATGGCGCCGGCGGCCAGCACCAGCCCGATGAGCATCGAACCCGAGTCGCCCATGAAGATCCGCGCGGGGTGCATGTTGTGCGGCAGGAAGCCCAGGCACATGCCCATCAGGATCGCCGCGAACAGCGTCGCCGGGGCGGCGGCCTCGATGCCGTACGAGTACCAGATCCGGTAGGCGTAGAGGAAGAACGCGGCGGACGCGATGCACACCATGCCGGCGGCCAGTCCGTCGAGACCGTCCACGAAGTTGACCGCGTTGATGGTGATGACGACGAGCGCCACCGTCAGCAGGGTGCCCTGCCACTGGGTGAGTGCGACCAGGCCGACGCCCGGGATCGGCAGCCACAGGATCGTCAGACCCTGCATGACCATCACGCCGGCGGCGATCATCTGGCCGCCCAGCTTGATCAGGGCGTCGATCTCGAACTTGTCGTCCAGCACGCCGATCAGCCAGATCAGCGCGGCTCCGGAGAGCAGGGCGCGTGGTTCGTTCGAGTTCGAGAAGACCGCGTTGAGGTTCTTCAGGTGGTCGGCGACCAGCAGGCCGGCGCACAGTCCGAAGAACATCGCGATGCCGCCGAGCCTCGGCGTGGGTTCACGGTGCACGTCGCGCGCCCGGATTTCCGGCATGGCTCCGGCCACGATCGCGAATTTCCGTACCGGCCCTGTCAGCAGATACGTCACCGCGGCCGTGATGCAGAGCGTCAGCAGGTATTCACGCACGGGCTTCCCCACAGGTCTCGCTGGCCATCACAGCCCCACACCCTAGCGATGCACGCATATGGTTGAGGACTTTCGGGTAGCGACGATGGTTGCACGAGTGGCTGTGCAGCCCGGTACGCGTACCCCCGGTCAGTCCGGATAAGGCGGAAATCTACCGGTCAGTTCCCGCACTTCCTCCCGCGCCGTCCGGCCGTCGATCTCGTCCCGCAGCACCCCCGCGAACAGTGCGGCGACCCGTGCCATCTCCGGCTCGCCCATCCCCTGCGTGGTCAGCGCCGCGGTGCCGAGCCGCAGGCCACGGGCGTCGCCGTGAGGCAGCGCACACGTGTCGAGGACCATACCGGCGGCGGCGAGCCTGCCACGCGCGGTGCGCCCCTCGACACCGAGCGGCGCCGGATCCGCGGCGAGCAGATGGGTGTCGGTGCCGCCCGTGGTGATCGCGAGCCCCTCCGCGGCCAGCCCCTCGGCCAGCACGCGCGCGTTGGCGACCACCTGATGGGCGTACGCCGTGAAGGCGGGGGTCGCGGCCTCGCCGAACGCGACGGCCTTGGCCGCGATGGTGTGCATCTGCGCGCCGCCCTGGGTGAACGGGAAAACGGCCCGGTCGACGCGCTCGGCGAGTTCGCCGCCGCACAGGATCATGCCGCCGCGCGGCCCGCGGAGCACCTTGTGGGTGGTGGCGCACACGACATCGGCGTACGGCACCGGGTTGGGCGCCGCTCCGCCCGCGACGAGCCCCATCGGGTGGGCGGCGTCCGCGATGAGGTAGGCGCCGACCTCGTCGGCGATCTCCCGGAACAGCGCGTAGTCGATGTGCCGGGGGTACGAGATCGATCCGCAGACGATGGCCTTGGGACGACGGGCGCGGGCCAGCGCGCGCACCTGCTCGTAGTCGATGAGCCCGGACTCCGCCCCGACCCCGTAGCCGACGAAGTCGAACCAGCGGCCGGAGAAGTTCGCGGGCGACCCGTGTGTCAGATGACCGCCGAAGGGCAGGCCCATCGCCAGCACGGTGTCACCAGGGCGCAGCAGGGCGGCGTAGGCGGCCAGGACGGCCGAACTCCCGGAGTGGGACTGGACGTTGGCGTGGTCGGCGCCGAAGAGGGCCTTGGCGCGGTCGACGGCGACGCGTTCGGCGACGTCGACGATCTCGCAGCCGCCGTGGTGGCGGGCGCCGGGATATCCCTCTGCGTACTTGTTCGCCAGCGGCGAGCCGAGCGCGGCCAGGACGGCCGGCGAGGTGAAGTTCTCGGCCGCGATCAACTGCAGCGTGGTCGACTGCCGGTCCAGCTCACCGATGAGGATCTCGGCGAGCTCGGGGTCCTGGCGGCTCAGGACATCCGCTTCGAGCGTGGTGGCGACCGGCATGGTGGACTCCGGACATCTGCGGGGGGACGCTTACGTCCAATGTAGAACCGCGACGGGTGGGACGCCCGGTGTCACGTCCGTGCGGGTACCCCCGTCAGCGCAGTGACGACCGGATCCAGGGCCTCGTTGATCTCGTCCCCGATGGAGCGGAAGAACGGCAGCGGTGCCCCGTAGGGGTCGTAGACCTCGTCGGCCTCGGCGGTCGGGGCCAGCAGCCAGCCGCGCAGGGCCGCGGCGGCCCGGACCAGGGCGACGGCGCGGTCGATCACGCCGTCCTGGAGGGGCGGCAGGGTCGCCGTGTCTATCGCGCGGACCAGCCGGGTGAACTCCTTCAGGGTGAAGGTGCGCAGGCCCGCCGAGTGGCCCATGGAGATGACCTGGGCGCGGTGGTCGCGGGTGGCCGTCAGGACGAGGTCGGCCCGGATGACGTGGTCGTCGAGGAGCTCGCGCCCGACGAAGCCGGAGGGGTCCGCGCCGAAGTCGCTGAGGACGGTCGCGGCATTGGCCTCCATGGGCGCGCCCTCGTGCCCCCAGGTGCCGGCGCTCTCCACGATGAGGCCGCCCCACAGGGGGTCGCCGAGCCGGTCCGCCAGGGCATGCCGGGTAAGCCGCTCTGTGATCGGCGAGCGGCACACATTGCCGGTGCTGACGTGGAGGATGCGGAAGGACCCCCGGGGGGACCCACCGGTCCCCGTGATCCCCGTGCTTATCCATCCACGCCCCGCGTCAGGGGCTGTCAATTCGCCACCTCGAGGTCGGGTACGACCTTCCGGAGCTCCTCCGCCGACAGCGCGCCCGCGCGCAGCAACACGGGCACCTTGCCGGTCACGTCGACGATCGAGGAGGGCACGTTGCCCGGGGTCGGGCCGCCGTCCAGGTACACCGAGACGGAGTCGCCGAGCATGCTCTGCGCGGCGTCGCAGTCCTCCGGCGCCGGGTGGCCCGTGAGGTTGGCGGAGGAGACGGCCATGGGGCCGACCTCCGTGAGGAGCTCGATGGCGACGGGGTGCAGCGGCATACGGATCGCCACCGTGCCCCGGGTGTCCCCCAGGTCCCACTGGAGGGACGGCTGGTGCTTGGCGACGAGCGTCAGGGCGCCCGGCCAGAACGCGTCGACGAGTTCCCAGGCCATCTCGGAGAAGTCCGTGACGAGGCCGTGCAGGGTGTTCGGGGAGCCGATGAGGACAGGGGTGGGCATGTTGCGGCCCCGGCCCTTGGCGTCCAGCAGGTCGGCGACGGCCTCCGAGGTGAACGCGTCGGCACCGATGCCGTAGACGGTGTCCGTCGGGAGGACCACCAGTTCGCCACGGCGGACGGCGGACGCTGCCTCACGCAGACCTGTGGTGCGGTCGGTCGCGTCGTTGGTGTCGTATCGCCGTGCCATTTAGCGGGCCTCCTCATACACGTACTGCTGGCTGGGGGTGCGAAGAAACGCGGTGCGGGGAATGGCGGTGCGGGGAATCGCGGTGCGCGGGCGCACGACGGCGCCACGCGCCGGAACCCCGTGGGCCGCGCTCATGGCATCGCCTTGCGGGCGGTCGCGAACCGCGGCCGGTTGTTGAGGTCCGGGTGGTCGGCCGCGTCGGCCCAGCCCCGCTCCTCGGTGAAGATCCAGGGCACCTGTCCGCCCTGGGTGTCGGCGTGCTCGATGACGACGACGCCGCCGGGACGCAGCAGCCGGTGCGCGGTGCGCTCGATGCCGCGGATGAGGTCGAGTCCGTCCTCGCCCGAGAAGAGGGCGAGCTCAGGGTCGTAGTCCCGGGCCTCCGGCTGCACGTACTCCCATTCGGTGAGCGGGATGTACGGAGGGTTGGAGATCACCAGGTCCACCTGGCCGTCGAGGTCGGGAAAGGCCGCGAGAGCGTCTCCCTGGCGCAGGTCGACCCTGGACCCCTCGACGTTCTTGCGCGTCCACTGGAGGGCGTCCTCGGACAGCTCCACGGCGTGCACACGGGAGCGCGGGACCTCCTGGGCGAGAGCGAGCGCGATGGCGCCCGAGCCGGTGCACAGGTCCACGATCAGCGGTTCGACGACATCCATCGCGCGGACGGCGTCTATGGCCCAGCCGACGACCGACTCGGTCTCCGGGCGGGGGACGAACACGCCCGGACCCACCTGGAGTTCGAGGTAGCGGAAGTAGGCGCGCCCGGTGATGTGCTGGAGCGGCTCGCGGGCCTCGCGGCGCGCGGTCACCTCCCAGTAGCGGGCGTCGAAGTCCACGTCCTTGACACTGTGCAGCTCGCCCCGCTTCACGCCGTGCACGAAGGCGGCGAGCTCCTCCGCGTCGTTGCGCGGCGAGGGCACGCCGGCGTCGGCCAGCCGCTGGGTGGCCTGGGCCACTTCCGCGAGCAGCAGGTTCACGCTGGTCCTCCGGGGCTGAGCTGTTGTCGTTTGCTGTTACGCGTTGGCGAGCTTGGCGGCCGAGTCCGCGTCGACGCAGGCCTGGATGACGGCGTCGAGCTCACCGTCGAGGACCTGGTCCAAGTTGTACGCCTTGAAGCCGACGCGGTGGTCCGAGATGCGATTCTCCGGGAAGTTGTACGTACGGATCTTCTCGGAGCGGTCGACCGTGCGGACCTGGCTGCGGCGGACGTCGGAGGCTTCCCGCTCCGCTTCCTCCTGCGCCGCCGCGAGGAGCCTGGAGCGCAGGATACGCATCGCCTGCTCCTTGTTCTGCAGCTGGCTCTTCTCGTTCTGGCAGGAAGCGACGACTCCGGTGGGAATGTGCGTGATGCGCACCGCGGAGTCGGTCGTGTTGACGGACTGGCCGCCGGGGCCCGAGGAGCGGTAGACGTCGATACGGAGATCGTTCGCGAGGATCTCGACCTCGACCTCCTCGGCCTCGGGCGTGACAAGGACACCGGCGGCCGACGTGTGGATACGGCCCTGCGACTCGGTCGAGGGCACGCGCTGCACCCGGTGCACGCCGCCCTCGTACTTCATCCGGGCCCAGACGCCCTGGCCGGGCTCGGTGGCACCTTGGCCGCCCTTGGTCTTCACGGCGACCTGGACGTCCTTGTAGCCGCCGAGCTCGGACTCGGTGGCGTCGATGAGCTCGGTCTTCCAGCCGACGCGCTCGGCGTAGCGCAGGTACATGCGCAGAAGGTCACCGGCGAACAGGGCGGACTCGTCGCCGCCGGCGCCCGCCTTGATCTCCAGGATGACGTCCTTGTCGTCGCTCGGGTCGCGCGGGACCAGCAGCAGGCGGAGCTTCTCGGTGAGCTCCTCCTTCTGCTTCTCCAGGTCCTTGACCTCGGCGGCGAAGTCGGGGTCGTCGGCGGCGAACTCCTTCGCCGTGCCGATGTCGTCCCCGGTCTGCTTCCAGGAGCGGTACGTCGCGACGATCGGGGTCAGCTCGGCGTAGCGCTTGTTGAGCTTGCGCGCGTTGGCCTGGTCGGCGTGGACCGACGGGTCAGCGAGCTTCTTCTCCAGATCGGCGTGCTCGCCGATCAGTTCCTCGACCGCCTCGAACATCTCCGGCTCCAATGGACTGTCCCCAGCTCCATGACGGGCTCGGGGACGTAGGTACGGCGTGGGGTTCCCCTGCTCGAACAAGTCGAGAAGCCTGGGGAGAGGGCTGGACCGCAAAGCGCCGGTCCCGGCGTCCCCGTGCGGGGACCCCGAAGACCGGCGCTGTGGGCTCGCTACTTGTTGGCAGCGGCAGCCTTGCCGAAGCGGGCCTCGAAGCGGGCCACACGGCCACCGGTGTCGAGGATCTTCTGCTTGCCCGTGTAGAACGGGTGGCACTCGGAGCAGACCTCGGCGCGGATGGCACCGCTGGAGATCGTGCTGCGGGTGGTGAACGACGCGCCACAGGTACAGCTGACCTGCGTCTCGACGTACTCGGGGTGGATGTCGCGCTTCAAGGTGTCTCCTAGTTTCGGGAGGGCACCGGGTCGCCGCCGCTGGATGCGGATGCGTGAACCGGGGCCGACGTACCAGTCTGCCAGCACTGGCCGTATCCCCCAAAACGGGGGGACGCGACGATCTATTCCCTGGGGTGCGCGCGCGGGTCAGCCGGGGCTGACGACGCCCTTCGCGGTACCGGTGGCGGTTCCCTCGGTGGCCGCCTTCGGGATCGGCCGGTCGGCCTTCAGCGCCTTCCAGACCAGTTCGGCCTTGGCCTTGTCGACGAGGACGCGGTTGGCGTCGGCGCGGTCGTACTGGACCGGCATCGTCACCATGTTCATGTGGGACGAGCCGATGCCCTTGAGACCGCTCGCGAAGGAGGCGAGACGGGTGACACTGCCGATGTCGGTGTCGGTGGTCACCGTCTTGGTCGCGGTGTCGGCGAGGTCGTACAACTTTTTCGGGTTGGACAGGATCCCGACGTGCTTGACCTGGTCGACCAGCGCCTTCATGAACGCCTGCTGGAGCTGGATGCGGCCGAGGTCGGAGCCGTCGCCGACGCCGTGCCGGGTGCGGACCAGGCCGAGCGCCTGCTTGCCGTTGAGGTCGTGCGACCCGGCCGTCAGACGCAGATGGCTCTCGTGGTCCGAGATGGCCTTGGTCGTGGTGACCGTGACGCCGCCCAGGTCGTCGATCAGCTTCTGGAAGCCGCTGAAGTCGACCTCGAGGTAGTGGTCCATGCGGATGCCGGACATGGACTCGACGGTCTTCACCGCGCAGGCGGCACCGCCGGTGGAGTAGGCGGAGTTGAACATCACGCCTGAGGCCGCGCCGTGGATGGTGCCCTTCGTGTCGACGCAGGCGGGCCGCTCGACGAGGGTGTCCCGGGGGATGGAGACCACGCTCGCCCTCTTGTGGCCCTTGTACACGTGGACGATCATCGCGGTGTCGGAGCGGGCGCTGCCGTCGTCGGCGCCGCCACCCAGCTCCTTGTTGGTGCCGGAGCGGGTGTCGGAGCCGAGCACCAGGATGTTCTCGGAGCCGTTGTCGACCTTCGTGGGGCGGTCGCTGCCGAGCGCCTGGTTGATGTCGACGCTCTTGAGGTTGCCGTTGAGCTTGAAATACAGGTAGCCGGCTCCGGTGCCGCCGAGCACCACGACGCCCGCCGCGGTCCAGGCCGTGATGAGCAGGGCCTTGCTCCGCGTGCTGCGGGTCTTGCGGCGGCGGCCCTTCGGGCTGCGCTGGGTGCTGCTCCCGGGATCCCCCGGTATACCGGGCTCCGGCGTGCTCTCGGCAGGCATGTGCTCCTCAATCCGTCTGCGGTCGGTTACCCCCTGCTTTCAGGGCTAGGCCCATCTGGTCGTGACGAGGCGTACCGCTCCATGGTCACTCCGTACGGTCAGACGGGGAAACTCGGGAAAGGGTTGCACAACGCAGAGTGCCCACCGCGTGACGCGATGGGCACTCTGCGTGTTCGGCGGGAGCGGGGAGAACCCGCTCACCTGCGATGTCAGCCGAAGATGTCGTACGCCTGGAAACCGGTACCCACCGAGATCCTCGTGGCGAAGATCTCGCTGGTGGCCTTTCCGGTACCCGGGTACAGGTACAGCGTGCCGCCGGCGGTGCGGGCCAGGAAGTCGGCCTTGCCGTCGCCGGTCACGTCACCGACGGCGTCGAAGGCGTTGTAGTCGGGCCAGGTGCGCACCTTGACGCGGGTGGAGAAGGCGCCGGCGCCGGTCTTGCCGGTGCCCTTGTACAGGTAGATGTACGAGCCGCTGCTGCTGCGCGCGATCAGGTCGGCCTTGCCGTCGCCGGTGAAGTCGCCGTGTCCGCGCACGAGGTTGTACTGGTTCCAGCCGGTGCCGACCTGGACACGCGTCGGGAAGGTGCCGTTGCCCTTGCCCGGGTACTCCCACATCGCTCCGGAGGAGTCGACGGAGAGGATGTCGGGCAGGCCGTCGCCGGTGAGGTCACCGGGGGCGACGATCCGGGTACGGGTCTTCCAGTTGGTGAAGATCTTGTCGTTGGCCCACTTGCCCGTCGCGGGCAGCCAGTGCATCCAGTGGACGTCGCCGGTGGCGCTCTCGCGGACCACGAAGTCCTGGTAGCCGTCCCGGTTGAGGTCGGTCTGGAGCACGACGTTGACGCCGTCCCAGCTGGACCACGACTGACGCGCGCCGAACGAGGTGCCGTTGGAGTCCTTCTCCCAGCCCACCTTGGTCGACGAGCTGCGCACCCACAGGTCGGCCTTTTGGTCGTCGTTCAGGTTGGTGTCCTCGACGCGCGGCCAGGCGGCGCCGACGTAGGTGCTGACCTTCGAGAAGACGCTGTACGCGCCCTTCGCGACGCAGTTCTCGACACCCCAGGAGACGACACCGACGATGCGGCCGCCGACGACCAGCGGGCCGCCTGAGTCGCCGTTGCAGGCCGAGACGGTTCCGGCGTCGCTGCCGGTCGCCGGCTTGCCCGCGCAGACCATGTGGCCCTTGATGAAGTCACTCTGGTAATAGCCACTGCACGTGGTGTCCGAGTTGATCGGCAGCGTGGCCGTCTTCAGCGTGTCGGAGATGTTCTGCGTGGTGGACGTGGTGCGGCCCCAGCCGTAGAGCGTCGCCGAGGTGCCGGACTTGTACGAGGTGGTGTCACCGGACGTCGTCATGTTGATCGGCTTGGCGATGACGGGGTTCGCCAGCGTGATGACCGCGATGTCGTTGTCGATTTTGGTCGGGCTGTACGACGGGTGAGTCCACTGCCGCGAGACGGCGGTGACCGTACCGCCGTTCAGGCTGGTGTCGGTCGGCAGCTGGGAAGTGCCGGTCACGACGGCGCCGTTGGCCTTCCAGTCGTAGAGCTTGCCGTTCTCGTCCTTGGTGCAGTGCGCGGCGGTGAGGATCTTCGTCGGTGACACGACGGAGCCACCGCAGAAGAAGCCGAAGTCGTCGGCCGTGCTCGTGGTGCCCTTGTCGTCGAGGTACCAGAGCTGGGCCATCCACGGAGCCGTGGTGATGGTGGTCGTCTGACCGCCGATGATCTTCGGATCCACGTGCACCGGGGTCGTGGTGGCGCTCAGGGACGCCTTCCGGGTCGCCTGGCCCGCAATACCGTCACTGGCGACGGCGCCCGCGACGCGCTTCTCCAACACGGCCTGGGACGGCGTCGAGTGGGTGAGGCGCACGGTCGGGGTGGGCAGCGTCGTAATGGGCGCGGCGTTCGCGGACGACATCAGAAGCGCACCGGCGACGGCGGCTGCGAGGCCAGCTGCGGCGACCGGGACGGCGATCCGTATGCGGCGTCTGTGCCGACCGCCCCCAGACATGGATGTATCCACTCAAGTCCCCCCTCAGAGATAAGAGTTCAGAGCTGTTTCAGCAAAAGTTCAAGGGCGCGATCGTACACGCGACCCGAACAGCACGAAGGGCCGCCCCCGTCACCTGCGTGACGGGGGCGGCCCTTCGTGGTTCTTGCCCTGCGGACCTCGGTCGTTGCGGACCTCAGCCGTGGAGACCTCAGTCGTTGCTGTTGCCCGGCGACGGCGTGGTCTTCTGGATCTGGAGCAGGAACTCGGCGTTCGACTTCGTCTGCTTCATCTTGTCGAGCAGCAGCTCGATCGCCTGCTGCTGGTCGAGCGCGTGGAGCACGCGACGCAGCTTCCAGGTGATGGCGAGCTCGTCGCTGCCGAGCAGCAGCTCTTCCTTACGGGTACCGGACGCGTCCACGTCCACCGCCGGGAAGACGCGCTTGTCGGCGAGCTTCCGGTCGAGCTTGAGCTCGGCGTTGCCGGTGCCCTTGAACTCCTCGAAGATGACCTCGTCCATGCGCGAGCCGGTGTCGACGAGCGCGGTGGCCAGGATGGTCAGCGAGCCGCCGTCCTCGATGTTTCGCGCGGCACCGAAGAAGCGCTTCGGCGGGTACAGCGCGGTCGAGTCGACACCACCGGACAGGATGCGGCCGGAGGCCGGGGCGGCGAGGTTGTACGCACGGCCCAGACGCGTGATCGAGTCGAGCAGCACGACGACGTCGTGGCCCAGCTCCACCAGACGCTTGGCACGCTCGATGGCGAGCTCGGCGACCGTGGTGTGGTCCTCGGCCGGGCGGTCGAAGGTCGAGGAGATGACCTCGCCCTTGACCGACCGCTGCATGTCGGTGACCTCTTCCGGACGCTCGTCGACCAGGACGACCATCAGGTGGCACTCGGGGTTGTTGACGGTGATCGCGTTGGCGATCGCCTGCAGGATCATGGTCTTGCCGGTCTTCGGCGGGGCCACGATCAGACCGCGCTGGCCCTTGCCGATCGGCGCGACGAGGTCGATGATCCGGGTCGTCAGCACACCCGGGTCGGTCTCCAGGCGGAGCCGGTCCTGCGGGTAGAGCGGCGTCAGCTTGTTGAACTCCGGGCGCCCGCGCCCGGATTCGGCCGCCATGCCGTTCGCCGAGTCGAGGCGGACCAGCGCGTTGAACTTCTCGCGGCGCTCGCCGTCCTTGGGCTGACGGACCGCGCCGGTGACGTGGTCACCCTTGCGCAGACCGTTCTTGCGGACCTGGGCGAGGGAGACGTACACGTCGTTGGGACCCGGCAGGTAGCCCGACGTACGGATGAACGCGTAGTTGTCGAGGATGTCGAGGATGCCCGCGACGGGGATCAGCACGTCGTCGTCGGCGACCTGCGGCTCGGCGATCTCGTCGCGTCCACGACGCCCACGGCGGTCCCGGTAACGGCCGCGCCGGCCGCGGCGGCCGCCCTCGAAGTCGTCGTCGTCCTGCGGGCCGTTGTCACGCGGGCCGTTGTCGCGGGTACCGCTGTCACGGGGGCCGCTGTCACGCGTCTGCTGGCGGTCCTGACGACCGCCGCCCTGCTGCTGACGGTCCGGACGGTCCTGGCGCTCCTGACGATCCGGGCGCTCCTGACGATCCGGGCGCTGCTGTCCGGCGCCCTGGCCGCCCTGCTGCTCGTCGCCCTTGGCCGGGCGACGGTCGCGGTCACGGCCGCCCCGGTCGCGGTCACGGCGCTCACGGCGCTCACGACGTCCGTCGGCGCCCTCGGCGTCGCCCTGCGTCTCGGCCTTCGGCTCGCTCTTCGCCTCGGCGGCAACCGTCTCGGGGCTGCCCGCCTCGGCGGTGGCACGGCGACGACGGCGCTCGGCGGGAGCGTCGTCGCTGAGCGGCTGGCCGGGGATCTCGATCTGCTGCTGGGCCACGGCCTTGTCGGCGGCGACCTTCTCGGCCTTGTCCTCGGCCGGCGCCGCAGCCTCGTCGCCCGTACGGGCCTTCGAGGTGGTCCGGCGCTTCGGCTTGGTCTCGGCGGCGGCGTCGTCGGACGCCGTCTTGGCCGGGGCACCCCCTCCGGCCTGCGCCTCCTTGATGACCTCGATCAGCTGGCTCTTGCGCATACGCGCCGTGCCCCTGATTCCGAGGCCGGATGCGACCTGCTGCAGCTCGGCCAGCACCATGCCTTCGAGGCCGGTACCGCGGCGTCGCCTGGAGCCGGCACCGGTGGCAGGCGCGGAGGCGTCCGTGGCGGGCGCGGCAGCGGTCTCCTCGACACGTGCGCCCATCAGATCGGTGGTGTCGCTCACGAAGGGTCCTTCCCTGGAGCGGACGTCGGCCTGTCTGGCTCGGCGACCGGTTGTGCTGTCCGGCATTGGTCCTTGCTGTGTGGACCGTGCCGGGGCGGTGGTCCGCCAAAGCGGCGGAAGACATTGCTGGTGATGACGATTCCGGAGCCGTGGCACTGAGGTTCGGTGTCATCGGCTCGGTCACGCCGGTTCCGGAGCGTGCTCAGCACTGCTCAGCGCATAGCACCCAATGCAAGGCACGTAGCAGTTTGGGAGGCTCCCGGAAGAATGGGTGTCCCGGACGGGGACGCGAAGCACCTCGCCATGGTGGGGTCGGGTGCAGACTTGAGGTTAACACTACCGGATCCAACAAACATTCCCCCTCTCCAAATCCGGCAACCGTGCGTCGTCAATTGACCCCGACAGGTGCGAGCGGCAACACGCACGCCCCCTGGGCGTCGAGGTCCAGACGGTTGGCGGCCCAGCCCTGACCTGCGAGATCGGCCACCTTGTCGGCCGACGCGCGGTCCGCAAGCGCGAGGACCGTGGGTCCCGCGCCGGAGATCACCGCCGGGATGCCGTCGGCGCGCAGGCGCTCGACGAGCGCGGCGCTGTCCGGCATCGCCGGGGCGCGGTACTCCTGGTGCAGCCGGTCCTCCGTCGCGGGCAGCAACAGCTCGGGGCGCCGGGTCAGGGCCTCGACGAGCAGTGCGGCGCGACCCGCGTTGGCCGCGGCGTCGACATGCGGAACGGTGCGCGGCAGCAGACCGCGAGCGGTCTCGGTGAGCACGGGCTTTCCCGGTACGAACACCACCGGAACGATGGAGTCGGCGGGTTCCATCCTGATCGCCTGCGCGGCGCCCGACTCCATCCAGGAGAGCGTGAACCCGCCGAGCAGACAGGCCGCGACGTTGTCGGGGTGTCCCTCGATCTCGGTCGCGAGCTCCAGGAGCGCGGCGTCGTCGAGCCTGCTCTCCCCGCCTATCGTCACCGCGCGGGCGGCGACGATGCCGGCGCAGATGGCGGCCGACGAGGAACCGAGACCCCGGCCGTGCGGGATGCGGTTGGCGCAGACGATCTCGAGGCCGCGCGGCTGTCCGCCCAGCAGATCGAAGGCGGTGCGCAGGGAACGTACGAGGAGATGGTTCTCGTCGCGCGGCAGCGTTTCGCTGCCCTCCCCCGCGATGTCGATGTGCAGCCCGGAGTCGGCCACCCGGACGACCACGTCGTCGTACAGCCCCAGTGACAGCCCGAAGGCGTCGAAACCCGGGCCGAGGTTGGCGCTGGTGGCGGGGACGCGCACCCGGACGGCGGCGGCGCGGAACGCTGGACCGGCCATCGCTCGATGACTCTCCTTGAGCTGCGTGATGTACGAGATTTTCGAAGAACTGCGAAATGAACCGCGACAGACGGGCACAGGACCCGGAATCCGCAAAGACGGCGCGGCACCGCGGCATATGCGGCGGGCGGGTTCGGTACAGCCTATCGAAGGAAGGTTCTGTGGCGACATAGGGCGCACAGGAGGCGCACGATGCGTGTCGTAAGCCCCTCGTGCACCCCCCGTCGGGTCACGGTGGGGATGACCCCCACGAACGGACGGTTTCCGTCGGCTTTCTGACGGTTTCCCGCCCGCTCACGGCGCGTTCCGCCCTGTTCGACGGATCCCGCCGGACCGACCGGCACCGGCCGGCACCGCCTGGCGGGTTCACGCCTGGCGGGTTCACGCCAGACCGGTTCCGGATTTACGCCGGACCTGGCCTGCTTCTAGACCGATCCAGACCTGGATTTACACCGGACCGGGCCTGGATTCAGGCCGGACCGAGCCTGGGTCGACGCCGGACCGAGCCTGGGCCGAGCCTCGATCCAGACGAGCCGGACTGAGGCTCAATCCAGACGAGTCCGAGCCTCGATCCAGGCCGGTCCGAGCCTCGATCTAGACGAGTCCGAGCCGCTCCGCCGCCGTCGCCGCGTCCACCGGGACCGTGACCGGCTGCGGAGCGCCCGCGACGGCCCAGTCGGGGTCCTTGAGACCGTTTCCGGTGACCGTGCAGACGATGCGCTGCCCCGGGTCGACCTTGCCCTGCTCGGCGGCCTTCAGCAGACCGGCGACGGACGCGGCGGACGCGGGCTCGACGAAGACACCCTCCTGTGCGGCCAACAGCCGGTAGGCGCGCAGGATCTCACGGTCCGTCACCTCGTCGATGAAGCCGCCCGACTCGTCCCTCGCGGCCAGCGCGAACTGCCACGAGGCCGGGTTGCCGATACGGATCGCGGTGGCGATGGTCGAGGGGTCCTTGACCACCTCACCGCGCACGATGGGCGCGGATCCGGAGGCCTGGAAGCCCCACATGCGCGGGGTCCGCGCGGCGATGCCGTCGGCGGCGTACTCCGTGTACCCCTTCCAGTACGCGGTGATGTTGCCCGCGTTGCCCACCGGAAGGACATGTATGTCGGGCGCGTCGCCGAGCATGTCCACGATCTCGAAGGCGGCGGTCTTCTGCCCCTCGATACGCACCGGGTTGACCGAATTGACCAGCGCCACAGGGTAGTTGTCGGACAGCGAGCGCGCCAGCGTCAGACAGTCGTCGAAGTTTCCGTCCACCTGGAGGATCTTGGCGCCGTGGATGAGTGCCTGCCCCATCTTGCCGAGCGCGATCTTGCCCTGCGGCACGAGGACGGCACAGACCATCCCGGCGCGTACGGCATAGGCCGCGGCGCTCGCCGAGGTGTTGCCGGTGGAGGCGCAGATGACGGCCTTCGCGCCCTCCTCCTTCGCCCGCGTGATGGCCATGGTCATACCGCGGTCCTTGAAGGAACCGGTCGGGTTGGCGCCCTCCACCTTGAGGTGGACCTCGCAGCCCGTGCGCTCCGAGAGCACCTGCGCGGCTACGAGCGGCGTGCCGCCCTCGCGGAGCGACACGACCGGCGTGCTGTCGGACACCGGAAGCCGGTCCCGGTACTCCTCGATGATTCCGCGCCACTGGTGGGTCATTGCTGGTTACTCTCCTTCAACCCGCATGATGCTGGCGACACCCCGCACGGTGTCGAGGCTGCGCAACGCCTCGACGGTCCCGGCGAGGGACGCGTCGGACGCGCGATGGGTGACGACGACGAGGGAAGCCTCGCCGTCCTTGCCCGACTGACGCACGGTGTCGATGGACACCCCGTGCTCGGCGAAGACGGTGGCGACCTGGGCGAGAACACCAGGTTTGTCGGCCACGTCGAGGCTGATGTGGTACCGCGTGACGACCTCGCCCATGGGTGAGACGGGCAGCTGGGCGTACGCGGAGGCACCGGGGCCGGTGGCACCGCCGAGCTTGTTGCGGCAGACGGCCACCAGGTCGCCGAGCACGGCGGAGGCGGTCGGGGCGCCGCCGGCGCCCGGCCCGTAGAACATCAGCTGACCGGCGGCGTCCGACTCGACGAACACGGCGTTGTACGCGCCGCGCACGGAGGCGAGCGGGTGGGTCAGCGGAATCATCGCGGGATGCACGCGCGCCGTCACCGAGCCCCCGTCGGCGGCCCGCTCACAGAGGGCGAGCAGCTTGATGGTGCAGCCCATCTCCCGCGCCGAGGCGAAGTCGGCGGAGGTGACCTCGGTCATGCCCTCGCGGTAGACGTCGTCGAGGCGCACGCGCGTGTGGAAGGCGATCCCGGCGAGGATGGCGGCCTTGGCGGCGGCGTCGAACGCCTCGACGTCGGCGGTGGGGTCGGCCTCGGCGTACCCGAGCGCGGTGGCCTCGTCGAGGGCCTCCTGGTAACCCGCTCCCGTGGAGTCCATCTTGTCGAGGATGAAGTTGGTGGTTCCGTTGACGATCCCCATCACCCGGTTGATCTTGTCGCCCGCGAGGGACTCGCGCAGCGGCCGGATCAGCGGGATGGCACCGGCGACGGCGGCCTCGTAATAGAGGTCCCTGCCGTGCTCCTCGGCCGCCGCGTGCAGCGCGGCACCGTCCTGGGCGAGCAGCGCCTTGTTCGCGGAGACGACGGAGGCGCCGTGCTCGAACGCGGTGGTGATCAGCGTACGGGCGGGCTCGATACCGCCGATGACCTCGACGACGACGTCGATGTCCCCGCGCTTGACGAGGGCGGTGGCGTCGGTGGTGACCAGGGCGGGGTCGATGCCCTCGCGCACCCGGGAGGGCCGGCGGACGGCCACGCCCGCGAGCTCGACGGGGGCGCCGATCCTGGCCGCGAGGTCGTCGGCGTGCGTCGTCATGATGCGCGCCACCTCTGAGCCGACAACCCCGCAGCCCAGCAGCGCCACCTTCAGCGGACGCGTACGCATCATCCGACCTCGTTTCCTCATACCGTCTTCGGTTGGACCAGTCTCACTCACCGGACGGGAGTTTCTACCCTTCGTCCGGATCGTGAGACGTCCATTTCATTTTCTGATAGGCGACGACAGGAGATCTTTCACCTGTTGCGCACCCGGCACATCGGGTCCATCCGATCACCTGAAGTCACCCCCTGTCACCTGACGTCATACCTGGAGAGCTGATGTCACCCCGGACCCCCGGCGCCACCCGGCCCCCCGGCGCCACCCGGGCACCGGAAGCCCATCCGGTCAAGTCCCGCCGACCAGGTCCCGCCGGTCAAGCCTCCGACCAAGTCCCTCCGGTCACTCCGGTCACCCGACATCGAGGCGCAGGAGGTCCTCCTCCGTCTCGCGGCGGACGATCACCCGCGCCGAGCCGTCCTTCACGGCGACGACCGGCGGGCGCAGCGCGTGGTTGTAGTTGCTGGCCATGGACCGGCAGTACGCGCCGGTGGCCGGGACCGCGATGAGGTCGCCCGGGGCCAGGTCCGCGGGCAGGAAGGCGTCCTTCACGACGATGTCACCGCTCTCGCAGTGCTTGCCGACGACGCGCACGAGCATCGGCTCGGCGTCGGAGGTGCGCGAGACGAGGGCGACGCTGTACTCGGCGTCGTACAGCGCGGTCCTGATGTTGTCGGACATGCCGCCGTCCACCGAGACGTAGGTCCGCAGCCCGTCGAGCGGCTTGATGGTGCCGACCTCGTACAGCGTGAACGCGGTGGGACCGACGATGGCGCGTCCCGGCTCGACGGAGATCCGCGGCGTGCGCAGCTTGGCGGCCTCGCACTCACGCGTCACGATCTCGCTCAGCGCCTTGGCGATCTCGTGCGGTTCGCGGGGGTCGTCGTCGCTGGTGTACGCGATGCCGAGACCGCCACCGAGGTCGATCTCGGGCAGCTCGACCCCGTGCTCGTCGCGCACGGCGGCCAGCAGCGCGACCACGCGTCGGGCGGCGACCTCGAAGCCGGCCATGTCGAAGATCTGCGACCCGATGTGCGAGTGGATCCCGACGAGTTCGAGCGCGTCGAGCGCGAGCGCCCGCCGTACGGCCTCGGCTGCCTGCCCGTCGGCGAGCGCGATGCCGAACTTCTGGTCCTCGTGTGCGGTGGCGATGAACTCGTGCGTGTGCGCCTCGACGCCCACCGTCACCCGGATCTGCACCCGCTGGCGCTTGCCCAGGGACTGCGCGATGTGCGCCACCCGCACGATCTCCTGGAAGGAGTCGAGCACGATCCGTCCGACACCGGCCTCGACAGCCGTACGGATCTCGTTCTCGGACTTGTTGTTGCCGTGGAAGGCGATGCGGTCGGCGGGCATCCCGGCGGACAGGGCGGTCGCCAGCTCACCCCCGGAACACACGTCCAGGTTGAGCCCCTCCTCGTGCAGCCACCGCACGACGGCGCGCGACAGGAAGGCCTTGCCCGCGTAGAAGACATCGGCGTCGTGCCCGAACGCAGTGCGCCAGGCACGCGCCCGCTCGCGGAAGTCCGTCTCGTCGAGGAAGTACGCGGGCGTGCCGAACTCCTCGGCCAGCGCGGTGACTTCGAGCCCACCGACGCTCACGACACCGTCGTCCGTACGGCTGACGGTGTGCGACCACACCTTCGGGTCGAGGGCGTTGAGGTCGGCGGGCGGGGCGCTGTAGTGGCCCTCGGCGAAGACGTCGGCGTGACGGGGCCCGGCGGGATGTGCGGAACGGCTCATGTCTGAAGGGCTTTCTGCTGTGTCATCTGCGGTGTCAGAGGTATTCGGGTGCGCTGATGCCGAGCAGGGACAGGCCGCCGGCCAGCACCGTCCCGGCGGCTTCGGCGAGCGCGAGCCGGGCGCGGTGGGCGGCCGAGGGTTTCTCGTCGCCGAGCGGCAGCACGACGTGCTGGAAACCGAGAAGAGCATCGGCGGTCACGACAAGATGCCGCGCCAGCCGATCAGGCGCCCGGTGCCGCGCTGCGACACAGAGGGCGTGCGGGTATTCGGCCAGGGCGGCGAGGAGATCTGCTTCGTCTTGGTGGGGAGGGGTGGGGAGGGCGGCGGGGAAGGCACCGGTGCCACCGGGGGTGCGCGGGCCCGCCGCCCAGGGGGTGGGCGAGCCACCTTCGTGCGCAACGGCCTCGGCGAAGGCGCCGGAGCCGTTCGGAAGGCGTACGCCGTGAGGGGCGCCGGCGAAGCCGAGGGTGGCGGCGTTGCGGCGCAGGGCCCGGGTGCGGGCGTGGGCGTAACGGACGCGGAAGAGAGGATTGCTCTCGCGCTGAACCAGGTGGTCGGCGCTGATCCGGGGCCGGTCGTGGGGCGCGGGGTGAAGCAGCGCCCAGCGGGCGGCGTCGGGTCCGAGGGGGCTCGGGTCCTCGGGCGCGGGCACGGGCCGCAGGTTCACCGGCTCGGCGTGGCGCACCTCGGCACGTCCGCCCTGGGTGGCGACGATCCGTACGAGGGTGTCGGCGACCACTTCGGCCCGGGTGTCGTAGGGCACGCGCAGCTCGACGACCTGCCCGGCGAGGGTGTCGCCGTACCCGTACCGCGTCCCCTGCTCCAGGACCTCCTCCACCAGGGCGGCGAACGCTCCACCCCCGAGGGTGATGTTGAGGAAACCCGGTCCGGTGACGGCCACGTCGGCGACGCCGGGGGCACCCGCGATGTGCGGCCGCAGAATCTCGGCGACCTCTGGAGCCGGCCGCCCGGCCGGACCGGCCAGCCGCAACGCGATGTTCGTCGCGTAGTCACCGCACCCGCCCGGCCCCGGCGGCGTGACCGCCACGCTCGCGGGCACGGAGACGCTCAGTTCCCCCACGTCGACAGCACGACGCACCGCGCGCAGCACGGTACGGGAGAGCTCGACGGGAGTCACGGGACAAGCCTAGGGGAGGAGGGGGGTGGGTATGCGAGCCAGTTTGGACGATGGTCCGACATGTGGACGGGGCGCGGTCCCGTGTGGGTCCGGCAAACGTCGACGGGCGGCCGGGGTACTCCACACAGGTCGGCGGACCAACAGACCTGGACGCTCCGCCAACGAACAGACCAGGACGCTTCACCGACCAACACTCCGGGACGCTTCGCGAACCAACAGATCGGGACGCTCCACCGACCAACGCGCTGGGTACGGCTCAGTGCCCAGCACACCGGGTACGGCTCAGTGCCCAGCACACCGGGTACGGCTCAGTGACCAGCACGCCGGGTACGGCTCAGTGACCAGCAAGCCGGGTGCGGCTCAGTGACCGGTGCGTCCCGCGCGCTCGGTCTCCTCGACGGCGCCGCCCGCGACACCGCCGCCCACTTCACGCCGCTCCATCAACTGCCTTACGAGTCGCACGAGTTCAGAGGGCTCGAAAGGCTTGGCGAGAAAGGCGTCGACACCGACGTCGAGCCCGCTCTCGACCTCGTACTGCGTACAGGCACTGACAATCGCGAGGGGAAGATTCCGCGTCCGGGGATCGGCACGCAGCCGAGCGGCGGTGCGCAGGCCGTCGAGCCGAGGCATCACGACGTCGAGGGTGACGACATCGGGCCGAACCTGATGGACGACGTCCAGACACTCGGCACCGTCAGCCGCGGTCACGACCTCGAGACCCTCCAGCTCGAGGTTGACCCTGATCAGCTGCCGGATGACCTTGTTGTCGTCCACAACAAGCACCCGACCGGACACGCCTGGCACAACTCGAGAGTAGGTCCGCGCCCACCGCCGCGTCCGGGTTTTCCCCACTTCCACCCCGTGCGGCCCCCACCACCCCCGCAGGACGCACCCCACCGACCCAGCACTCCCCCGGCTCCTCCGCCACTCCTCCCGCACTCCCCACACCACCACCTTTCCCCCGACCAAAACCCGTGGCGATCACCCACGAAGGAGCTGGTAGGGTTCTACCCGTCGCCGCACAACGCGCCCGACACGCCCCCGTAGCTCAGGGGATAGAGCAACGGCCTCCGGAGCCGTGTGCGCAGGTTCGAATCCTGCCGGGGGCACTCGCCGAGGACCAGCAGGGATTACACGCTGACCAGGGCGGATGCCGAGAGAAGAGGGCGGGAGTCAGTCTCACTGACTCCCGCCCTCTCTCGTTGTCTCTCGGTGGTCGCGACACACCTCCGACACACCATGAGTACCGCCGCCCTGCAGTACAAGCGGGCACCAATGCGAGCGATCATGGAAAAAGATGGCTCAGGCGACAAAGGCGGCCGCCACGGCCTGCGCATGGACCAAGCCCTCTCGTTCGACGGTTTCCTCAAGGATGCGCAGACGAATGGCACAGGACCATGGCGGATCACGCCCGTAGCGAGTATCCACGATGCTGTATCGCTGACGGCGATCGCCAGCCAGCGGCAAGGCGGAAGCCTCGATCCACTCCCCTAACGACACGTTGATGACGCTAGCTAGCAGCCATTCTGAAGCTACGTTTCGAGAAGGACGTCGCCCCCTTCTTTGGTTGACCTGACAGGCCGCCGCAACCACGAGATACGGGAAGGTCTTGAGCGATAAAAATCCGACAAGGACCGTCACTGTCCGAAAGTGACCGTTGACAGCATGATCATGTCGTGATTGCGTTGCCCAGAATGACCTGACTGATCAGCAAAACGACATGGGGGAATTTTGCGCGGCATAAATAGAAGACCTTTGGGAGTGATTGCAGCGTTAGTCCTCGCGCTACTTTCTCCCGGAACTGCTCACGCCGACACAGCGCCTTCAAAAAATTCGATTGGCGTGGCGGCAGGTGCAGGGCGTGCGAGCGGAATTGACATTCACCGCGGACTCCGCAGTCAGCCGTCAGACTTCCAGAAGCTTCCTGAAATGAATAAGGCGTCAGCAGATTCTGACTGCGCTGAGACGAGGCGCAATCTCAAGGCGCTCAGGGAAGCAGGACAGAAGCAGGCTGTTTGCATCGAATGGCAGACGCCGCAAGAGACAGCGAAGACGCAGGGAGTGTCGCGCGCGTCTGCGACAGGTGTCGTGTGGTGTGGAACGCAGGCACGGAACCAGGCGTACGTGACCCGCTATTCCATTTGCTCGATACGCGACGTCATCATCGTCCTCATGGACACGACCACGGGCGTGATCTTTGGGAAGGCCTACGGCACTGTAGAGCAGGAGATCGATACGCAGAACGCGATTCCCGAGTTCTTTGAGTACATGAACTTTAGTCTCACGAGTGCCGACGTAGGGACTTCCGGGATGACAGTAAAGGTGGACTCGACTTGCTCGCTCGACTCTAGCTGTAAGGAGACCTCGGGCCCCTGGACCACACCTCGACCGATTACGGTCGGCGGCTCGATCGACGGCGGCATCACGCGTTCGTGGACCGGATCCCAGACACATGGAGCCGAAAAGGCTTTCCTTATCAGCTACGTGTTGACCATTAATATCGGAGGGCTTAGCGGCTCCACTAGCTGGGGAGGAGATCTCGAGCCTGGTGACGGTCAGTACCAGGTGCGCTGTGACTCCAAGGTAAGCGCTCGTGCAGGTTGCGTCGCCTCAGCATTCACCCCCACCTTCGAGGTGAGCACAAAGTACCCTCAAGCTCGCGCGTACATCGGCATGGTCCAAGCAAGCATGTCTACCCATCCGGCTTGGGAAGGTCGCGGTCAGCCTCTGCACCGCGAGTCGAGCGATGCAGAGGCGACGAAGAACCGCAACGTCGTCTGCGACAGCACGTTCACCGCCCACAGGGATACCCCTGCGCCTGCGCAGTGCGATGAGTGGCCGTTTGCCAAGTCGAAGGAGAGCGGAAGGCAGCTTGGGGTTAGATCTGGAGCGGAGTGCCAGCAGTACTTCATCCTCGCTTCGACCGTCAACGGCAAAGTGCGCCTGGACACCAGTTGGCCTGGAATGAACCAGGGGAAGATGCCTCCCGCGACGGCGAAGTGCGCCCGCGCCAGCATGCCGAAGGACCAGAATGAGGGCGTGGGCGGCGATCTCGGACGGTTCACGACAGAACAGCGCCTCCTCGGGAATGACCCCTACTGGGTGAATGCTGGACAGCCCGTAAACGCTGGATAGCCTTAGCAAACACACCGCTGCGCGGTTCGGCCCGATATTCGGCGGGCCGGGCCGCGCTTTCCAAGTAATCGATCGAGGTAGCCCGTGATCACTGAAATTTTCCCGAACACGCAGATTTACGACACAGGGTATTGCGTCCTTTTTGTGCGAGGAATTTCCCCTGCCGAGCTGCTTTCCAGAGTATCGGAAGGTCAGATTGAACCGATCTACTTGAGCAGGCTCGACGCAGAGGCCATCAAGGCGTTCGGAGAGGAAATCGACGAAGAGGATGTCCCTGATCTGGATTTTGATGCGCTGCAAAGCAGCGGCATGCTTGCCAGCAGCGGACCACTCTTGCGCGCCGGTTCCCACAATAACTGGGCTTTCGTTGTTGAATCCGATGGTCCATATCTCGCAAAAGAGGGAATCCTGAAGTCCGCATCTCGCGGCACTGTCGCCCTCTCTGCGCAGCTGAGCGAGACAATGGCTGCGTGGATCTCTTATGCGGAAAACGGTGAGATCCTCTCATCCTTCGATCCGCTCTTCCCCGAGAATGACTACGGGAAGGAACCGTCAACCCTTGAGGAACTAACCAGATACCGGGAAGCCATCAGCGGCGGGGACCGTGCGGAATCGTACGAAAACGCTCTTCGGAAAATTCAAGAGGTACTGCAATGTGCAGTACCTCTTGAAGCAGATGCTGCTCGCCTACTAGCGGTTCGCATCGCTGGCGGATACTGAAGGAGATCTGCGTCAGTTCCAGATCCAGTGGCTGTTGCTACACGCCGCCAATGCGCGTCGGGAAGCCCGATCTGTGGGTGGAGCGGCGAGCACGGGACGCGAAGCAGGGGCAGCCGGCCGAGACACCGACGCGGGTACCGGGGCCGATCCCTGTTGCGCCGCTTCATTCGTCGTCTCGACGTCCTGCTCACGCAGGTCCGGGGCCGGATCGGCGGGTCCCTGCGCGAGCAGCGTGCCGCCGAGGAAGGCGATCGCCGGCCAGCCAGCCACGACGATGCGGAGCGAGGCAGGAACGTGGTCCAGGTCGAGGAGTCCGGCCGTCGCGATGTTGGCGCCGAGACTCGCGGTGAGCGCGACCAGGAACCAGCACCACCCGGCTGCCTTGGATTCCCCCGACCTCAGCCGCTTCCAGGCCGCCACCAACAGCAGATCGACACTGATCGGGTAGGCCCACGCCTTCCAGCCGTCCTGTCCCGCGGCGACGGCTAGATCATGGAGGTGGGCGAAGGACAGAGCAGCAGCGATGACCGCTTGAACCAGTACGGCATCCACGCGGACCGGAAAGGCACGCGGTGCGGAGCGCTCGGCCACGCCGATCACGTCCTCTCGTTTCGGTTTCGGGCATGGCGGGGGTAAGGCCTTGGCGCGAGGCGGTCGCGCCGGCCGTCTGGACGGTGGGTCAGCCGGTCGCCGGATGCGGCTTGGCCACGGCGGTCGGAGTGACCACGGGCGACGCCGAGACGTGCGGTCGGAACGGCTTCAGGGCCGGTACGTCGGGGGCGAGCTCGGCAGTCTCGCGGCAGATCGCCGCGGCGTCACCGAGGGACAGGTACGGAGTTCGCATGCGCCCCCAGCCGCCGGACGTGTCACCGGAGACGGCCAAGCCCGGACGTTCGGCGGGAATGGTGGCAGCGACGCCGACCGCTTCGGGGGCGATGTCGCCGAGCGCCATCTTTGCCGAGGCCTCGTCGTTGACGCGGTGGCAGACGCGGCCCGTCAGTTGAGCCCGGAGCATGGTCGCGCCCTTGCCCAGTTCGGCGCCGAAGCGTTGGCCGCAGATCTCAAGGTAGATGCCGGCTGCCCGTCCGAGTTGGGCGAGTCGGATCAGCTGGGTCACCATTTCGTCGCGCCGTTCTTCGTCCTTGCGGCTTGCCACGAGGAAGAGTTCGGCGACCTCGTCGACGAACAGCACAATCGGCGGCGGCCGTTCGTCATCGGGCAGCCCCCACACGTCAGAGGTGATCTCCTCGTCCGGGATGCCGGGTGCGATGCCCTGCCGGGCCTTGATCAGGTCGTAGCGGTCCTCCATTTCCTTGACGAGGACGGGCAGCAGCTCGGCGGCCTCGTCGGAGTCGGTGGCCAACGCCGACAGCCGCGGAGCGAAGGGCGCCAGCTCAACACCCCGCTTGCAGTCGATGCCGACCAGGGCAACCGGCTGAGCGGACAGCCCTGTCAGCAGGTTGCGGAGGAACATCGGCTTCCCCGACAAGGCCGCGCCGAGGACGAGTTCGTGAGGGACCGCTCGATAGTCGCGGACGAACACGGTCGCGTCCTCCCGCAGCGCCACCGGCACGGCGAGAAGGTCACGCATCGCGCTGCGCGGCATTTTCACCGTGCGCAGCACATCGAAGCCCACCAACCGCAGCTCGACCACCCCCGGCTTGATCTCGCGAACGTGGACCGCGTGGACGCCCCAGGCATGCCGCAGCCGCTCACACGAGGCAGCCACGTCCGCCGGCTCCTGGCCAGGGGCGAGCCGAAGCCGGACCCGCAGCCCCGTGGAGGTGGGACGGATCAGCCCCGGCGCGGAGGCACCGGCCGAACTTCACGGCGGGTCGTGGCCCGCACGGCCAGGGCTCGTAGTCGGGACGGCTGGACCGTCAGCCCGCACGCGTCCATGCTGGAGCTGTACGAACCGACCAGCCGGACCACCGACGAGGGCAGCCCGACCGTGGCCCAGTAGACCGCCGGGTGCGCCTTCCGGGCGTAGACCGCCCCACCTAATAAGGCTGCGTGGGACCGTCTCCTGATCGATCCAGTGCCGGGACCCCGGGGGCCGGCGAACTTCACGGGCCTAGGTCCCCTTACGCGAAGCGTCTGGACTGTCCCGGCCGACGCGAAGCCCATCGCCCCCGCAGGCTCGACGCTCCCCCGGTTGGCAGCCGAGCTCCCCCACACCTTCGCCCTGATCGATCCCATGCACGGCGCCGAGGGCATCACCCGCCAACTCGAAGAACTCATCGAGCACCTGGCCCCCGAGTCCATCGACCTCCTGGACGTTGGCGGCGACATCCTCGCCAAGGGCGACGAACCCACTCTCCGTAGCCCGCTCGGCGACGCCCTCACGCTGGCCGCATGCTGGCCGCATGCTGCCAAGTCAACGCGCCTGTGAGGCTCCTGGTCGCCGGTCCCGGCCTAGACGGAGAGCTCCCAGCCGAGCTTCTGGCCGACCGGATGGGGCCAACAGCCCTGACGCTTACAGCTGAGCACGTGGAACCGATCAGCTCAATTCTGGAGTGGCACCCGTCCGAGGCGACAGCGATGCTGGCAGCCACAGCCCGCGGAGTCCGCGGCCTCTGCGAAGTCAGGGACGCCGGCCTACCTGTCCCCCTCACCGACGAAGGCCTCACCGTTCACGAAGCGGACCTGGACGACGCCCTCAACCGCAACGAGCTCGCACGCGCCATCCTCGCGACAGAGACCCTCGCCGAGGCCGAGCAATACAGCCGCGAGGTCTGCGGATACTCAGAGATCGACTACGAACGCAACAAGGCCAGTTGGCTCGGCAGCCAGCCGGAACAGAAGCTCGATCCGGAAGCGGTGCTCCGGCAACTCGACGAGTTCGAAGCCCAGGCGCACGATCGCGGGATCACGCACACGACGTTCCGCAGGATCACTGAAGCCCTCGGCCTCAACGGCAAGCAGCGCCAGGACCTGAGAGCACTACTGCTCAGCAGCCGTCGGGAGCAGTACGAAGCCCCGCTGTGGCGTATCCCAGCCGAAGTGTCCAGGTTCAGTTGAGCCTTGATGGACGTGTGTCAGTTGATGCTTGCCGGTTCTGAGCGGCTCGTCTCGCATAGTTGGCCGGGTGATCGACGTGCTCCGCCGATTCCAGGGGTTGTGCGGCCGCGTTCACGCAAGACCGGTGAGGGGAGCGCTGGGTTGCCAGGAGACGGGCAGGACAACGTCGACGCCGTCACGGCGGGCCAGGGGCAGCAGTCGGCTCATGGTGGTGTCGAGGTCGTCTAGCAGGTAGGGCATGGGGCGCAGTGGCCGGTCGAGGCCGAGGAAGAAGTCGTCCCAGTGCACCAGGATGACCCTCCTGGCCCCCGTCGCGGCCACGACCTCGTCCCAGTAGGTGTGAAGGAACTCGGCGGGCTGTTTGCCCAGCGTGCCGACGCCCAGGTAGATGACGTCGGCCTGGTGACCGCGCAGCGCGCCGGGCCGGTAGTTGGCGCTGGCTTGTAGCAGTACGCGTCCGTGGGGGTGGGTGACGAGCACGGAGTAGGCGGTGCCGGTCTTCCAGGCACCGGCACCGGCCGGCGGGATCAAGGGCTGATCGACGGTACCGGGGTAGTGGTCGCCCGGGCTGTGCACGGAGTTCAGGAAGGTCAGCGTGAAGCTGCCATAGGTCACGGTGTCGCCGTCGCCGACCACCCGCAAGGACGACTCGGGGACCCCCAGGCCGCGCCCGATGTTGGCGGTGGACTCCGACCCGACCAGCTCGGCGCCGGTCTCCAGCGCCCACACCGGTGCGTCGAGGGCGTGATCGTAGTGGGAATGCGCGCACACCACAGCGGCGAGGGTGTCCACCCGCAGGCGCTCGATGGCGGCACGGACCAGCGCTCGGTTCGGGGCGATCTTGCCCATGCCTACTCGCAGCATCCCGGGGCGAGTGACGAACCCGTCGCTGAGCACCGATGTCTGCCCGTCCGACAGCAGTACTGAACTGGTGCCCAAGAAATGAGCACTCAGCCCCTCACGGTGCGCTGCAGCGCGCTGCTGGTAAGACAGGTAAGGCCGCAGACTGGGGCGACCGATCGGCACCTTCATACGAGCATCCTCGAACCCCAGGGACGGGAGTGCCACCTCCGGACCCCGTGTGCCCTCTCACAAACGGTCCATCCTGCAAAGCCCGTTCAGCACGCGCTGGTGAGCCGCCCCGGGGCCCGGGCTTCTTCTCAGAGCTCGTTCCCACGTTCCCACCCATGCCTAGTGGCTTGTCCTGCAGCTTTCGAACACACCCAGCCGAAGCCTGAGTAACAACTTTCTCTACTGGTTCAAGACCCCCGGCTTCGCTGCGCCCGCCGGGCGCGCTCCCGGCTTGTCGGCGGCGGCTGAACGTGGGTTCTGGATCACTTTCAGTGCCGGAGCCACGGAGGGTCACCACGACCGCGATCATGAACGGCCTCGCGCGGTGAGCAGGACTCGCTTGCGGAGCAGGTCGAAGTTGGCACGGCCGAACATCTGCCGCTTCAGCATTTTAATCTTGTTGTTGTGGCCTTCGACGGCGCCGGAGCTGTAGCGGAGGCTGAGCCCGGCGACGACGGCGTCGAGGTCCTGACCGAGGCCGTTGACGAA
>NZ_JBIAIQ010000029.1:0-77756 GCF_042871525.1 Streptomyces sp. NPDC005784
TTCCAGGTCCGTGATCTTCCCGCCCGACGTGTTGGTGGCGAAGCAGGTGAGCCGTAGTCCGTCGGCATCGGTGAAGCGCAACTGGGCGCCGGGATACGGCCGTTCCTTGCGGACCACCAGCCGCATCCCCGTGGGCCAGCCCTTGAGGACATCGCCGTCGAGCTCGGCGGTCCAGGCGCCCTCGCGGATCTCACCGCCCGGTTCGACGGCGGGTGTCCAGGCGGAGACCGGGACCTTCAGCACGGCCTGATGGATGGCGTCGGTGATGGTCATCCCGACCGAGTACGACAGCCACCTCCCACGCTGCGAGAGCCAGGCCAGGAACTCGTGAGTACCGCCTGCGGAGTCGGTGCGAATCAGTGTGGAGCGGCCTCGCCGATGCCGTTTCGGGAGCTGGGCCAGGGCGAGTTGGGCAGTGGTGATGTGGTCGGCCGCGGTGTTGCTGCCCGCGTTCCCCGGCCGGAGCAGGGCCGCGACCAGGCTCTCCGGTGCCGCCGCTTCCGTGATCGACGAAGCCCATCAGCGGGTGGTGGCCGAAGGACTTCTTCCAGGTCGCTGCCGCGTCCTGCTTCTCGTCGTGCGCCAGCACCAGCACCCCGTCCAGGTCCACGATCACCTCGCCTGCGGCATCCGGCGCCGACGTCCCGGCCAACTTCCATACCCGCTGGCGCACTTCGGCCCGCGCGGCTCGGATCGCGTGAAGGGCCTTCGGCCCGGCCGCGGCGAGGGTGTCGATGAGCCGCGAGACGGTCGGGTCGGAAGCCACCGGCCCGAACACCGCCGGCTCGGCCCGCAGCATCCCCACATCGGCCAGGCAGTCCCCGCCGAGCGCGACCGCCAGGGCCACATCCAGCAGCGTCTTCCCCGGATCGTGCACCGCCCGCGGCTTGCGCCAGGGTGCCAGAGCCGCAGATATCGCCTGGTCCAGCCCAGCCTTACGGCCCGTCTCCACCAGCAGGACGCCTCCCGCCTGCGAGACCACCGCCCGGCCACCACCCTCGACACGGACACGCGGGTAGGACCCGATACGCTTCTTCACCTGGGAAGTGCCTCCGACGGTGGCAGGAACAAGGACCTCGACAATCCTCATTCTTGCTGGTCAGAGGCACTTTTCGTTTATCTGACCACCCGTCGGACATCAGGCTTCATGAAAGCACGGGTCAGTACATCTAGTGCCCCTGCCCGCTCCTCCCCCAGGTTGCACGAGCACGTGCATGACCGGCTGTCCGGACGGATACCGGCGCCTGATGGGACACCGGTTGCACGGCCCCGTGACGCCTGAGTGGAAGAGGCGGAACAAGCCCCATCGCCATGACCGCAGGCGGGCGACGGCATGGAGTCAGGAGCAGATCACCCACCGGCCTGCGGATTCGCCGTGTGTCAGGTCCGGGAGAAGCCGAGCGCAGGCGTCAATCCCGGCCTGTGCCTGGCCCTGGAGGCCGAAGAGCTTGGCGTGAACGCCCGTCCGGTCGGCCCGAGGACGACCGGATACAGTGCGCGAGACGGCAGCCTGGTCAGTGAGGGGAAGCGTGACCGACACCAGCAACACCCGATCCGCCGACAGTGAAGCGCAAGCGCCGCGGCAGAGCCGACTGCACCGCCTGATGCGCTACATCCCGCTGATCGCCCCCGTCCTGCTGTGGGCCGTGCCCTGCTGGGTACTCCTGCACACCGGCCAGCACTGGTCGCTGCCCGTCACGCTGGTCGGCACCGCCCTGTTCGCCCTCGGCCTCATCGGTATGCCGCTCGCGATGGTGCGCGGCCACGGCCGGCGTCAGCAGGACCGGGCGGCGATAGTCGGTGACACCCTGCTGGGCGCCAGCTGGGTTCTGTTCACCTGGTCCGTTCTGCTCGGCGTCCCCTTGCGACTCGCCCTGACCGTGGCCGGCGTCGACGACAGTCAGGACCGGGCCCGAATTGCCACTTGGGCCGTCCTCGGCGTAACCGCCGTACTGCTCTCCTGGGGGTACTTCGAGGCCCGCCGCGTGCCACGCGTGCGCCGACTCGACGTGCAACTCCCGCGGCTGGGTGCCGGGTTGGACGGCATCCGCGTCGTCCTCATCACAGACACCCACTACGGCCCGCTCGATCGCGCCCGCTGGTCGGCGCGGGTGTGCGAGACGGTGAACACTCTGGAAGCCGACCTGGTCTGCCACACCGGCGACATCGCGGACGGCACGGCCGAACGCCGACGCGCCCAGGCCGCCCCACTCGGTACCGTGCGGGCCACCCGGGCCCGCGTATACGTCACCGGCAACCACGAGTATTACAGCGAGGCCCAGGGCTGGGTCGACCTGATGGACGAGCTGGGCTGGGAACCGCTGCGCAACCGCCATCTGCTGCTCGAACGCGGAGGCGACACCCTCGTGGTCGCCGGCGTGGACGACGTCACAGCCGAGTCCTCCGGCCTGGCGGGCCACCGCGCCCACCTCGCTGGAGCCATGAACGGCGCCGACCCCGACCTGCCCGTCCTGCTCCTGGCACACCAGCCCAAGTTCGTCGACCGAGCGGCAGCCGACGGCATCGACCTCCAGCTCTCCGGCCACACCCACGGCGGCCAGATCTGGCCCTTCCACCACCTGGTCCGCATCGACCAGCCCGCCGTCGCCGGCCTGAGCCACCACGGCACCCGCACCCTCCTCTACACCAGCCGCGGCACCGGCTTCTGGGGCCCGCCATTCCGCGTCTTCGCCCCCAGCGAGATCACCCTGCTCGTGCTCCGCTCCCCGCACGTGCCCACCTCGCCGTAGCACTGGGCGGGCCGGCACATCCGTTCGGAGCTGTCCACGAGCTGAGGGGTGCGGCGTCGCCAGATGACCAGGCTCGTCTCGCCCAGGCCCTGATCAGGGCCTACGCCGTACGCTGACCCTCACGGCAGGCCTTGACCTGTTCGACCGCACCCCTGGCACGAGGCCTGTCCTTGTGCCAAAGGGTGTCCCCTCCGGTCGAATTGAGCACGCCGGCGCAAATCCGAGCGTCAGTACGCGGCGACTCCGTGCCGTCGTTCCTTCGCGTCCTCGGCTAGGACGACGGCGACCCGGACCAGTCCGCGTAGCGGACGCGTTCGATCTCGCGCACCGCATCCAACGTTCCCCACTCGTCCTTGCCCAGCCGGGCCAACGGTCGCAGTCGGTCGATCTCGGGATGCCCGTTGACGAGGACCTTCTGGTCGACGGCCGCGTGGACCACGCGGCCGAAGACGACGGTGGAGTCACCCAGCCGCACGGTGCTGTGCAACGTGCATTCCAGTACGGCCGGTGAACCGGCGACGCGGGGCGGCCCGACCCGAAGACTCGGCTCGCGCTCGATGCCGAGGACATCGAACTCGCTGACCCCCCGGGGGAAATCCGTGCTCGTGGCGTTGATCGCCTCGAAGTGCTCCTCACCGGCGAAGTTCACGACGAACTCTCCGGTCTCCTCGACGTTGCGGAGCGTGTCCTTGCGCCGAACCGAACTGAACTGCACGATCGGTGGCTCCACACACGCGATGGTGAAGAACGAGTGGGGCGCCAGGTTGTCCACACCATCAGCACCGATCGTCGATATCCAAGCGATCGGCCGGGGCACCACCAGAGCTGTCAGAAGTCGGTAGAAGGCGTGAGACGTCAACTCGTCCGGGTCGAAAGCATTTCGCATCCCACCATTGTCGGTTGCCTGACCTGCCGATCCGCACGAAGGGGCGGCGCCCGCAGAGCGAGTTCGCTGCCGAGTCCCCACGGCTAACGCCAACTGACAGGGTTGCGGTAGCTGGTGACGCGCTCGAGACGACGCCAGCGAGCCTGGGGGCGGCGGTCGTCGTGCGCGGAGCGCGACTGCGCGGGGCGCCGGGCCGCGGCTGCGCGGGCCAGCAGGACGGCGGCGAGCGCGGCGAGTTCGTCGTCGGCCGGCTCGCCCTTGACGATCTGGACCATCGGCATCGTGGCGGAGGTCATCGTTGCCTTCCTCGATACTTGGGCCCGGCATTTGACGGTTACTGCGGGGGGTTTCCGTGCTTGCGGGCCGGCAGGTCCGCGTGCTTGGTACGGAGCATCTGCAGGGAGCGGATCAGCACCTCGCGGGTCTCGGCCGGGTCGATCACCTCGTCGACGAGGCCTCGCTCGGCGGCGTAATAGGGGTGCATCAGCTCGTCCTTGTACTGCTGCACCATCTCCGCGCGCTTGGCCTCGGGGTCGTCGGCGGCGGCGATCTCGCGGCGGAAGATGACATTGGCGGCACCTTCGGCTCCCATGACCGCGATCTCGTTGGTGGGCCAGGCGAAGGCCAGGTCCGCGCCTACGGAACGCGAGTCCATGACGATGTACGCGCCGCCGTATGCCTTGCGCAGCACCAGGGAGATGCGCGGCACGGTGGCGTTGCAGTACGCGTACAACAGCTTGGCCCCGTGGCGGATGATGCCGCCGTGCTCCTGGTCCACGCCGGGCAGGAAACCCGGCACGTCCAGCAGTGTCACCAGTGGAATGTTGAACGCGTCGCACCACTGCACGAACCGCGCGGCCTTTTCCGACGCGTGGATGTCCAGCACACCCGCGAGCGACTGCGGCTGGTTGGCGACGATGCCGATGACCTGGCCGTCCATGCGGGTGAGCGCGCAGATGACGTTGGTGGCCCAGCGCTCGTGGATCTCCATGAACTGGCCGTCGTCGGCGAGCTCCTCGATGACCTTGCGCATGTCGTACGGGCGGTTGCCGTCCGCCGGCACGAGATCGAGCAGCGCCTCGCAGCGGCGTTCGGCCGGGTCGTCGGTCAGCTCGACCGGCGGGGTCTCCCGGTTGCTCTGCGGCAGCATCGACAGCAGGAAGCGGACCTCCTCCAGGCAGCTGCGCTCGTCGTCGTAGGCGAAGTGCGCCACACCGGAGACCTCGGCGTGCACGTCCGCGCCGCCGAGCCCGTTCTGGGAGATCTGCTCGCCGGTCACGGCCTTGACCACGTCCGGTCCGGTGATGAACATCTGCGATGTCTCACGGACCATGAACACGAAATCCGTCAGCGCCGGACTGTAGGCCGCGCCGCCCGCGCACGGGCCGAGCATCACCGAGATCTGCGGGATCACACCGGACGCGCGGGTGTTGCGCTGGAAGATGCCGCCGTACCCGGCCAGTGCGGTCACGCCCTCCTGGATGCGGGCGCCGGCGCCGTCGTTGAGGGAGACCAGCGGGGCCCCGGCCGCGATGGCCATGTCCATGATCTTGTGGATCTTCTGCGCGTGGGCCTCGCCCAGCGCGCCGCCGAAGATCCGGAAGTCGTGCGCGTAGACGAACACCGTGCGGCCGTGGACAGTGCCCCAGCCGGTGATGACGCCGTCGGTGTAGGGCTTCTTCGCCTCCAGGCCGAACCCGGTCGCCCGGTGCCGGCGCAGCGCCTCCACCTCGTTGAACGAGCCCTCGTCCAGCAGCAAGGCGATCCGCTCGCGCGCCGTCAGCTTGCCCTTCGCGTGCTGCGCCTGCGTCGCCGCCTCACTCGGCCCCGCCAGCACCCGCTCTCGCAGGGCCGCCAGTTCCGCCGCTCTCGCACCAGCGCCCCGAACGGCGATCGGCCCGTCGAGTAGTGAAGTCATGGCTCTCCTGATCTGCGTGAAGTGGCCAGTGGGAAGAACTGCCGCCGGCCGGGCCCTGACGGATACGGGGGCTCCCAGGGCCCGGCCGGCGCTCACGGGTCGCGCGATGACGGGGACATCGACACGACCTCGGATCAGGGCACCCCCCACGACCCGGCAATCCGCTGCCCATGGATCGGGTGCGGGGTGTTCACGCGGACTCCCGCTCGCCCTGGTATCCGCCGAGTTCGTCGTTGGCGCTGATGTAGAGGTTCTCGGCCGTCAGGACGTCGCGCTGAAGATGCCACAGCCGCGGCGACGGCTCCACGCCCAACTCCCGCCGCAGTGACGCGCGCACCCGGCTGTAGGCGGCCAGCGCCTGGTCCCGACGGCCGGACCGGTGCAGGGCGAGGATGTACTGCGCGTGAAGGTACTCATGCAGGGGATACCGGGCCGTGAGCGCGCTCAGCTCGCTCACCACGCTGCGGTGCCTCCCGATGCGCAGCTCGGCTTCCATGCGCCCTTCGGTCGCCCCGATGCGCATCTCCTCCAGACGCGCTGCTTCGATCGCCAGGTGGGGACCGGGTGGTAGATCGGTGAAGGGGCCGCTGCTCCAGAGGCTCTGCGCCATGCGGAAGGCGTCAACAGCGCCTTGGAATTCCCGTGCGGCGGCAAGCCGGTGGCCCACGTGCACGTGCCGCTCGAAGGCGTTCGCGTCCAACCCGTCCGCGGCAAGCTCTATCTGGTAACCCCCGTCGCGCGTGATCACGACTCGCTTGGCGTCCACGCCGACGCAACTGATCCGCTTACGCAGGGCCAGGACATAGGTCTGCAGGGCGGTGACCGCGCTCTTGGGCGGCCCGTCTTCCCAGATCTCCTCGATCAACTGATCGTTGGAGACCATCATTCCCCCGGACAGCGCAAGCAGAGCCAGAATGCGGCGCTGCTTGAGAGCCGTCGGCAGCACAGAGACGTCGCCTATTCGAGCGCTCAGAGTTCCCAGGACGTTGACGTGCAACGGTTTCTCCCCCCACCAGGTCCGAACACGGACGATCAGACGGTCAATTTCATGCCCTTGCTCGCGGCTCGGATGCGCTTCTCTGGTTGGTTGTGTGCCGGCGGGGGTGACCGCCGGCACACGCGGGCCGGCTAGGCCGCCTGGCGGTTCCGTCCGATGAAGGAGACGGACAGCACCAGGCCGAGCAGGAGCGCGGCCGTGACGACGATCAGCGCGGTGCGGCTGCCTCCCGCGGAACCTTCGGCAGCGTGGAGCACCGAACCGAGCACGGCGACTCCCACGACGGCGCCGGTCTGGCGCGCCGAGTTGAGCGCCCCGGACCCGATGCCCACCTGCTCTTTCGGGGTGGACGACACAGTGGCCACCACCAAGGAGGGAATCGCGAAGGAAACGCCGAACCCGAAGACCAGCAGGCCCAGGCCGATCAGCACGGTGTGCACGGCGCCGGTGCCGGTCACGGCGGCAGCGAGGACACCCGCTCCGACCGTCAGCAGTGCGAAGCCGAGAACCGACGGCTTCCTGGGGCCTGACCGGGCAACCAGACGGCCCGTGTAGATGGGGTTGAAGGCCGTCGGCAGCGTGAGCGGCAGGAAGGCGCATCCGGCCAACAACGCGGACAGGCCCCGCGCCTGCTGGAAATAGAGGGACATCACGAACAGCAGTCCGGAAAGGCCGAAGTTGACCAGCAGGCCGTTGAGAACACTGACCGAGAAGGTGGTGTTGCGGAAGAGCACCAGCGGGAGCATCGGGCCGCGCGGCCCGGCCGGCCGGCGCTCCACGACCAGGAAGACCGCTCCGGCCACGACGGCGAGGGCAAGCGCGGCCAGCACCGGCGCCGAACCCCAGCCGAGGTTCTCGCTCTGGATCACACCGAACGTCAGTCCGGCGAGCGCGAGCACCGCGCTGATCTGACCGGGCAGATCCACCCCGCGGCTGGTGTTCGGCGTCGTCTCCGGCGCGAAGGCACGCGTGATGAGCACGCTGGCCAGCGCCACGGGAACGTTGATGGCGAAGATGCTGCGCCAACCGAGGGTGTCGGTGAGCACACCTCCGAGTACGGGGCCCGCGGCCAGCGCCGCTCCGGTGATGGCCGCCCATGAGCCGAGCGCGCGGGCGCGTTGAGCCGGTTCGGTGAAGGTGGTGGCGATGACGGCCATGGACGAGGGAAGCAGCGCCGCACCCGCGACACCGAGCAGGGCGCGCATGGCGATCAACGCACCGAGGTTCGGCGAGAACACGGTGAGCAGCGATGCGAGGAGGAAGGCCCAGGTGCCGACGATGAAGACCCGGCGGCCGCCGAAACGGTCCGACAAAGCGCCCATCGTGAGCAGGAGCGCCGCGAAGGTCAGGGTGTAACCGTTGACCACCCACTGCAGCCCTGAGAGTCCACCTCCGATGTCGCTGCGGATGGCGGGCAGCGCCACGTTCACGACACTGGTGTCGAGGAGAACCATGAAGTAGCCGAGCGAAAGACCGATCAGTAACAGCCGTCGACGCGAGGGGTTCTCGGCGAGTGCCTCGGCGGACGCGTTGGCGGCCTGCGTAGTTGGCGCAGCCATGACATTGCCTTTCGTGAAGCCGGAACGGCCGCGATGGAGGAGGGTGGCCGTCCAGGGGTTGGGACTGAAGCCTGACAAGATCGGAAGCGGATCGGAAACGGGAGCTTCCGATGGCATCATCGGGAGAGCCAATACCAACGGTCGGGAGCAGGAACATGCAGCTGCGGCAGCTCAGTACGTTCCGCACCGTGGCCGACGCACTGAACGTGACACACGCTGCCGAGCGGCTGAACTACGCGCAGTCGAGCGTGACGGAACAGATCAAGGCGCTGGAACAGGACCTGGGAGTCCGCCTGTTCGAGCGTTCCAACCGCGGCCTGCGCCTCACCCCGGCCGGACACCGCCTGGTCGACTATGCCGAGCGGATGCTCTCCCTCGCCGAGGAGGCCAGGGCCGCGGTCACCGAACTCGGCATTCCTGGAGGAGAGTTGTTGATCGGGGCTCCGGAGACGCTGTGCGTCTACCGGCTCCCCTCACTACTCACCCGCTTCCGCGAAGACTGCCCGAAGGTGCACGTGGTACTCCGCCCCGGCAACCGGAAGGAGTGCCGCAATGGCGTCCATGAGGAGACGCTCGACCTCTGCTTCACCTTCGGCACACCTCCGGACCACCCTGATCTGGAGAGCATGCCGCTCCTGCCCGAACCGGTCGTCGTGGTGGCACCCAAGGACCACCCGCTGACGCGACAGGAACTGGTGACCAACGCCGACCTCGCGGGCGTCGACTTCCTCGTGACCGAGCCGGGCTGCAGCTACCGGATGATGTTCGAGGAGGCGCTGGGATCGAACCCGGGTCCCCGCCCTCGAGTCGCGGCGGAACTCACCAGCATCGGCGCCCTGCGGACGTGCGTCGCGGCGGGCATGGGCTTCGCCTTGCTGCCGCAGATAGCC
The DNA here is from genome assembly GCF_042871525.1 of Streptomyces sp. NPDC005784. Classification (NCBI taxonomy): domain Bacteria; kingdom Bacillati; phylum Actinomycetota; class Actinomycetes; order Kitasatosporales; family Streptomycetaceae; genus Streptomyces; species Streptomyces sp. NPDC005784. The sequence continues at coordinate 9,001 of NZ_JBIAIQ010000029.1, forward strand.
GTCGCCGCGGATCTGGCCCGGGGCGCGGTCGGACTGGTGCCGTGGCGGGGCCCCCACTACGAGGCCCCGATCCACGCGACCTGGCGGCGCAACGCTCAGCACGCCCCAGGACTGCTGCCCTTTCTGGACGCCACGCGAACGCTCCTGGGCCCGCGCCCCACGACGGGCCAGGCCCAAGGGTGAGGCTCGGACGGCGAGTTCGTCCGCTCACTCCTCGGCCAGCAACAGCAGGTCGTCGTCCAAGGTGACCAGCTGTCCCTGGAAACCCGCGGTCAGGGCCGCGAACCAGACCGCCGGCCGGGCGCCCACCTGTGCCCGCTCGATCTGCAACGGCCCTGCCGTGGTCACCTCGACGTAGTCACCGCCACGGCTGACGCTCATGTTCTGACGATCGGCGGCCTCGATGAAGGCGGCGAACTCAGGGATGTCGAGTACGTACAGCGTGGTCATCGGTTCTGCTCCTCCGTGTGGGCGCGGGACAGCTCTCCCTTACGGCGCCACATCTCCGTAACCGTCGGCTTCCCGTTCCGGCTGACGTCCGAGAGGGCCCTCAGGGTCAGCTCGGCATCGCGGGCGTCGATCGGCTCGAAGGGGCGCAGCGGGCGGGTGATCTCAAGCTGAATGCCGTTGGGGTCGTCGAAGTAGATCGACTCCAGCAGTTCGTGGGCCAGGAGCGGGGTGACCCGCACGCCGTGCGCCTTGAGCCGGGCGCGCCAGTCGAGCAGTTCCTGCTCCGTGTCGACGTGCAGGGCGAGGTGTCGGGACCGGTGCATCAGGTCGCCGGGCTGCTCTTCTTCGGGGAGCCCGAAGTAGTAGAAGAACGCCAGGTGGTCGCCCTTGCCGAGGGCGAAGAAGAAGTGAACGAAGTCGGGGAACGTCTCGCTCACCCAGCCGGTGGCGGTGATCGCGTGGACCAGGGGCAGGCCGAGCACGTCCCGGTAGAAGCGCACGGTCTCCTCGGGCTTCCAGGTCACCCTGGCGAGGTGGTCCGCACCCTTCAGGCGGAGCGAGGCCAGCTCCGGTGGCAACACGACCTCGGGGGCTTGGTCAGTCATGGATCGACTCCCTTTGCGATTGACAGGTCTGCTCGGTCGGTCAGGCGATGCGTCCGAGAGGGGTCACTTCGGGGCCCCGCGTGACTGCGAAGAGGTCCAGCAACTGCTTGCGGTCGACCTTGCCGACTGCCGTCAGTGGCAGGGCCGGCGAAAGCCGTAGCTCGTCCGGGTACTTGAAAGCCGCGACCCCACGTTCTCGGAAGAGCGCTCGGATGTGCGCGAGCGTCGGTTCCGCGCCGGGCGCGGGCACCACGCACACTCCCAGGCATTCGCCCAGTACGGGGTGGGGTAGCGCGACGGCGGCGGCGACGGCGACCCCGGGCACCACGCGGACGAGGTCTTCCACCTCGTCGATCGCGATCTTCTCGCCGCCGCGGTTGACCTGGTCCTTGATCCGCCCCTCGACCACCAGGTTGCCGCTGGGGTGGCGGCGCACCAGATCGCCGGAGCGGTACCAGCCGTCCGGGGTGTAGGCCCGGGTGTTGTGATCCGGCGCACGGAGGTAGCCGCGCGGTGTGTAGGGGCCGCGCGTCAGCAGCTCCCCGGTCTCCCCCTCCTCGACGGGCCGGCCGTCCGCGTCGACGATCAGGACCTCGTCGGCCTCGGAGATCGGTCGGCCCTGTGTGGTGCTCACGACGAACGGGGGGTCGGTCAGCCGGGTGTAGTTGAGCAGGCCCTCGGCCATGCCGAACACCCGCTGAAGGGTGCAGCCCAATGCCGGGGCGAGGCCGCGGGCCAGATCGGCCGGCAGTACCGAACCCCCGACCTGCAGCACACGCAGGCTCTCCAAATCGGGGCCGGCCGAGTCGGCGGCTCCCAGCCAGGTACGGGCCACCGCCGGGACCACGGACGTGGCGGTGACCCGCTCCCGGGCCAGTTCGGGGAAGGCGATCTCGGCGCGCGGCGAAGGACACATGACGACCCGCCCGCCGACGGACAGGGCGCCGAGCACCCCCGGGCAGCCCAACGCGAAGTTGTGGGCCACCGGCAGCACCGCGAGATAGACGGTCTCCACGTCGAAACCGCAGACCTCCGCGCTCCGACGGACGTTGTACTCGTAGTCGTTGTGGGTCCGCGCGATGATCTTCTGAAGACCGGTCGTCCCTCCGGAGAGCAGGAAGAACGCAACCTCCTCCGGTTCCGGCGCCAACGCGTCCAGCCGGGAGCGGCGCTCCATGGCTCCGGGCATCGGGCTCAGCATCGCCGAGAGGTCCAGGTGCCCGGGCTCCGGCTCGCCGCCAAGGACCAGGACCGGACAGCTGACCTGGCGATCCGCGGCGATCCGCGCGGCCAGGGACTGGTGGTCGAAGCCGCGCAGGGGTCCGGCACCACGATCGCCGCGACCTCCGCGAGATCCGCCAGATAGGCGAGTTCGTGTTCGCGGTGCGCGGGCAGCGCCAGCAGCGGCGCCACCCCGATCCGCTGGCAAGCCAGGAACAGGCCGAGGAACTCCCAGCAGTTGGGCAACTGCACGAGCAGGTTGTCGCCGTTCCTCATGCCCAGCCCGAGCAGGCGCTCCGCCAGCGAGTCCACCCGTTCGGCGACTTCGCGGTAGCTGAGCCGGACCGAGCCGTCCACCACGGCGGTGCGGTGGCCGTAACGGTCGGCCCAGGACCATACCCAACCCCCCAGCGGCTGCCGCCGCCACAGTCCCGAGGCGACATACCGGTCGGCGGCCTCCTGAGGCCAGCCGACCACACCGGTGCGAATCATCTTCTCCCCTCCTTCGTGGGTGCCGCCCGGCCCGCAGCCCATGAGAGCCGGGCGGCACCCACGGTCCAGTCGTCCAGCGGGCCGGCCGTACCGGAGCCCGCTGGGGCGGTGAGACGGGCGGACGAAGCGGTCAGCCGACGAGCGGCTCGATCAACTCCGGCTCCGGCGGCTGTGCCTGCGCCTCCTCGTTGCTCGCTTCCTGGAGCAGCTCGAACAGGAAGTCGCCTATGGCAGCGACGGTGGGCCGGTCCCAGAGCAGGGTGCTCGGCAGGGAGAGCCGGAAGATCTTCTCCAGCCGGCGCCGGATCACCACCGTCATCACCGAGTCGAGGCCCATCTCCATCAGCGGGCGTCGTACGTCGAAGGTGTCCGGATCGAACCTCAGCTCCCCGGCGACCTGGGCGCGGACGTCGTCCACGAGATAGCCGCGCAGCTCCTCGGGGGCCAGCTCGGCCCACTCCGTCTCCACCTGGCCGAGCACGTCGGCATCCGGAACCGCGAGGTCGGCGAGCAGTCGGGGACGCTCCGCCCCGGGTTCCGGTGGCAGGATCCGCATGACCGCCGCGTGAGGCAGGTCGAACCGGGAGACGAACGCCCAGCTGCGGAAGGCCTCGGCAGCCGATATGTCCGCGGTGCCGCGAGCCGCCAACTCGATGTCGATGAGTTCCGAGGATGTCGACATGCCCAGGCCGCGCCACGAGGTCCAGGCCACGCTCAGGGTGCGGTCGCCGAGGGCGGAACGGTGCCAGGCCAGCGCGTCCAGGAAGGCGTTGGCCGAGCCGTAGCTGGCCTGGCCCGGCAGGCCGAGGAGCTGCCCGCAGGAGGAGAAGAGGACCATGAAGTCCAGGGCTCCGACGGGGAAGGTCTCGTGCAGGGCCAGGGCCCCTCCGGCCTTCGGGCGCAGCACGGTGGTCAGCGACGCCTCATCGACATCGACGGCCATCCGGTTGTCGAGCACGCTGGCCGCGTGCACAACGCCGCGGATCGGTGGCAACCCCAGGGTCTCCGGGTCGAGCGCGGCGGACAGGGCCTCGCGGTCGGCGACGTCGACGGCGACCGTCCGCACGGTGACGCCGAGCCCTTCCAGCACCTTTACCGCCTCGGCCCGTCGGCGCGTCGCCGGGTCCGTGATCGCGGCCCACTGCGAGCGCGGCGGCAGCGCGGTCCGGCCCGCCAGCACGATGCGCCGTGCGCCTCGGCTCGCCAGCCAGGTGGCGACCTCCAGGCCCAGCACGCCAAGGCCGCCGGTGACGAGGTAGGTGGCGTCGGCGCGGCACTCCAGCGCGGCGTGCTCCGGCTCGCGCTCGACGGCGACCAGCCTCGGAACCTCGCGCAGGGCTCCACGCAGGGTCACCACCTCGTCGCCGGGTCTCTCGCCGGAATCCTCGCGGACCAGGTCGACCAGGGCGGCCAGTTCCTCCTCCGTCGGCCGCGCCGAGAGGTCGACGACCCCGGCGAACAGGTCCGGGTGCTCACCGGCCAGCACCCGGCCGAGACCCCACAGCACCGCGTCCCCCAACGCCTCCTGGTCCAGGCTTTCGCGTACGCCGCGCGTCACCGCACGCACGATCGGACGCCGACCGGGCTCCTGCCGAGCCAGGCCCTGCACAGTGCGGGTGAGCAGCCAGGAGGCGGCGACGGCGGCCGCGGCCGGCTCCCTGTCGCGGTCGGGAACGACGAGGACGGCGGTGTCCGGGCCTACGGCCTCGAGTTGTTCCGGATCGGCGGCGAAGCGCCAGGGGAAGCCGACACGGGAGAAGCCTTCACCGATCCGCTGCGCGGCCTGTGCGTCGCCGAGCAGCACCACCTCGGCAGGAGGCCGCTCTCCTGCGGGTTGCTCCACGGCCCGCCAGGACAGCTCACTCACCAGGCGGCGCGGGCTCGCGGTCGCACCGGGGTCGCCGTCGAGGACGCCGTAGCGGAGACCACCGAAGCGGGCGAGCACCTCGCCGTCGAGTGCGGCGATCAGCACGTCCACGGTGTCCACCGCGGCCAGGCCGTCGACGCAGCGCACGTGCAGCACGACCTCGGCCGGGCAGTCGCCGAAGACGGCGACCTCGCGGATATGAGCCGGCATACGCAGGATCGGACTGCCGGGGAAGGTCACCGAGGCGATGGACAGCGCGGCATCGAGGACGCTCGCCCAGGAGGGCGGCGGGGTGCCGTCCGGGGACGCGCTGACCACGGCCGCCAGCTCACCGTCGCCACCTCGCATCTCGTGCACCTGCCAGGGGAACCCCATGGCGGCCACACCGATCGCGGCGAGCCGGTCGATGACGTAGTCCTCGGGCAGCGGCACCGGGCAACGCGACCGCACCTCGTCCAACTCCACTCGGCGGGACCCGACCTGGATTGTCGGCGAGACCACCGCGGAGGTGTGCGTGAGCCAGGAGGCATCGGCGTCGTCCTCCTCCGCGCCGACGATGCGCGACGCCAGGCGCAGCGCGCCCTCCTGGAGCACGACCTGCACCTCACGCGGGGTGCTGACGGCCACCGGCACGCGGAGGTTGACCTCGGCCAGGCCGGGGAAGGCGGCTCCGTCCGCGGCGGCGGTGAAGAACGTGTTCAGCAGCACCGTCGCGGGGATGATCTCCACGCCCTGGACCGGGTGGTCGCCCGGATAGGGGCGGGAGCTCTCGTCCAGGTAGGTCTGCCAGAGCCGCGAGGGCGTTGTGCCATTGACGGTGACCGGGCGGCCGAGGAGCGTGTGGCTCAACGGGTCATGCTGGCCCCCGCCGAGTTGCGCGGCCGGCGCCGAGCGATACCAGAACGGCCGGTGCTGCCAGGCGCGGACCGGCAGGTCGACCAGACGGCCCCGGACGGCCGCGGACCAGTCGACCGGAACGCCGTGGCTGAACAACACGGCGGCGTTGCTCAGTAATATCTCCAGCTCCGGCTTGTTCCGCCGGAGCGAGTGCGCGACGACGACATCCTCGACGCCGCTCTCACTCAGGGTTTCCACGATCGAGTGCGCGACCACGGGGTGGGCGGATATCTCCAGGAAGGCACGGTGACCGTCCTCGGCCGCGGCCTGGACAGCGCTGCCGAAGCGGACCGGGTTGCGCAGGTTGGCCGCCCAGTAGTCGCCGTCGCGCGGGGCGGTGCCGCGCGGGTCTGCGAGTGCCGTGCTGTAGACGGGGATCACGGGCTCGTTCAGCGCCAGGTCGTGGGCCGCGCGGCGCAGTTCGTCCAGGAGCGGGTCCATGTGGGCGCTGTGGAACGCGACGTCGGAGGCGACCCTGCGGACGGTCAGGCCCTGCGCCTCCCACTCCGCGGCGACCGCCGCGACCGCTTCGACGCCGCCGGCCGCCACGGTGGAGCCCGGGGAGGCGGCGATCGCGGCGCTGACGTCCGCGCGGCCTGCCAGGCGCGCCGCGACCTCGTCGAAGGGCAGGCCGACCATGACCATCGCCCCCCGGCCCGCGACCCGGCGCAGCAGTACGGAGCGGCGGCAGATCAGCCGGGAGCCGTCGAGCAGGCTCAGGATGCCGGCTTCGACCGCCGCGGCGAGCTCACCGACCGAGTGACCGATCACGGCCGACGGCCGCAGCCTCCGCGACCGCCACACGGCGGACAGCGCCACCTGCATGGCAAAGATCATCGGCTGGATCCGGTCCACGTCGACGAGGTCACCGTCGAGCAGGACCTGGCGGGGCGAGAATCCGATCTCCTCCAGGAAGACGGGCTCGATCTCGTCCAGCACGGCGGAGAACACCGGCTCGCGCTCCAGGAGCTCGCGGCCCATGCCGATCCACTGGGCGCCGTGGCCGGAGAAGACCCAGACCGCGTCGCCGGCCGCGGGCAGGACGGCGCCCGTCTCCACACCGTCTCCGGGGCGCTGTTCGGCCAGGGCGGTGAGCCGCTCGACCGCCTGCTTCCGGTCGGCCGCCACGACGGCGGCCCGGGACTGGAGGTGGTCGCGGTGCCCGGACAAGGTCGCCGCGACATCGGCCAGCGGGGCCTCCGCGCCGGTCCCGGTCAGCCACTCGGCAAGCCGTCCGGCCTGGGAGCACACGCCCGCCTCGGTGGCCGCCGACAGGGGTAGGAGCAGTGGGCCCGTCTGGCTCTCGGTCTGCTGACCACGCGTCGGGGCGGGCGCCTCCTCCAGGATCAGGTGGCTGATCGTCCCGCCGTAGCCGTAGCCGGAGACACCGGCCCGGCGCGGGTGGCCGCTCACGGGCCAGGGGGTGGGTTCGGTGACCACCTTCAGCCCCGCCTCGTCCCACCGGATGGCGGGGTTGGGGGTGGTGAAGTAGTCGGCCTGCGGCGGGATCTCGCCGTGGTGCAACGCGAGCACTGCCTTGATGAGTCCTGCCACACCCGCGCCGGCCTCCAGGTGCCCGACGTTGGGCTTCACGGAGCCCACCAGGCACGGCCGGTCGGCCGGGCGCGGGCCGAAGACTTGAGCCATGGCTCCGACTTCGATCGGGTCACCGGCTCGGGTGCCGGTGCCGTGGGCCTCGACGTAGTCGATGGTTGCGGGGTCGATGCCGCAGGAGCGGTAGGCCTGACGCAGCAGATGCGCCTGCGCCTCCTCACTGGGCGCCATGATGCCGTTGGTGCGGCCGTCCTGGTTGACGGCGCTGCCCCAGATGACGGCGAGGACGCGGTCCCCGTCGCGCTGGGCGTCGGAGAGGCGCTTGAGCACGACAACGCCGGCGCCCTCGCCGCGGCCGTAGCCGTCCGCCGAGGCGTCGAAGGACTTGCTGCGCCCGTCCGGTGAGACCGCCCCGGCGGCGTCCAGGGACCATGGTCAGCCCCGGACCGGCCATGATGTTCACGCCGCCCGCGAGCGCCACCGGGCACTCGCCCGAACGCAGGGCCTGGCAGGCGAGGTGGAGCGCGACCAGCGACGCGGAGCAGGCGGTGTCGACCGCCAGGCTCGACCCGCGCAGGTCCAGCGTGTAGGAGATACGGTTGGCGACCGCGCAGAAGGCGGCACCGATCCCGGTCCAGGCCTCGATCCGGGGCAGGTCCTCCAACATCCGGCGCCCGTAGTCGTCGGAGCCGACGCCGATGAAGACGCCCGCATCACCACCGGCCAGCGAGCGCGGCCGGATCCCGGCGTGTTCCAGGGCCTCCCAGGCGACCTCCAGCACGATGCGCTGCTGGGGGTCCATCAGCTCCGCCTCACGTGGCAGGATGCCGAAGAAATCGGCGTCGAAACCCTCGATGTCATCGAGGAAGCCACCGTTCCGGGTCACCTTGCGCAGGGTCGCGGCGTTCTGCGGACTGGCCTCCGCGTAGGACTCCCAACGCTCCGGCGGCACTTCGCCGATGCCGTCGCGGCCCTCCATGGGAAGCCGCCAGTACTCTTCGGGCGAGTTGGCGTCACCGGCAAAGCGGCAACCCATGCCGATGACGGCGACGGGCTCCGGCGTTCTCTCGCCGAAGTTTGCCGACTCGGCGCCGTTCGACTGGTGTTGGACCCCGTCGTGCTCGTGGAAAACACTCATCCGGACATACCTCCACTCGGTTGGACCTGGCTGTGGTTGTGAGCGGTCGGGCGGCGAGAGGGCTGATGACGTCAGCAGGGCGGCAGAGCCACCTGCCGGGACGCGACGGCGTCCACGCGGCCGGCGACGAGCGCCGTGTGCAGACGGGTGGGCCAGTTGTCGGCCGCGTGCCCCGGGGCGTCGAGGGCCCAGCCCGCGGGGGCGTCGATGATCAGGGGCAGCCCGGACGCGGTGCGGAGCCGGTCGGCCAGCTCGACGACTGTGGTCCAGCTGTCCTCCTCCGCCCAAGCGGTCGGCTCCGCCGCGGCGGCATGCCCTGCCAGGCGCAGGTAGACGGCCACGACGCCGGTTGCCGCCGCGGCCGACGCGCAGCGGGACAAGGCGTCGGTCTCTTCTCGGGTGGGAGGTCCCGCCGGACAGTGCAGGCCGAGTAGCAGCCGGCGGTCGTCATCCCGCCCGGGCAGTGCCGCGAGGGTCCGGCCGAAGGTCTCGGGGTCCACCCGGTCGGCAAGCAGAACGAGCAGCGGCATGCCGTGGACGGGGGCGCCGTGCGGCTTCCCTACGTCCTCACAGTCCACGATGGCTCCGAGTGGTACGCCGTTGCGCCCGGCGTCACGGACCGCCTCCCGCCATTCCTTGCTCCCTCCGGAAACCGGTCCGACCCCCGCGCCGGCCCCGGCGCTCTCCTGCCGGGAGGCACGGCTCCAGTCGGCAAGTACGAGACCGTTCCCAGCGAGTGCCTGCGCCACACAGGAATCCGCCTGGCCGGGGGAAGGAGGCACCACGCTCACCATCCGATTGCGCAGCACCCGTTCGCCGAGCCGGAGGGGGAAGGCCACCGCATGCGGGGTCCGGCCTTCGGACGCCGGCGCGAGAGCACCGACCGCCGATCGCTCGGACGATCCGGCTTCGACGACGAAGGCCGACTCCGCCGCGGCGATCCGCTCCGGGTGTCGCCGGCGCAGTCCCGCCAGACCGATCGCCGGAGTGCGGGTCAGAAAGTGGAAGCCGAACCTCTCCGGGTTCTCATCGGCCCGTTGCGCGAAGGACTCCCACCAGCGCATGCTCGGCGCCGCCCAGCCCTGCGTCCGCGCCACCTGCGGCCGGCGCGCCACCTCGTAGGACTTGAAGGCCGGGGCCGGATCGACGGCCGGGGCCACCTGGGAGCGGCTGGAGCCGTGCCGCCCGCCCAGAGCGTCGGCCAGGCCGATGGCGTCCTCCATCGCGAGCTTCGTGCCCGAGCCGACGGAGAAGTGCGCGGTGTGCGCGGCATCTCCGAGAAGCACCAGGTTTTCGTGCCACCAGACCCGGTTGTGGACCACCCGAAAGTTCGCCCAGCGACTGTTGTTCACCAGCAGCGGATGCCCCTTGAGATGGTCGGCGAAGACCTCCTCCATCAGCTGCTGGGAATACTCATCACTTCCTCCCGGACCAATCGACCGTTCTGTGGAGACATCCATTCCGGCGGCTCGCCAGGCTTCCTCGTCGGTCTCCACGATGAAGGTGCTGAGTCCGTCGGCGAAAGGATAGGTATGTGCGGCGAAAACTCCGAATACGGTCTTCACGAACGGGAACGTGACACGCTCCATCGGCGCCGTCGTCCCGTACCAGATGAATTTTGCCGAACCTTGCTCGATCTCGGTCCCGAAAATCTCCTTGCGAGCGTCCCTGGTTTCCGATCCGACGCCGTCGGCAGCCACGACGAGCTGATGCTCGGAGCAGAGCTCCGCCGCGTCCGCGACGGTGAGGAAGTCGAGCTGGGCGCCGCTGGCCTCAGCCTGCTCCCGGAGGATGTCCAGCAGCACACGTCGGGCGATGGCCGTGAACCCGTACCCGCCGTACCGAATTTCCCGCCCGCCGATGCGAACCTCCATGTCACGCCACGAGCGGCTGGCCGCGACGATCCGGTCATGCGTCTCGGGGTCCGCCGCGCGCAGGGCCGACATCGTCCGGTCGGAGAAAACGATCCCGAATCCGAATGTGGCCCCCAGGGGGTTACGCTCACACACGCGGACCCGTGCAGCTATTCCCCGCATCAGCAGAAGGCGAGCCAGAAACAACCCGCCCGGCCCTTCTCCGATTACGCCGACATCAAGCATTCTTCCAACTCCAGACCACTGGACGAACGATCACTCGATTTGCCGCGAGATTGAGTGTCGCCGACCGGGATCAAGCGGCACTCAAGCGCGGATCAAGCGGTCTTCCAGCGCTCCGTCGGAAACGGTTCCGGGATCGCAAAGGCAGGACCAGGGCCCGGTGGTCGATACTTCGCGCTCGACCGAATGACGGGGGCTCGCGTTTCCCGGACGGGCGTCGACCGCTGATTTCAAACGCGATTCACAGCTTCTGATGTTCGGCATGGACTTCGCGCGAGGTCCGGTAAACCCATCGCTGAGTAAAGGCGTTGGGGATTGTACCGGAATTCGATGTGCTGATCTTTTTTGGGTGCGTTTGACGACCACCCGATATGCGATCAGACCGGGTGCATCGTGACTCGGACTCGCCGGCTGTTGAGCTGGAGCGGCGTCGTTCGCGGGCGACCGATCGGCGCTGTCACGTCGACCGACGGCCGGTTGCCCGCCGCGACAGTGCGTGGGGGCGATAGGGCCCGTTCGCACTTACCGTCACCCCTCCCGGGCGGTAACCATAGGGAAGGCCGCTTGGCCAGTTATGACCTGAATGAGCTGATTCCCAGGAGGGCTCATGAACGCCCCGACCGCGACGACGGCCGATCCCGCCGCGCAGGACGACGCGCAGGAGGACCCGACCGTCCACATTCTCTGGATCAACGCGGGGCTGAGCTGCGACGGGGATTCGGTCTCGTTGACCGCCGCGACCCAGCCGAGCATCGAGGAGCTGGCGCTCGGTGCCCTGCCAGGACTGCCCAAGGTGGCGGTCCACTGGCCCCTGATCGACTTCGAGTGCGGGCCCGTGCAGGGCGCTGACAATTTCGTCGAGTGGTTCTTCAAGGCAGACCGGGGCGAGCTGGAGCCCTTCGTGCTGGTCGTCGAGGGATCCATACCGAACGAGCGGGTCAAGCCGGAGGGCTACTGGTGCGGCTTCGGGGACGATCCGGAGACGGGTCAGCCGATCACGACCAGTGAGTGGCTGGACCGGCTCACCCCCAAGGCGCTCGCAGTCGTCGCCATCGGGACCTGCGCGACGTACGGCGGTATCCATGCGATGGCCGGCAATCCGACCGGCGCGATGGGAGTGCCGGACTATCTGGGCTGGGAGTGGAAGTCCAAGGCGGGCATTCCGATCGTCTGTATCCCGGGCTGCCCCGTGCACCCGGACAACGCCTCCGAGACCCTGCTCTATCTGCTGTACCAGGCGGCGGGCGCGGCGCCCATGATCCCGCTGGACGAGGAGCTGCGGCCGACCTGGCTGTTCGGCGCCACGGTGCACGAGGGCTGCGACCGCGCCGGGTACTACGAGCAGGGGCAGTTCGCCACCGAGTACGGATCGCCGGAGTGCCTGGTCAAGCTCGGCTGCTGGGGCCCGGTCGTCAAGTGCAATGTGCCGAAGCGCGGCTGGATCAACGGCGTGGGCGGCTGCCCGAACGTCGGCGGGATCTGCATCGCCTGCACCATGCCGGGCTTCCCCGACAAGTTCATGCCGTTCATGGACGAGCCGCCGGGCGGCCATGTGTCCGCGACGGCTAGCGGTATCTACGGATCGGTCATACGGCGGCTGCGGAACATCACCGCGAGGACCGTCGACAAGGAACCGAAGTGGCGCGGCAAGGGCGAGGAGCTCACGACCGGCTACAAGGCCCCGTGGTGACCACGGTTACCCACCCGCTGAGCAGGACACTCGACAGGAAGGTGGCGCGGCACCATGGCGACGGCGACGAACAAGCCGGCCGGTGACGGCCTCACGGAGATGTCGTGGGACCCGATCACCCGCATCGTGGGCAGTCTCGGCATCCACACCAAGATCGACTTCAAGGCGAAGCGGGTCGCGGAGTGCTACAGCACCTCGTCCGTCTTCCGCGGGTACAGCGTGTTCATGCGCGGCAAGGACCCGCGCGACGCGCACTTCATCACCAGCCGGATCTGCGGCATCTGCGGCGACAACCACGCGACGTGCTCGGTCTACGCCCAGAACATGGCGTACGGCGTGGCACCCCCGCACCTCGGCGAGTGGATCATCAACCTCGGCGAGGCCGCGGAGTACATGTTCGACCACAACATCTTCCAGGAGAACCTGGTCGGTGTGGACTACTGCGAGCGGATGGTCCGCGAGACCAACCCCGGCGTGCTCGAACTCGCCGAGCGCACCGAGGCCCCGCACGCGGCCGATCACGGCTACCGCACGATCGCCGACATCATGCGCTCGCTCAACCCGCTGGAGGGCGAGTTCTACCGCGAGGCGCTCCAAGTGAGCCGCTACACACGGGAGATGTTCTGTCTGATGGAGGGCCGCCATGTGCACCCCTCCACGCTCTACCCGGGCGGCGTCGGCACGGTCGCGACCATCCAGCTCTTCACCGACTACCTGACCCGGCTCACCCGCTACGTGGAGTTCATGAAGCGGGTCGTCCCGCTCCACGACGACCTCTTCGACTTCTTCTACGAGGCACTGCCCGGCTACGAGGAAGTGGGCAGACGCCGGGTGCTGCTGGGGTGCTGGGGCGCGCTGAACGACCCGGAGTACTGCGACTTCCAGTACGCCAACATGGAGAACTGGGGCCGGCGGATGTTCGTCACCCCGGGCGTCATCGTGGACGGCAAGCTGGTCACCAACAGCCTCGTCGACATCAACCTCGGCATACGCATCCTGCTCGGCAGTTCGTACTACGAGGACTGGTCGGGCATGGAGAAGTTCGTCGAACGGGACCCGCTCGGCAACCCCGTCGACGAACGGCACCCGTGGAACCAGCACACCATCCCGGCCCCGCAGAAGCGGGACTTCGAGGACAAGTACAGCTGGGTCATGTCTCCCCGCTGGTTCGACGGCACCGACCATCTGGCCCTGGACACCGGCGGCGGCCCGATCGCGCGGCTGTGGTCCACGGCGCTGTCCGGACTCGTCGACATCGGCTACATCAAGGCCACCGGGCACAGCGTGCAGATCAACCTGCCACGCACGATGACCAAGCCGGAGATGGCGCTCGAGTGGAAGATCCCTCAGTGGAGCAACGCCCTCGAACGCAACCGGGCCCGCACCTACTTCCAGGCGTACGCCGCCGCTGCCGCCCTCCACTTCGCGGAGCGGGCGATGGAGGAGGTGCGCGCCGGACGCACCCAGACCTGGGAGAAGTTCGACGTGCCGGACGAGTCGATCGGCTGCGGCTTCACCGAGGCCGTCCGGGGTGTGCTCTCCCACCACATGGTGATCAGGGACGGCAAGATCGCGAACTACCACCCGTACCCGCCGACGCCGTGGAACGGCAGCGTGCGCGACAGCTACGGCACACCCGGCCCGTACGAGGACGCGGTGCAGAACACCCCCATCTTCGAGGAGAACCCGCCCGAGAGCTTCAAGGGCATCGACATCATGCGGGCCGTCCGCAGCTTCGACCCGTGTCTGCCGTGCGGCGTGCACATGTACGTCGGCGGCGGGAAGACCGTCCAGCAGACACACATGCCGACGGGGCTGAGCGGACTGGCGGTCTGACCTTCCCCAGGATCCGACCTTCCCCAGGATCTGACCTCCCGCAGGATCTGACCTTCCTCAGAAGAGGGGTTTGCCGATGGCCGGACAGGATACGGGCGAGCGGATAGGCGCGCTGCTCGACGAGCTGGCGCAGCAGGCGGGACCGGAGGCGCGCGACACCGCGGACGAACTCGTTCGCTGCCTCATGGAGTTCTACGGCGAGGGCCTGACCCGGACCGTACGCCTGCTGCGCTCCGCCCCGGACGGCGCGGACCCCCTCGCCGTCCTCACCGCCGACGAACTCGTCAGCGATCTGCTGATCCTGCACGATCTGCATCCCGAGGACACCGCGACCCGGGTGGGCCGCGCCCTCGACAAGGTCCGTCCCTACCTCGGCTCGCACGCGGGCGACGTCGAGGTGGCCGGGCTCGACCTGGAGGCGGCCGACGGCCCGACGCTACGGCTCAAACTGCGCGGGAGCTGCGACGGCTGTCCGTCCTCCACCCAGACCGTGCGCTGGACCATCGAGGAGGCGGTCGCCCGGATCGCCCCCGAGGTCGAGCACATCGAGGTCGAGGGCATGGCCGAGGAGAGCCCGCAGCCGGCGCTCCTCCAGATCCTGCCGCACCGCCCGGACGACGCTCCGGGCGAGGCGGCGCCGTCCACCGAACCGGGCGATCCGGCACGCTGGTACACCCTCGGCCCCCGCGCGCTGCCGGTGGGCGACCGGGCCACCGGCGTCACCGAGGTCGCCGGCCGCACCCTCCTGCTGGTCCGTCTGCCGGGGCAGCTGTACGCCTACCGCGACCGCTGCCCGGTCTGTGCGGCGAGTCTGGCCCCGGCGGCCCTGGACGGCGAGTCGCTGCGATGCGCGGGCTGCGCCGCCGAGTTCGACGTGCACCGGGCGGGCCGGGGCGACCAGGGCCACCTGGAACCCGTACCGCTGCTGGAGGAGGACGGGTCGGTGCGGGTGGCGCTGCCCGGCGAGCTGCTGGGGGCGGGGCCATGACCACCGATGTCCTCAAGCAGTTCACCCGGAGGCCGCCGCCCGAGGGCGAGCGCTGCGACCTGTGCGGGGAGCCGCTGCCCGCCGCGCACCGTCATCTCGTCGACACCTCCCGACGGTCCCTCAAATGCGCCTGCCCGCCCTGCCATCTGCTCTTCACCCGGCCGGGCGCCGGGCAGGGCCGCTTCCGGGCCGTCCCGGACCGGTATCTCACCGATCCCGGGTTCGGCCTGGACGAATCGGACTGGAACCGGCTGCAGATCCCGGTTGCGCTCGCCTTCTTCTTCCGCAACTCCGAACTCGACCGGCTCGCGGCCTTCTATCCGAGCCCGGCGGGCGCCACCGAGAGCGAGCTCGATCCGCAGACCTGGGACGCGGTCCTCGGACGCAGTCGGCTCGCGGAGCTGCTGGAACCCGATGTGGAGGCGCTGCTGCTGCACCGCGGACGCGGCGGCTCGGTCACCTGCACGCTCGTCCCGGTCGACGTCTGCTACGAGTTGGTCGGCCGGATGCGGCTGCACTGGAAGGGCTTCGACGGCGGTGCCGAGGCACGTGCGGACATCGCGGAGTTCTTCGAGCGGATCACGGCGGCCGCCCGCCCCCTGGCCCCGGAACCCGGGCCCGCAGTCGCGCCGACGCACCCCGGGCCCCCCACCGCACCCGCGGAACGCGAGACCCCCGCCGCACCGGCGGAACGTAAGGACCCTGCCGCACCGGCGCACCCCGGGCCCTTCACCGCACCCGCGGAACGCGAGACCCCCGCCGCATCGGCGCACCCCAGGCCCTTCACCGCACCCGCGGAACGCGAGACCCCCGCCGCACCGGCGGAATCCGTCGGCCCGGCCGCCCAGTCCGGGGGCGCCCCGTGACCGATCTCCAGTTCACCTGCACCGGTGTACGCCCCGAGCCGTACGGAGCCGGGCCCACGCTGTTGTTCGGACTGCGCATCGAGGAGGCCGACCACCAGCCGGTGCACGCCCTCGCGCTGCGCTGCCAGATCCGTATCGAGCCCGCCGGGCGCTCCTACGAGCCGGAGGAAGTCGGCATGCTGGGTGACCTGTTCGGCGAGCCGAGCCGCTGGAACAGCACGCTCAAGCCGTTGCAGTTCGCCCACGCCTCCATCACGGTCCCGGGGTTCACCGGTTCGACCGAGGTCGATCTGCCGGTGCCCTGCACCTACGACACCGAGGTCGCGTCCGCGTCGTACTTCCGTGCGCTGACCCGCGGTGAGGTCCCGCTGCTCCTGCTCTTCTCCGGCACGGTGTTCACCGGCCGGGACGGCTTCCGGGCCGAGCCGGTGCCCTGGCACAAGGAGACGTCGTACCGGATGCCGGTGGACGTGTGGCGGAACATGATCGAGCAGTACTTCCCCAACTCGGGCTGGCTGCGCGTGCGGCTTGACGTGCTGGACGCCCTGCGCCGCTACCGCTCCTCGCGCGCCCTGCCGTCCTGGGAGCGGGTCTTCGACGAACTCCTCGCCACCGCCGACGCGAAGAAGGGGGCCGACTGAGATGAGCAATCCCCTGGAGAGCCAATTCGAGCAGGCCCGCACGGTGGCCGACGCCGTCCTGTTCGAGGGTTATGTCCTCTACCCCTACCGCGCCTCGGCCGCGAAGAACCAACTGCGCTGGCAGTTCGGCGTCCTGGTGCCGCCCGCCTGGACCGCCACGACCGGAGAACACTCCGTCCAGCGCACCGAGTGTCTGCTGGAACCCCGCGACGGCGACCGTCTGCACGCCGAACTGCGCTTCCTGCATGTGCGGCGGCGCACGGTCGAACGGCTCGACGCCGACGGCGGCTACACGGAGGTACCCGAACTCGACCTTCCCGAGCGGGTGTTGGTGCCGTGGGACGAGGGGCACGAGGAACGCGTCCTGATCCATGAGTCCTTCGCCGAGCTGATGGGCGATCAGGCAGCCGTCCACGCCGTACGGTTCGACCTGCCGGACGCCGTCGAGTACGAGCCGGTGACCGATACCGAGGGACGGACGCTGGGCCGACTCGTGCGGCGCAGGCAGCGGCTGACGGGCGAACTGCGCCCGAGTATCGAGGAGTTGCCGGGACCGTACCGGGTGCTGCGGCTCACGGTGGGAGTGCACAACACCACCACCGCCCCGGAGCGCGCCGGCACCGACCGCGAGACCGCCCTCGCCCACAGCCTGATCGGCACCCATCTGCTGATCGGCGTGCCCGGGGGACGGTTCCTGTCGCTGACCGACCCGCCCGAGTGGGCCCGCCCGGCCGCCGCGAGCTGCCGGAACGACCACACCTGGCCCGTGCTCGCCGGACCTCCCGGTACGGACGACGTCATGCTGTCCTCGCCGATCATCCTGGAGGACCACCCCGCCGTCGCCGAGGAGAGCCCGGGGCCCCTCTACGACGCCACCGAGATCGACGAGATCCTCTCGCTGCGCACGGCAGCTCTCACCGAGCGGGAGAAGCGTGAGGCCCGGGGCACGGACACTCGCGCCGCCGACGTCATCGACCTGGTCGACGACATGCCGGAGGCGGTCCGTGAACGGCTGCACGGGGCGATCCGGGGGCTGCGCGAGATCACCGGCGACGACCCCGCCGGCGAGCCGCTCCCCCCTGCTCCCGACACCGGGCTGAGCCTGCCTGAGGGCCCCGGACACCCCTGGTGGGACCCTGCGCAGGACGCCGGGGCCGCCGAGGCGCCGGGCGTCGTCGTCATCGACGGCGAGACCGTACGGGCCGGCAGCAGGGTCCTGCTCACACCCGGCGCCCGCCGCTCCGACGCCCAGGACGCCTTCCTCCACGGCCGGCACGCCACGGTCGAGGCCGTGGTCGGCGACCTCGACGGCGAGACGCATCTCGCCGTCGTGGTGGACGACGATCCCGGCACCGACATACGCCGTGCCCAGGGCCGCTTCCTGTACTTCAAGCCCGACGAGGTGGCCCCGCTGACGGAGGAGGCGACATGACGACCGGACCTGATCGCACCGAGGCGTCCGGCACGGACGGGACACGCCGGGTTCTGGTCGCCGGAGTCGGCAACGTGTTCCTCCAGGACGACGGGTTCGGGGTGGAGACCGTACGGCGGCTCGCCGTCCGCACCCCCGAACTGCCGCCCGGCGCCGAACTGATGGACGCCGGCATCCGCGGAGTGCACCTCGCCTACCGGCTGCTGGAGGGCTACCAGGTCCTCGTGCTGGTGGACATCGTCAGCCGCGGAGGCCCGCCGGGCACGCTCTACACGATCGACGTGGGCCCCGACCCCCCTGCGGCACGGGCCCAGCCGGGGCCGCTGGACACGCACGCCATGGACCCCGCCACCGTGCTGGCCCTGCTGCACGACCTGCACGCCGGCGCGGGCGGCACCCTCCCGGAGGAGGTGTACGTCATCGGCTGCGAACCCCGCGACACCGACGAGGGGATGGGGCTTTCACCCCCGGTGGCCGATGCCGTTGAGGCCGCCTCCGACTTGGTGCTCGACCTGGTACGCCGCGCTACCTCTGTACCCCAGAGGAGCTGACCACGATGGAGGCAAGGATGGAATGGCAATGGGTGGGCCTGGCCGCGGGCCTCGTAGTGGCCTACGGAGTCGCCAGGAACCTGTCGGACATCCGCCGCTACTTGCGCATGCGGCGCATGTGATCCGGCGTCCGCGCATGATCCGGTGGACGCGCGCCGGCGCCCGGAGCCCCGCCCTCGCGCCGCCCCGCGTGTCCACCGACGTCCTCGAGTTGCACATAGCGCTCGAGGAAGAGATGCAGGGTGCTGTGGAGTTCGCCCAGGCGGACGAACCACAGGGCGAGGTTCATCGCGCCCTGCTGGGTGATCGCGTAGACGCGGCGCGCGGGCCCGCTCTCCGAGGCGTGCCAGTGCGAGGTGACCTCACCGCTGCTCTCCATGCCCCGCAGCAGCCGGTACACATGCGCCTGATCCGCGTCGCCGCAGCCGAATGCGCCCAGGCGCTGCACCAGTTCATAGCCATGGCCTTGGCGTTCGGCCAGCAACAGGAGCAGCACCGGGGTGAGCAGAGCGCGTCGCTCGACCTCATGCCCAGTCATCGTCTTCTCAGAGTAACCAGGCATGCGCGAGCCTCACATCCGGGCGCCGCGGCGCCGCCCGGCGGCTCGGCAGCGGGAGGTGAGGGTCATGCATGAGCTGTCCATCGCCGTGGCGGTCGTCGAACAGGTCGAGGAGGCCGTGCGGGAACAGGGCCGCCCGGTAGCGTCGCTGACCCTGCGGATCGGCGAGCTCGCGGGAGTGGTTCCGGACGCGCTGGACTTCTCGTTCGGCCTGGCGACGGAGGGCACCGCGCTGGCGGGGGCCCGTCTGCTGATCGAGACTGTCGAAGCACGGGGCCGCTGCGACGGCTGCGGCCGCGAGGCGCCGACCGGGATGCCTCCGGTGCTGTGGTGCGCCATGTGCGGGGCCACGCTGGCCCTGCTCCGCGGCCGGGAACTGGAGATCGTCCGGGTGACGCTCGCCGACGGGCCGCCGGACGGGAAGAGCGCGGACGACGGGCCGGGGGCCGCGTCGTCCGGGCTGCCGGTACGCGACGAGGAGGCGAGCCATGTGCCGCACCGTTGACCTGCATCAGGCCGTGCTCGCCAAGAATGACGAGAACGCGCTGGCCCTGCGGGGCTATCTGGGTGACCGCGGCACGGTGGCGGTGAACCTGCTGTCCAGTCCGGGCAGCGGCAAGACGGCCCTGCTCGAACAGCTGCTCGCGCGTGCCGTCGCGGGCGGCACCCCGGCCGCCGCCGTCACCGCCGACCTGGCGACCGAGAACGACGCGACCCGGCTGGCCCGCTCCGGCGCACCGGTGCAGCAGATCCTCACCGACGGGCTGTGCCATCTGGAGGCGGGCATGCTCCAGCGGCGGCTCGAGGGGTGGCTGCCGGACGGCACCCGGCTGCTGTTCGTCGAGAACGTCGGCAATCTCGTCTGCCCGGCCTCCTACGACCTCGGGGAGACCCTGCGCGTCGCGCTCGCCTCGGTGACCGAGGGCGAGGACAAGCCGGTCAAGTACCCGGCGGCCTTCGGGCTCGCGCACCTGGTCGTCATCACCAAGACCGACATCGCGGACGCCGTCGGCTTCGACCGGGAGGCGTTCCTGCGGGGTGTCCAGCAGGTCAATCCCGGCGTGCCGGTCCTGGAGACCTCGGCCCGCACCGGCCAGGGGGTCGACGCCCTGCTGGAGCACGTCCTGCGCTGCGCGGCCGGCGACGAGACGCACGTACCCGTCCTGGCGCGGCAGCACGAGCGGTACCTGCACAGCCACGAGAACGGCCACGAACACGCGCACGCCGACGGGCACGCGCACACGCGGGAAGCCGGGGCCGGCCCGAGCCGGGAACAGGCGCAGGGACCCGCGCGATGAAACGGGTCCCGGGGCGCGAGCGCAGGCACATCACCGTCACGGGCGTCGTCCAGGGAGTGGGATTCCGGCCGTTCGTGTACACCCTCGCGGAGGAACTCGGGCTGACCGGCTGGGTCACCAACAACGCGCGGGGCGTCGAGGCCGAGGTGGAGGGGCCGGCCGCCGACGTGGCGGCCTTCTGCGCCCGGATCGGGACGCGGCCGCCGCCGCTCGCGGTCGTCGAGTCGGTCGAGCACCGTGCCGTGCCCCTGGTCGACGACGGCTCGGTGTTCACCATCCGCCCCTCCTCCGGCGGGCCGGGCCGCACGCTGGTCGCCCCGGACACGGCGACCTGCGACGACTGTCTGAGCGAGCTCGCGGACCCCGCCGACCGGCGGTACCGGCACCCGTTCATCACCTGCACCCACTGCGGGCCGCGGTTCACCATCGTGACCTCGCTGCCGTACGACCGGGACAGCACCACCATGGCGGGCTTCCCGATGTGCGCGGACTGCGCCCGTGAGTACGCGGACCCGGCCGACCGCCGCTTCCACGCCCAGCCGATCGCCTGCCCCGCCTGCGGGCCCCGGCTCACGCTGCGCACCGGACCGGATGATCCGGGCGAGCTGCGCGACGGGCAGGCGCTCGCCGAGGCGCGCCGGCTGCTGGCCGAGGGTGCCGTGGTCGCGGTCAAGGGGATCGGCGGCTACCACCTGGCGTGCGACGCGGGCGATCCTGCGGCCGTCCGCACCCTGCGCAAGCGCAAGAACCGCGGCGGCAAACCCTTCGCGGTGCTGGCCGGCTCGCTGGAGACCGTCCGGCGGCTGGCCCATGTCGGCCCGGCGGAGCGTGAGTTGCTGCTCGGGCCGCGCAAGCCGGTGGTCCTGCTGCGGCGGCGGGCGGGGGCGGGCGACGAGATCGCGGCGGGAGTCGCGCCCGGCAGCCCCGACCTCGGCTTCATGCTCCCGTACACCCCGGTGCACCGGCTGCTGCTCGGTCTGCCCGGTGATCCGCCGGGTCCGGCCGTCCTCGTCATGACCAGCGGAAACCGCTCGGGTGAGCCCATCGTCACCGACGACGCCGAGGCGCTGACCCGGCTGGCGGGGCTCGCCGACGCCTGGCTCGGCCACGACCGGCCCATCCATGTGCCCTGCGACGACTCGGTGGTCCGGGTGTGCGCGGGCGCCGAGCTTCCGGTGCGCCGGTCGCGCGGCTACGCCCCCTTCCCGATCGCGCTGCCGGTGCCGGTGGTCCCGGCACTGGCCGTGGGCGGGGACCTCAAGAACACGTTCTGCGCCGGGGACGGCCGCTACGCCTGGCTGTCCGCGCATGTCGGGGACATGGACGACCTGGCCACCCTGACCGCCTTCGAGCGGGCCACCGGCCATCTGACGGACCTCACCGCCGTCGCACCGCGCCTGCTGGTCGCCGACCGGCATCCCGGCTATCGCGCCACCCAATGGGCGCGGCGCACCGCCGAGGCCCGCGGCCTGACGATGCGCCAGGTGCAGCACCACCATGCCCATGTCGCCTCCGCGATGGCCGAGCACGGTCTCGACGGTTCGGCCCCGGTGATCGGGGTCGCGTTCGACGGGACCGGTTACGGCGACGACGGTGCCGTGTGGGGCGGTGAGGTGCTGCTCGCCGACTACGACGGATACCGGCGGTTCGCTCATCTGGGCTATGTGGCGCTGCCGGGCGGCGACGCGGCCGTACGCAACCCCTACCGGATGGCGCTGTCGCATCTGCGGGCGGCGGGGCTGCCCTGGCGGGACGAGCTGCCGTGCGCCGCGGCCGCCACCCCCGAGGAGCGGCGGCTGCTCGAACGGCAGCTGGACCGGGGGCTCAACTGCGTTCCCACGTCCAGCATGGGACGCCTCTTCGACGCGGTGTCCTCGCTCGCGGGAGTCTGCCATCGGGTGGAGTACGAGGCGCAGGCGGCGATGGAGCTGGAGAACGCGGCGCTGGGCGACCTGGCTGGGCCGCTCGCCGACGACGAGCGGAACGACGCGTACCGGTTCATGCTGAGAGCGGTCCGTCAGGACCCCGAGGTGCCGCTGATCGCCGATCCGGCGCCGGTCCTGGCCGCCGCCGTCGCGGACGTCCGGGCCGGTGTCACGGCCGGGCCGGTGGCCCGTCGGTTCCATCGGGCCGTGGTCGATCTGGTCCTGGAGGTGTGCACGGTGGCGCGAGAGAGGACCGGCATCCGCACGGCCGCCCTCAGCGGCGGGGTGTTCTGCAACGCCCTGCTCACCGAGGGCTGCGGCGCTGTCCTGGAACGGGACGGCTTCACCGTACTGAGGCACCACAGGGTTCCACCCAACGACGGCGGTCTGGCCCTCGGGCAGCTGATCGTCGCCGCCCGAGCACGGGACTAGCGCGACAGGAAAGCTGGAGCGAGTCAGGAGCAAGTCATGTGTCTGGCCGTACCCGGCCGAGTGCTGGAGATCGAGGAACGCGACGCGACGCGGATGGCCAAGGTGGACTTCGGCGGTGTCGTCAAGAACGTGTGTCTGGAGTACGTACCGGACATGAAGGTCGGTGACTACGCCATCGTCCATGTGGGATTCGCGTTGCAGCGGTTGGACGAGGAGTCGGCGAAGCAGACCCTGGAGCTCTTCGAGAACCTCGGAGTGCTGGAGGAGGAGTTCGGCGACGCCTGGGGCAGAGCCGCCCGGGACGCGGGCGCCGAACGCCCCGCCGGAACCGGACTCCCGCCCGTGGACGGCTTCGAGAAGGAGGCCCGGTCATGAAGTACCTGGACGAGTTCAGCGACCCCATCCTTGCCAAGCGGCTCTTCGACGACATCAGGGCGGTCACCACCCGGCCCTGGTCGATCATGGAGGTCTGCGGCGGTCAGACACATTCGATCATCCGCCATGGCATCGACCAACTTCTCCCCGAGGAGATCGAGTTGATCCACGGGCCGGGCTGCCCGGTCTGTGTGACCCCGCTGGAGATCATCGACAAGGCACTGGAGATCGCCTCCCGCCCGGACGTGATCTTCTGCTCCTTCGGCGACATGCTGCGCGTGCCCGGCAGCGGACGCGACCTGTTCAAGGTCAAGAGCGAGGGCGCGGACGTACGCGTCGTCTACTCGCCGCTGGACGCGCTGAAGATCGCGCAGGAGAACCCCGACCGGCAGGTCGTGTTCTTCGGCATCGGCTTCGAGACCACGGCGCCGCCCAACGCGATGACCGTCTATCAGGCCAAGAAGCTGGGCATCGCCAACTTCAGCCTGCTGGTCTCGCACGTCAAGGTGCCCCCGGCCATCGACGCGATCATGAACTCGCCGGACTGCCGGGTGCAGGCATTCCTCGCCGCCGGGCACGTCTGCACGGTGATGGGCATGGGCGAGTACCCCGAACTGGCCGAGCGCCACCGGGTGCCGATCGTGGTGACCGGTTTCGAACCGCTCGACATCCTGGAGGGCATCCGCCGCGCGGTACGCCAACTGGAGGCGGGACAGCACACCGTGGAGAACGCCTATCCGCGCGCGGTGCAGGCCGAGGGAAGCCCCGCGGCCCGCGCCATGCTCTCCGACGTCTTCGAGGTGACCGACCGGGCCTGGCGCGGGATCGGCATGATTCCGCAGAGCGGCTGGCGGCTGTCGCCCAAGTACCGCGAGTACGACGCCGAGCACCGCTTCTCGGTGACCGGCATCGACACCGAGGAGTCGACCGTCTGCCGCAGCGGCGAGGTGCTCCAGGGCCTCATCAAGCCGCACGAGTGCGCCGCGTTCGGCAAGGAGTGCACCCCGCGCAATCCGCTGGGCGCGACCATGGTGTCCAGCGAGGGCGCGTGCGCCGCCTACTACCTCTACCGGCGGCTGGAGACCCCGGACAAGGAGGCGAGCTCCGTTGGCTGACTCCGCATACGCTCCGGCCGACTTCTCCTCCTGGACCTGCCCGGCGCCGCTGCGCGACCACGACAGGATCGTGATGGGGCACGGCGGTGGCGGCACGCTCTCCGCGGAACTGGTGGAGCACCTGTTCGCGCCCGCCTTCGGCAACGACGTGCTCGCCGAACTCGGCGACTCCGCCCATCTGCTGATGGGCGGCGCCCGGCTCGCCTTCTCCACCGACTCGTTCGTCGTACGGCCGCTGTTCTTCCCCGGCGGCAGCATCGGGGACCTCGCCGTCAACGGCACGGTCAACGACCTGGCCATGGCGGGGGCCGTACCGGCCTACCTCTCCTGCGGGTTCATCCTGGAGGAGGGCGTCGAGCTCTCCGTCGTGGGGCGCGTGGCCGAGGCGCTGGGCGAGGCGGCCCGGACGGCCGGGGTGGTGGTCGCGACCGGTGACACCAAGGTCGTCGACGCGGGCCACGGCGACGGCATCTTCATCAACACCGCCGGGATCGGCCTGATCCCGGACGGCGTCGACATCCGTCCGCAGCGCGCGGCCCCCGGTGACGTGGTGCTGGTCAGCGGGCCGATCGGCGTGCACGGGGTGGCGGTCATGAGCGTGCGGGAGGGGCTGGAGTTCGGCGTCGAGATCCAGAGCGACACCGCGTCGCTGGCCGGTCTGGTCGCGGACATGCTGGCTGTCTGCCCCGACATCCACGTGCTGCGCGATCCGACCCGCGGCGGTCTGGCCACCTCCCTGAACGAGATCGCCGCGGCGGCACGGGTCGGCATCGCGCTCGACGAGCGTTCCCTGCCCGTCCCGGAGACGGTCGCCAACGCGTGCGCCTTCCTCGGCCTCGACCCGCTGTACGTGGCCAACGAGGGCAAGCTGGTGGCGTTCGTGGCGGCCGAGCACGCCGACGCCGTGCTCGCGGCGATGCGCGCCCACCCGTTGGGCAAGGAGTCGGTGGCGATCGGCCACTGCGTCCCCGAGCACCCCGGCATGGTGGTCGCGGCCACCGGCCTGGGCGGCACCCGGGTGGTGGACATGCCGCTCGGCGAACAACTCCCGCGCATCTGCTGACCCACCACGTCCGCGGCCACATCGGCCGACTCCCACCCGTGCGACGGCTGACACCTCGTCCGCCGGCATCCAGCACTCCCGAGGCCGGTCCTCGGTGACGACCCGCATCACGCGGGCGTCACCGGGGGCCGGCCTCTTGTGCGTCCGGGTCGTGCAACCCTCTCGCAACGTCCAGGATGGTCGGCTGAGTCGTGCTCCGCGCCGGAGGTTCGCGCGCAGGAGCCGTGAGAGCCGTGACACCGGAGGGGGAGAGCCGATGGACGTCGTCCCGCGCGTGGAGCTGACGCCCGCGGCCGCAGAGCTGCTGCTGCGACTGCGCACCCAGCACGGACCGCTGATGTTCCATCAGTCGGGCGGCTGCTGCGACGGCAGCGCGCCCATGTGCTACCCGGAGGGCGAGTTCCGCACCGGCGGCTCCGACGTGCTGCTGGCCGAGCTGGAGGTCGAGGGCGTCGACGAGCCGATCGCCTTCTGGATCTCGAAGAGCCAGTACGAGCTGTGGAGCCACACGCGCCTGATCGTGGACGTCGTGCCGGGCCGGGGCAGCGGCTTTTCCCTCGAAGCACCCGAAGGAGTGCGTTTTCTGATCCGTTCCCGCGTCGTCGGCGTCTAGCCACCGGCCCGGGTACCAACCTCTGGTGCAATTCCCCTGAGTCCTGGGAAAGTTGACGAGACATCAGGGGGAACGGTGACACGTCGCGGCAGACGGTTCAGAACAGCACTGACGGTCTTCACGGCAAGCGGAGCGCTGGCCGGTGCGGCCCTGACGGGGGCGGCACCGGCCAGCGGCGCGGAGGGGGCGACCGACATCGCGCCCGGCGTCGAGTACACGCAGCTGGACATCCCGGCGGCCGAGGGAGTCGCTCACGCGCACGTATTGAACGTCGATCTGCGCAATCCCCATGTGCGCGTCGACCTCCTCTACCCCGGCGCCGTGGCGTCCCGGGAGCCCGTGTCCGAACTGGCCGACTCCCGGGGCGCGGTCGCCGGGGTCAACGGCGACTTCTTCAACATCACGGAGACCCAGCATCCGGGCGTCGAGGCGACGGGCGCGACCGTGGGTCCGGCGATCGCGAGCGGCCGCGGGCTCAAGGCCGCGGTCCCGAACGGCCAGCGGTTCGGGCCGGCGCTGCCGCCCGGCACGACCACCGAGGACGTGTTCGGGGTGGGCGTCGACCGCCGGGCCCGGCTGGACAGCGTGGCCCTCGACGGGTCCGTCCGCAGCGCCGACGGCACCTGGCCGCTCGGCGGATTCAACCAGTACGCGCTCCCGGTCGGCTCCGTCGGCGCGTTCACCGCGGACTGGGGCAGCGTCTCGCGGGTGCGCGCGACCTGCGGCACGGACACGAACCGGGCCGCGCCGTGCAGCACCGACACCCACGAGGTGACGGTCCGCCGCGGTCGGGTCGTGTCCGCCGCCGACGCTCCGGGCAGCGGACCCATCGCACCGGGCACCACCGTGCTGGTCGGCCGCGAGGCGGGCGCCCAGGAGCTGCGGAAGCTGTCCGTGGGCGAGTGGGTGGGGGTGCGGCACCGGCTGGTGACGAAGACCTCCCGGGTGCCGTACCGGTTCGCGGTCGGGGGCTATCCGATGATGACCGACGGAGTGCCGCTGCCGGGTCTGGACGACAAGACCGCTGCCGTACGGACCGCGGTGGGCTTCTCCGACCACGGGCGCCGGATGCAGCTCCTGGCCCTGGACGGCGCCGCGGAGTACCGCAACGGGCTCACCATCGCCGAAGTGACCGCGGCGATGCAGCAGTTGGGGTCGCAGGACGCCTTCAGCCTGGACGGCGGCGGATCCACGACCATGGTCGCCCGGCAGGCGGGGGCGGACGCCGTCAGTGTCCTCAACCACCCGAGCGGCGGCGCCGAGCGACCCGTCCCGAACGGTATCGGGGTGTTCGCGGGCCCCGTGACCCGGCGGCAGGTCATGGCGTCAGGCTGCCCACGATGTCAGCCGTCGCGGTGAGACCGCTGTGGATGGTCGGCGCCATGCTCGTGCTGGCCAGCAGGAACCCGAGCAGGGCGCAGACCAGCGCATGGGACATCTTCAGCCCTCCGTTGCGCAGGAAGATCACCGCCAGCAGCAGGAGCAGCAGCACCGCAGAGATGGAAATGGCCATCGTCAACCTCCTCCGCCACGTCCACTTCGCGGCGTTCGGCCGTAAGTGTGGCGTAGCGGAGGGATCGTCCGGGCGGCTGACGTGTCCCCCGAACGGGTGGTCTTCTACCGTCGGTCGTGAGCGTCCAGGAACTCTTCGAGACCGCCCAGGTCATCGGTGTTGAGGTAGTCGACGTCGGCGGCGAGAAGTTCGCGCCAGAGCGCCTCGCGTGTCGGACCCGCGAGGTCGGGGGTCGCCCAGAACCGGACCTTCTGCCGACGCGCGTGGGCGGCCGCCATGATGCCACGCAGCTTCTCCCGCTCGGCGTCCGGGAAAGGGCCCTCGCCCAGCCAGCTGAAGTTGAGTGTCCAGTTGTCGCTGATCAGCGGGATGAAGGAGGCGGGGGCGGCGGTGCCGAGGTCGGCGAGTCGGCCGTCGTAGAAGGCGAGCCGCTCGGTCTGCGCCTCCATGGGCGTCCGTGCGGCGCGGTCCCCGGAGATGACGGCGGTGATCGGGCCGGGGTGCACCCGGCCGTGCGCGTATGTCGTGAACAGGTGCCGGTGCCGGCGCAGATGACGGTCGAGTTCGAGGTAGGTCGAGGAGCCCTCGGTCTTGATGTCGATGAGTAGTTGCAGCGGCTTGTGGTAACCCCGGTACACCGAGCCGTGGTTGGCCCTGACGCGGGCGGCCAGCGGTTCGAGATAGAGGGATTCGAGTGTGCGGGTGGGGTCGAGCTCCACCGGGTCGTGGGCGACGAGGAGTTGGTCACCGACGAGGTAGATGTCGGCCTCGACGCTGCCGAAGCGGTGGTCGAGGGCGTCGAAGAGGGGACGCGGGTGCTCGTAGTCGTTGTGCGCGTGGGCGCGCCACAGCGGGCGCGTGCGGGGCTTCGCCTCGGCCGCGAGAGCCCGTGACGCGGGCAGGGCGAACGAGCCCGCGAGGGCGGCGCCGAGGGCGGTGAGGGCTCTGCGACGGGTGGTAAGGGCCATGCTCTGCCTCCCTTGAGGGGCCGTACGGGACCTCAGGGAGTATGCGGCCGACGGGGCTCAAGGAACCCTGCCCTGACGGGAGTTGGCCGGACCGACGCGACGCGTTCACTTCACCGGATCCGGGCGGGATGCGGCGTTCCCCCCTTCCCTGCCCGCGTGTCTCGGGCGCACGAAAAAGCCCGCCCCAGGTGGGGCGGGCTTCACTCGGGATCGGGTCAGGGCGCCTGGAGATCGACCAGTTCGGCCAGGGCCGCGCGGTGCGCGCCCGCCGTGCCGTAGGCGATCGAGTCGGCCTTGGCGCGCTTCAGATACAGGTGCGCGGGGTGCTCCCACGTCATGCCGATGCCGCCGTGCAGCTGGAGCGCCTCCTCGGCGGCGTGCACGGCCACGGGTGCCGCGTACGCCTGGGCGACGGCGACCGCCACGTCGCTGTCCGCGCTGCCGGTGGCCAGCGCGTCGGCTGCGTTCCGGGCGGCGGCACGGGTGTTGACGACCTCCAGCCACACCTGGGCCAGCCGGTGCTTGAGCGCCTGGAATCCGCCGACCGGCCGGTTGAACTGCTTGCGCTCCTTGAGGTAGCGGACCGTCGCCGTCAACGACCAGTCGGCTAGACCGAGTTGCTCGGACGCGAGCAGTCCGGCACCGGCCCGCAGCGCACGTCGTACGGCCACGGGCGCGTCCTCGGTGAGCAGCCGTGCGGGCGCCCCGTCGAAGGTGACGCGGGCGAGCGGCCGGGTCTGGTCGAGACAGACCTGCGGGACGATCGTGACGGCGTCCGCGTCGACGGCGTACAGCCCGCCGTCCTCCGCCGGAACCAGCAGGACGTCGGCGGCGGCCGCGTCCGCGATGCCCGTCAACTCGCCGTGCAGGGAACCGTTCTCCAGTCGTACGACCTGGTGGGCGGCGCCCGGTCCGACGTTCAGCGGGACGGCGAGGGCGCCCACCGTCCGGCCGGAGGCGAGCGCGGCGAGCAGTTCGGCCGCCGCCGGTCCCTCGCAGGCCAGCAGCGCCTCGGTCGCGACCACGGCGCTCGTCAGATAGGGCACGGGCGCGACCGCGCGGCCCAACTCCTCCAGGACCACGGCGGCTTCGCGGTGCGTGGCACCCTGGCCGCCCTGCTCCTCGGGCACCAGCAGGCCCGCGAGGCCCATGCCCTCCGAGAGGGCCTTCCACAGCTCGGGGTCGTGCGGAGTGCCCGACTCGCTGCGGGTGATGACGTCCGCCGCGGCACAGCGGTCGGCGAGGAGATCGCGGACGGCGGCGCGCAGCGCCTCCTCCTCCTCGGTGTAGAGCAGATCGGGTTCGGTGCTCACCTGGCTCATCGGGCGAGGTCCTTCCATGCGACGTCCTTGTCGGTGCGCGGCTCGGACGGCAGGCCCAGGACGCGTTCGGCGACGATGTTCAGCAGGACCTCGCTGGTCCCGCCCTCGATGCTGTTGCCCTTGGAGCGCAGGTAGCGGTATCCGGCGTCGCGGCCGGTGAAGTCGACCAGTTCCGGCCGGCGCATCGTCCAGTCCTCGTACAACAGGCCTTCCTCGCCGAGGAGTTCGACCTCCAGTCCGCTGATCTCCTGGTTGAGCCGGGCGAAGCCGAGCTTCATGCCGGAGCCCTCGTGGCCGGGCTGGCCCTGGGCGAGCTGCTGGCGCAGCCGCTCGCCGGAGAGCCGGGCGACCTCGGACTCGACCCACAGCTTCAGCAGCCGCTGGTGCGTGTCGTGGGTGCGCAGCTCGGGCCGCTCGCGCCAGGTCCTGGAGACCGGGCCGATCATGCCGCCCTCGCGCGGGATGCGCATGCCGCCGATGGAGACGCGCTCGTTCATCAGCGTGGTCTGGGCGACCCGCCAGCCGTCGCCGACCTCGCCGAGACGGTGTGCGTCGGGGATGCGCACGTCGGTGAGGAAGACCTCGTTGAACTCGGCCTCGCCGGTGATCTGGCGCAGCGGCCGTACCTCGACACCCGGGTCGGTCATGTCGCAGATGAAGTAGGTGATGCCGCGGTGCTTGGGCACGTCCGGGTCGGTGCGGGCGATGAGGATGGCCCAGCGGGCGAGGTGGGCGCTGGAGGTCCACACCTTCTGTCCGTTGATCACCCAGTCGCCGCCGCTCCCCGGCGCGTCCCCGTCCGCGCGGACGGCGCGGGTGCCGAGCGCGGCGAGGTCCGAGCCCGCGCCGGGCTCGCTGAAGAGCTGGCACCACACCTCCTCGCCGACCCACAGGGGCCGCAGGAAGCGCCGTTTCTGCTCCTCGGTGCCGAAGCCGAGGATCGTCGGCGCTGCCATGCCGAGGCCGATGCCGATCCGCCGCGGGTCGTTGTCGGGCGCGCCCGCGGCCGCCAGCTCGGCGTCCACGACGGCCTGGAGACTGCGCGGGGCGCCGAGGCCGCCGAGGCCCTCGGGGTAGTGCACCCAGGCGAGTCCGGCGTCGAAGCGCGCCTTCAGGAAGTCCACGCGATCGGTTTCCCGAGGAGGATGCGCGGCGAGCAACTCCTGGGTGCGGCGGCGCAGTTCGGCTGCGTCGGTCATGCGGCGGCTCCGTTCTCCAGTGTGGGCACCACGGCGATCCGCCCGGTGGTGACTCCGTCCGCGACCCGCTGCACGGCGGCGGCAGCCCCGCTCAGCGGCACCCGCTCGCTCACCAGCGGCTTGATCGCGCCCCGTGCGGCCAGCTCGGTGAGCTGCTCGTGGCAGTGCAGGACCAGCTTCGGGTTCTTGGTGTTGTACAGGCCCCAGTGCAGGCCGAGGATCGCGTAGTTCTTGACGAGGGCGTGGTTCAGCGCGGGGCTCGGGATCGAGCCGCTCGCGAAGCCGACGACCACGATCCGGCCCTCGAAGGCGACGACCTTCGTGGACTGGGTGTAGGCGTCACCGCCGACGGGGTCGTAGATCACGTCCGCGCCGCGCCCACCGGTCGCTTCCTTCACCGCGCCTATGACGTTCTCGGACCGCCGGTCGATGACGACGTCGCAGCCCAGCTCGCGCGCCACGGCGGCCTTGTCGGCGCCGCCCACGACACCGATGACGGTCGCGCCGGCCGCCTTTCCGAGCTGCACGGCCGCGCTGCCGACCCCGCCGGCGGCCGCGTGGACGAGCAGCGTCTCGCCGGCCTCCAGACGGGCCCGCCGGTGCAGGCCGAACCAGCCCGTCTGGTAGCCGATGTGCAGGGCCGCGGCCTCGGCGTCGTCGAGGGCGTCGGGCGCCGGCAGCAGGGCGGCGGCGTCCGCGACCGCGTACTCGGCGAAACCGCCGTGCGGCAGCGCGGGGGTGGCGATCACCCGGCGTCCGTCCTCGGTCTCGCCGCAGATCTCCACCCCGGGCGTGAAGGGCAGCGGCGGCCTGACCTGGTAATGGCCGCGGCACATCAACGCGTCCGGGAAGTTGATGTTCGCGGCGCGCACCTTGAGCAGGACCTGGCCGTCACCGGGCGTCGGCCGATCCACCTCCTGGAGGCGCATCGCCTCTGCGGGCTCGCCGTTCTGGTGCACTTGCCATGCCTGCATGCGGGGCCTCCAGGGGACTGCGTCGTCTGACCGGGGTCGATCGCATACTAAGCGGTCGCTTGCCGAACTGGGAACAGCCGACGACCGTCGTCTTCGCCACGTCCGGCGCAAGTACCTTCGCCACGTCCGGCCCGAGCGTCTTCGCCACGTCCGGCCCGAGCCGCCCCGCCGCCCGTGCTCACAGCTCCTTGCCCCGCGCCTTGGGCCGCGCCCGTACGTGCATCCGCTCCCCCTGCGGCCCGAACAGGCTCAGGAACTCCACGGGCCCCTCCCCCGTCGACCCGAACCAGTGCGGAACCCGGGTGTCGAACTCCGCGGCCTCCCCCGCCCCGAGCACGACGTCGTGCTCGCCGAGCACCAGCCGCAGCCGCCCGGACAGCACGTACAGCCACTCGTAGCCCTCGTGCGTCCGGGGGTCGGGTGCCATGGTCCGCTGCGGTTCGAACATCTTGTAGGCCTGGAGTCCGCCGGGCTGGCGGGTCAGCGGCCAGTGCGTCCGGCCGCCCCGCACGATCGGCTCGGCGCGCACCCGGGGGTCTCCGACCGGCGGGGCGCCGACCAGTTCGTCCAGCGGGACCTGATGGGCCCGCGCGATGGGCAGCAGCAGCTCCAGGCTGGGCTTGCGCAGCCCGGATTCCAGGCGCGAGAGCGTGCTCACCGAGATGCCGGTCGCCTCGGACAGTCCGGCCAGGGTCGCGCCGCGCTCCTTCCGGATCCGCCGCAGCCGCGGACCGACCTCGGCGAGAACCTCGTCCGTCGCCGCGTCGCCGGTCGCTCGCTGCCCCACTCCGCCACCGACACCCGCGGGGGCCGCGTCACTCGTCCCGTCGTTCATGCCATCCCTCATCACCTCATTGCAGAATCGGCAAAGCCATTTGTCAATCCGGCCGCATCGGGGCGACCGGCGAACTCCTCTTCACCGACCTCGACGCGGCCGTGACGGGAGGGCCACCGGGTGGCGGCCGCCACCCGGTGGCCCCGGGGCTCCTACGACCGCGCCCCGGCCCCGTACGGATGTGGCTCCCGTACGGGTGTGAACCCGGCGTCCGCGTTGCACCATGGCTGCATGCTGCTGAGCCGGCTCGCTCATGTGTCCCAGGAGGTCGCCGCCACCTCGGCGCGGTCCCGGAAGACCGCCCTGCTCGCGGAGCTGTTCCGCGACGCCGGGGCGGACGACGTGCCGATCGTGATCCCGTATCTGGCGGGGCGGCTGCCGCAGGGCCGGCTCGGCATCGGCTGGAAGGTGCTCAGCAGGCGGGTCGACCCGGCCGCCGAACCCACGCTCACCGTGCGCGAGGTGGACGCCCGGCTCACCGCGCTCGGCAAGGTCTCCGGCACCGGATCGCAAGCCGAACGGGCGCGTCTGGTGGGCGAGTTGATGACGGCGGCCACCGAGGACGAACAGCGCTTCCTGTTCGGGCTGCTCACCGGTGAGGTGCGCCAGGGCGCTCTGGACGCGGTCGCGGTGGAGGGGCTCGCCGAGGCGACCGGCGCGCCCGCGGGGGACGTACGGCGGGCGGTGATGCTCGCCGGTTCGCTGCAGGTGGTGGCGCGGGCCCTCCTGACGGACGGCCCGGGGGCCCTGGACGGCTTCCGGCTCACCGTCGGCCGCCCGGTGCTGCCGATGCTGGCGCACACCGCCGCCTCCGTGTCCGAGGCGGTCGGCAAGCTCGGCGCCTGCGCGGTCGAGGAGAAGCTCGACGGCATCCGGGTACAGCTGCACCGCGACGGCGAGGACGTCCGTGTCTACACCCGCACCCTCGACGACATCACCGACCGACTGCCCGAACTCACCGCTGCCGCACTGGAGTTGCGGGGCGAGCGGTTCATCCTGGACGGCGAGGTGATCGCGCTGGACGACCGGGGGCGGCCGCGTTCCTTCCAGGAGACGGCCGGCCGGGTGGGGTCCCGTGTGGACGTGGCGGCGGCAGCGGAGACCGTGCCCGTCTCCCCCGTCTTCTTCGACGCCCTCTCCGTCGACGGGCGGGAGCTGCTGGATCTGCCGTTCACCGAGCGGCACGCGGAACTGGCACGGCTGGTGCCCGAGCAGATGAGGGTCCGGCGGACACTGGTGTCGGGGCCGGGCGATGTCGCCGAGGCCGAGACCTTCCTGGCCGACACACTCGCCCGGGGCCACGAGGGCGTCGTGGTCAAGGCCCTCGACGCCCCGTACAGCGCGGGCCGGCGCGGTGCGTCCTGGCTCAAGGTCAAACCCGTACACACGCTGGACCTGGTGGTCCTCGCGGCCGAATGGGGCCACGGGCGGCGCACCGGCAAGCTCTCCAACCTGCACCTGGGCGCCCGCACCGGCGACGGTTTCGCCATGCTCGGCAAGACGTTCAAGGGCATGACCGACGCGATGCTCACCTGGCAGACCGAGCGGCTCCGGGAGCTGGCAGTCGAGGACGACGGCCACGTGGTGACCGTACGGCCCGAACTCGTCGTAGAGATCGCGTACGACGGTCTGCAGCGGTCCACCCGCTACCCGGCCGGCGTCACCCTCCGCTTCGCCCGGGTCGTGCGCTATCGCGAGGACAAACCACCGGCCGAGGCCGACACGGTCGACACCCTGTTGGCCGCCCACCCGGAGGTGACGCGATGAGCGGCGAGCAGCACGGGAAGAGGAGCGCGGGACTGCTGTTGTTCCGGCACACCGACAACGGCCTGGAGGTATTGATCGGCCATATGGGCGGCCCGTTCTTCGCGCGGCGGGACGCCGGGGCCTGGACCCTTCCCAAGGGCGAGTACGAGCCCGACGAGACGGCCTGGGACGCCGCTCGCCGGGAGTTCCGGGAGGAGCTCGGGCTGCCGCCGCCCGACGGGGAGGCGGTCGCGCTCGGCGAGGTCACGCAGACGAACGGCAAGGTCGTCACGGCCTGGGCGATCGAGGCGGATCTCGATCCGGCGGCCGTGGTCCCCGGCACGTTCGCGATGGAGTGGCCGCCGAAGTCGGGACAGCGGCAGGAGTTCCCCGAGCTGGACCGGGTCGAGTGGATGACCCCGGAGCGGGCCCGGACGCTGCTCGTGAAGGCGCAGACCGTGTTTCTCGACCGGCTGGCGGAGCACCCGGGCTGAGAGCCGGTGTCCGGCCATGTGCGCCGGCTCACCCAGGACCCTCCGCGTTGCGCCGGGCCGCACCGCGCGGGAGGGTCGAGGAACAGTCCGCTTTCAGGAGGTCGGCCATGCCCATCGCGACGGTGAACCCGGCGAACGGCGAGACGCTCAAGACGTACGACGCCCTTGGCGCGGAGGAGATCGAGCGCAGGCTCGCCGCCGCCGAGGCCACGTTCCGCACGTATCGCACCACCTCGTTCGCCGAGCGGGCGCGGCTCATGCACCGCGCCGCCGATCTCCTGGACGAGGACCTGGACGACATCGGCCGGGTGATGACCCTCGAGATGGGCAAACCGGTGAAGCAGGCCCGCGCGGAGGCCGCCAAGTGCGCCAAGGCGATGCGCTGGTACGCCGACCACGCCGAGGAACTGCTCGCCGACGAGGTGGCCGACGCGGCCGACGCCAAGGACTCCGGCGCCTCCCGTGTCCTCGCCCGCTACCGGCCGCTCGGCCCCGTGCTCGCGGTGATGCCGTGGAACTTCCCGCTCTGGCAGGTGGTCCGGTTCGCCGCGCCCGCGCTGATGGCGGGCAATGTGGGCCTGCTCAAGCACGCCTCGAACGTGCCGCAGACCGCCCTGTACCTGGAGGACCTGTTCCGTCGGGCGGGCTTCCCCGAGGGCTGCTTCCAGACGCTGCTGATCGGCTCGGGGGCGGTCGAGGGCATCCTGCGCGACCCGCGCGTCAAGGCGGCCACCCTCACCGGCAGTGAACCGGCCGGCCGGGCGGTGGCCTCGGTCGCCGGGGACGAGGTGAAGAAGACGGTGATGGAGCTGGGTGGCAGCGACCCGTACGTCGTGATGCCGTCCGCCGATGTCGAGCGCGCCGCGCGGATCGCCGTGACGGCGCGGGCGCAGAACAACGGGCAGTCGTGCATCGCCGCCAAGCGGTTCATCGTGCACACCGACGTGTTCGACGCCTTCGCCGAGCGGTTCGCGGCGGGCATGCGGGCCCTCAAGGTCGGCGACCCGCTCAGCGAGGACACCGAGGTCGGGCCGCTCTCCACCGAGCAGGGCCGCGCCGACCTGGAGGAACTCGTCGACGACGCCGTGGAGAACGGCGCGACGGTGCTGTGCGGCGGCGAACGCCCGGGCGGCTTCGGGAACGGCTGGTACTACGCGCCGACCGTGCTCACCGACATCACCCCCGCGATGCGCATCCACCAGGAGGAGACCTTCGGTCCGGTCGCCACGCTCTACCGGGCCGCCGACCTGGACGAGGCGGTGGCCCTCGCCAACGACACCCCGTTCGGGTTGAGCTCGAACGTCTGGACGCGTGACGAGGCCGAGGTGGAGCGGTTCGTCCGCGATCTGGAGGCGGGTGGGGTCTTCCTCAACGGGATGACGGCCTCGCACCCGGCGTTCCCCTTCGGCGGGGAGAAGCGGTCGGGCTACGGACGTGAACTGTCGGGACACGGAATCCGCGAGTTCTGCAACATCACCACCGTATGGCACGGAGCGTGAGCGTTCCGCAGTTACGATCCCCTGTGTGAACCGCGAAGTGACCCTCCCTCTGATCGTCGACGACCGCGGCACGTTGCAGGTGGCCGCCGCCGACGTCAGCAAGCTGCTGCGCACGGTGGGCGGCCGATGGCTGCATCTGGTGGAGGCCGGCCAGGACGGCCTCGACGAGGACACGGTGGCCGCGCTCACGATCGAACTGGCCAAGCTGGCCGACCGGATCGACGTCGCCTGCATCGCGCACAGCAGCGGGACGAGCGGTCGCTGAAGCGACAGCGCCCGGCCGGACACCGGCCTCCGTACATCGGCCTCTCTCCGGTGTTCGGCCCGTGTCGGGTGTGCGGTCTTGGCCGGGCATGCGGTCCGGCCGGACGTACGCCCCCTGTCCCGCCCTGCGCCGGGCGGCCCGCTGGGTGGATACCGGGCTCCCCGCCGTTCCCGCGCCGGACTCCCCCGCCCCGGCCGAACCCGCCCGGGGCTCCCCGCCGTTCCCGGACTCAGACGACCCGCTGGTCCAGCTCCCACAGGGCGTGCCAGAACTTCGCCTCGTAGGCCTGGAGCAGCCGCCCCTGGCGGTGGACGTCGTCCGGCGAGATCCGTCCGGCGTCGAGCCCTGCCTGCACGGCGGCCAGCGCCCTGCTCTCCAGTTCGGGCGCGGGCGCGGCGAAGAAGTCGAACAAGCCGCAGGCCTCGTCGTCGAAGCCGTAGTGGCGGCGCAGGGCCTCGGCGATCGTCTCGCAGTAGCCGCCCCACGCGGCGAAGTTGGCGCCGAGCGCGAGGACCACGTCGGTCGGCTCCCCGTTCAGGGCGAGCCAGGCGACGTACGCGGGATAGGCCTGGCAGTCGGCGAGCGGTTCGTACACCGCCGCCTGTGCCTCGTCGGCTCCCACCGCGGCGGCGAACGCGGTGAGCCGCTCCCCGGCCAGCGCCTCGCCCTCGGCGAGCATCTCGAAGAAGGCGGCGCTCGCCGGGTCGGCGTCCGACCTCCCGGTACCCGCGGCCGACCGTTCGGCCAGATGAAGGAACGCGCGGTGGTCCGCGGCGATCACATGGCGCTGTTCGAGGGCGAGGGCCGCGAGGGTGGTCCGCTGGGCGGCGCCCCGGGCGATCAGCGGCAGCAGCCGGTTGGCGTGGGGGTCCGGGGCCAGTTTTCCGGTGATGTCCTCCAGCACTTCCCTGGCTGTCCGCGTCATCACGCGCTCCTTCGGTCCGGCAGACTCCGAGCCCCTTCGACCAGGGTGCCATGCCCGGCCCCGGCACCCCGGTTCTGAGCGGTCCGACGCGATGTCCCAGGTCCGGCGGGTGACGGTCGTACTCGAAGGTGAGGCGAACGTGCTCGCCTTCGAGCCGCGCGTGTGCTCCCCCGCGGCGCTCGGGGCACCGGCGCTGTGCGGCGCCTCGTCAAGGTGCGAGGGACGCGACGGGGGCCGTCACCGGCCCCCGGCCCGCGCGGTGGCGTCAGCGGATGGGCATCCCGGACAGGGTCCGGGCGATCACCAGCCGCTGGATCTCGCTGGTGCCCTCGAAGATGGTGTAGATGGCCGCGTCGCGGTGCATCCGCTCCACCGGGTACTCCCGCGTGTAGCCGTTGCCGCCCAGGATCTGGATCGCCTGGCCGGTGACCTTCTTCGCCGTCTCGCTGGCGAACAGCTTGGACATCGATCCCTCGGCGGCCGTGAACTGCTTGCCGTTGACCGCCATCCAGGACGCCCGCCACACCAGCAGCCGGGCCGCGTCGATCGACGTGCGCATGTCGGCGATCTGGAAGGCGACACCCTGGTTGTCGATGATCGGGCGGCCGAACTGCTCACGCGTCTTCGCATAGTCGAGGGCAACTTCGTACGCGGCCCGCGCGGTACCCACCGCCATGGCGCCGACGGCCGGACGGGACGCCTCGAAGGTGGCCATCGCCGCGTTCTTCACGCTCCCCCACTCTCGGCTTCGCTCGAGCGGGGGGACCCCCATGCCGCCGCCCGCCCTGACCCGCTCACGGGCACGCGCGAGGCGCTCGTCGAGCTTCTCCTTGCCGCCGAGCAGACAGGAGCCGGGGATGCGGACGTCCTCCAGGACGACCTCGGCGGTGTGCGAGGCGCGGATGCCGTGCTTCTTGAACTTCTGGCCCTGGGACAGGCCGGGCGTGTTCGGCGGCACGATGAAGGAGGCGTGGCCCTTGGAGCCGAGCTCGGCGTCGATGACCGCGACGACGACGTGCACATTGGCGATGCCGCCGTTGGTGGCCCAGGTCTTCGTGCCGTTCAGGACCCACTCGTCCTTGGCCTCGTCGTAGACGGCACGCGTGCGCATCGAGGCGACGTCGGAGCCGGCGTCGGGCTCGGAGGAGCAGAAGGCCGCGACCTTGACATCGTTGGCATCGCCGTACATCTGGGGGATCCAGGTGCCGATCTGCTCCTCGGTGCCGTTGGCGAGGACGCCCACGGCGGCGAGGCCGGTGCCGACAATGGAGAGGGCGATGCCCGCGTCGCCCCAGAACAGCTCCTCCATGGCCATCGGTATGCCGAGGCCGGTGGGGTCGAAATACTGCTGGGCGTAGAAGTCCAGGGAGTAGATACCGACCTTCGCGGCTTCCTGGATGACCGGCCAGGGAGTCTCTTCGCGCTCGTCCCATTCGGCGGCCGCGGGGCGGATGACATCGGCGGCGAAGCCGTGCAGCCAGTCCCGGACCTCCTTCTGTTCGTCGTTGAGCTCCATGGTGAACTCGGCCATATCCCCTCCAGGGCTGCACTAAACTGTTACTTGCGGTAACTGGAGTCTGTTACTGGCTAGTAGAGAAAGTCAACTCCCGAGCTCCGCTCGGCAGCCCGTTCGATACCCATACGGCGATCAGTGTTAGTTTGCGCAGGCGTCACCGAATCACCACGGGTGGGGAGAGCACATGGACACCACACAGCGGACCGATCAGCAGAGGTCCGCCGACCGCCGCCGGCGCGAACTGCTGGAGGCCGCCGACAGAGTGGTGCTCCGCGACGGCCCCGGGGCCTCCATGAACGCCATCGCCGCCGAGGCCGGCATCACGAAGCCGATCCTCTACCGCCACTTCGGCGACAAGGGCGGCCTCTACGCCGCACTCGCCAAGCGGCACACCGACGCACTCCTCGAAGCGCTGCGGGCGGCACTGGACGCCCCGGCCGAACGGCGTGAGCGCGTCGAGGCGACGCTCGATACGTACTTGGCCGCCATCGAGGCGCGACCGCAGGTCTACCGGTTCCTGATGCATCCGGCGGAGGGCGGCCAGCCGGGCGACGCCGGCTTCGACGTGGGCAAGTACTCCGCGCCGGTGCTCCGCCGCATGGGCGAGGAACTGGCCGAGGTCATCGAGGAGCGGGTGGATCTCGGACCGGGCAGCCAGCAGCTGGCACGGGTGTGGGGCCACGGCATCGTCGGCATGATGCACGCCGCCGGGGACTGGTGGCTCGGCGAACGGCCGTGCACGCGCGCCGAGTTGGTTCGAAGCCTGGCCGACCTGCTGTGGGGCCGCCTCGCCGCGGCGGGCGACCGCGTCGGCGGACCGGGCTTCTGATCAGGGTTCCCGGTCAGGGATACCGACACCGGCTCCCGCCCCTACACGCCTGATCCGGTTCTCCCGTCCGACTTCCTGACCAGGGCTCACACGGACGGCCCGTCAGGGGCCTGCCGGGGGCCGGGGGAACGATGCGGCCGGCTGGACACGGCCGGCGGCGCGGGTTCACCCTCAGCCGCTCCAGGAAGCCCGCGCCACCTGACGAAGAAGGCGCCGCCTGCGCCAGCCGGTCAGCCGGTCCGCGTACACCCCGCCGTCGAGGTGGTCGCACTCGTGCTGGAGGCACCGCGCGAACCAGCCGGTGCCGTGCACGGTGACCGGCTCGCCGGTGACCGTGCACCCCTCGACGACCGCGTGGTCGTACCGCTCGGTACCGGCCTCCAGACCGGGCAGCGAGAGACAGCCTTCCGGTCCGCGCAGGACCACACCGTCCGCCTCGACAAGACGGGGGTTCACCACATGTCCGACATGACGGACATCGTCGTCGTCC
Organism: Streptomyces sp. NPDC005784; assembly: GCF_042871525.1. NCBI lineage: Bacteria > Bacillati > Actinomycetota > Actinomycetes > Kitasatosporales > Streptomycetaceae > Streptomyces > Streptomyces sp. NPDC005784. The sequence continues at coordinate 49,280 of NZ_JBIAIQ010000029.1, forward strand.
GGGCAGTCGTACACGAAGACCCTGAAGCCGACGCCGACCTGGTTCGCGGCGAGGCCGACGCCCTCGGCCGCGTACATCGTCGCGAACATGTCCTCGACGAGTCCGGCGAGTTGGGGGCCGAAGTCGGTGACGTCCTCGCAGGCCCGGCGCAGGACGGGGTCGCCGAGCAGGGTGAGGGGCCGGACGTGCCCGTGGGTGCCCGGGATGGAACCGTGTCGCATGGCGGCAAGGGTACGGTCCTGGTAGGCGCGCGCATGTCGCGCCGGCACCGAGGTGGTGCCGCGATTCGGGCCCGTGAGTGGATCTCGATAGGCTGAGCCCCCAACGGTGCCGGGGGCAGGGGCGCGGCGCGTACGCAAGGAGGATCGAGAAACGATGTCAGGCAACTCGGACCCGCTGTCGCCGCGGGCCAAGCTGGCCGTGACGGCGGGCAAGGCGGCGGCGGCCGTCTCGCGGGCCGCCGGACGCGGCAGCGGATCGGTGATCGGCGGCCGGGTGGCTCTCAAGCTCGACCCCGACCTGCTGGCGAGGCTCGCCACGCACCTGGACGTGATCCTGGTGTCGGCGACCAACGGCAAGACCACGACGACCCGGCTGATCGCGGAGGCCCTGGGCGCCGCTGGCCCGGTCGTGTCCAACGCGCTCGGCGCCAACATGCCCGCGGGCATCACCTCGGCGCTGGCCGGGGGGTCGGACGCCAAGTTCGCGGTCATCGAGGTCGACGAGAAGTACCTCGCCGGTGTGGCACGTGACACCGACCCGAAGTGCATCGCGCTGCTGAACCTTTCGCGCGACCAGCTCGACCGGGCCGCCGAGACGCGGATGATGGCCGAGCACTGGCGTGAGGGTCTTGCCGGTTCCAAGGCCGTCGTGGTCGCCAACGCGGACGACCCGCTGGTGGTCTGGGCGGCGTCCTCCTCGCCGAACGTCATGTGGGTGGCGGCCGGCCAGATGTGGAAGGACGACGCCTGGTCCTGCCCGTCCTGCGGCGGTGTGATGCAGCGCCCCGGCGACGACTGGTTCTGCGGCGACTGCGGCTTCCGCCGTCCGAACCCGACCTGGGCGCTGTCCGGGGACCACGTCCTCGACCCGCACGGTTCCGCGTGGCCGATCCACCTCCAGCTGCCGGGCCGCGCCAACAAGGCGAACGCGGCCTCGTCGGCCGCCGTGGCCGCCGTGTTCGGTGTGCCGCCGCAGGTCGCCCTGGAGCGCATGTACCAGGTGCAGGCGGTGGCCGGACGCTACGACGTGGTGCAGTTCATGCAGCGCGACCTGCGTCTGCTGCTCGCCAAGAACCCCGCGGGCTGGCTGGAGACCTTCTCCCTGATCGACCCGCCGCCGACCCCGGTCATCCTGTCGGTGAACGCGCGCGGCGCCGACGGCACCGACACCTCCTGGCTGTGGGACGTCGACTACACCCGCCTGACCGGACACCCCATCTTCGTCCTCGGCGACCGCAAGCTGGACCTCGCCGTACGCCTCGAAGTGGCCAACCAGCAGTTCCAGGTCTGCGAGAACCTCGACCAGGCCGTGCAGCAGGCACCGCCCGGACGCATCGAGGTCATCGCGAACTACACCGCTTTCCAGGACTTGAGGCGTCGTGTCGGCAACTGAGCCACGGAGGACGAAGAGAATGAGTGACAACAGCCTGCGTCTGGTGTGGATCTATCCAGACCTGCTGAGCACCTACGGCGACCAGGGCAACGCCCTCGTCGTGGAGCGCCGGGCCCGTCAGCGCGGCCTCGACGTGGCCCGTGTCGACGTGCGCAGCGACCAGCCGATCCCGACCTCCGGTGACATCTACCTCATCGGGGGCGGCGAGGACCGGCCGCAGCGGCTCGCCGCGGAGCGGCTGCGCCGCGACGGCGGTCTGGAGCGCGCGGTCGGCAACGGCGCGATCGTGTTCTCCGTCTGCGCCGGCTACCAGATCCTCGGGCACGAGTTCATCAACGACCTCGGCCAGCGCGAGCCCGGCCTCGGCCTGCTCGACGTGGTCTCGGTGCGCGGTGAGGGCGAGCGGTGCGTCGGTGACGTCCTCGGGGACATCGACCCGCGGCTCGGTCTGCCCCCGCTGACCGGCTTCGAGAACCACCAGGGCGTCACCCACCTCGGGCCCACCGCCCGCCCGTTCGCGAACGTGCGGCTCGGCAACGGCAACGGGACGGGCGACGGCACGGAGGGCGCGTACAACGACACCGTGTTCGGTACGTACATGCACGGGCCCGTCCTCGCCCGCAATCCGCTGATCGCGGACCTGCTGCTCAAGCTGGCCCTCGACGTGAACGCGCTGCCGCCGATCGACGACCGCTGGTACGAGGCGCTGCGCTCCGAGCGCATCGCGTCCGCCCAGCAGCCCGCGTAGGGCCGGCCCGCCCGGCGGGCCAGAGGAACCGTTCCTCAAGGAGGAACGGTTCCTCTTCGCGTTTCCCGGGAGGAACCCCTCCCGCCTCGGAGAACGGTCCGTCCAGCCCTCTCCGGGGCCCGTCTGAAACCGCATCCGCACAGGTGAGCGGGTGCGTCCAGCAGGCGGACGCACAGTGCGGCCGGGCCCCCTCCCGCCGGTAGGGTGGCGGGGATCCTTGCCGGACAACGTGGTCCGGTCCCCGGACCACGTTGAGAAGGTATTTCGGGCTATGCGCATTGGTGTCCTCACGTCCGGCGGCGACTGCCCCGGCCTGAACGCCGTCATCCGGTCGGTCGTACACCGTGCCGTCGTCGACCACGGCGACGAGGTCATCGGCTTCCGGGACGGCTGGAAGGGTCTCCTGGAGTGCGACTACCTCAAGCTCGACCTCGACGCGGTGAGCGGAATCCTGGCTCGCGGCGGCACCATGCTCGGCTCCTCCCGGGTCCAGCCCGCGCATCTGCGTGACGGTGTGGAGCGGGCCAAGGGTCACGTCGCGGACCTCGGGCTCGACGCGATCATCCCGATCGGCGGTGAGGGCACGCTGAAGGCGGCCCGCCTGCTGTCGGACGGCGGCCTGCCCATCGTCGGCGTGCCGAAGACCATCGACAACGACATCGCGGTCACGGACGTCACCTTCGGCTTCGACACGGCAGTCGGTGTCGCGACCGAGGCCCTCGACCGGCTGAAGACCACCGCCGAGTCCCACCAGCGCGTGCTGATCGTGGAGGTCATGGGCCGCCACACCGGCTGGATCGCGCTGCACTCCGGCATGGCCGCGGGCGCCCACGCCATCGTCGTACCGGAGCGGCCCTTCGACATCGAGGAGCTGGCCGCGCGGGTCGGCGAACGGTTCGAGGCGGGCAAGCGGTTCGCCATCGTCGTCGCCGCCGAGGGCGCGAAGCCCCGCGAGGGCTCGATGCAGTACGACGAGGGCGGCAAGGACGTCTACGGCCACGAGCGCTTCGCGGGCATCGCCCGGCAGCTCTCGATCGAGCTGGAGGAGCGGCTCGGCAAGGAGGCCCGGCCGGTCATCCTCGGGCACGTGCAGCGAGGCGGTACTCCGACGGCGTACGACCGGGTGCTCGCGACCCGGTTCGGGTGGCACGCCGTGGAGGCCGTGCACCGCGGCGAGTTCGGGAAGATGACCGCGCTGCGCGGGACCGACATCGTGATGGTGTCGCTCGCGGAGGCGGTGGAGACCCTGAAGACGGTTCCGGACGAGCGGTACGCCGAGGCGGAGTGCGTGCTCTGAGACGTACGCAGGCGGAACTGCCCCCGGTCGCAGCGGCGGCCGGGGGCAGTTCTACTCTGGTGCGGACAGACAGCGCACAACCTCCCCCACTGCCTTAAAAGGGCCTGGGAGGTACCCCCAGAAACAGGAGCCGGCGGATGGATCACAGCGGGCACGGCATGACCATGGATCTGCCGCCGTTCACGCTGGGGCGGGGGCTCGAATGGTCCGCGGACCCGTTCTTCCTCGTCGCGTGCCTGCTCGGGCTCGGGCTGTACGGCTGGGGAGTCGTGCGGCTGGCGCGACGCGGCGACGCCTGGTCGTGGGGCCGTACGGCCTCCTTCGTCGTCGGCGTACTGACCGTACTGTTCATCACCTGCACCCGGCTGAACGACTACGGCATGGTCATGTTCAGCGTGCACATGGTCCAGCACATGGTGATCAGCATGCTGTCGCCGATCCTGATCCTGCTGGGGGCGCCGATCACGCTGGCGCTGCGCGCGCTGCCGGTGGCGGCGAAGCGGGGCAGCAAGGGGCCGCGTGAACTGCTGCTGATGTTCCTGCACAGCCGGTACATGCGGATCATCACCCACCCGGCGTTCACCATCCCGCTGTTCATCGCGAGCCTGTACGCGCTGTACTTCTCCCCCGTCTTCGACTTCCTGATGGGCTCCACCACGGGCCACATCGTGATGATGTGCCACTTCCTCGCCGTCGGCCTCGTCTTCTTCTGGCCGATCATGGGCGTGGACCCGGGCCCGCACCGCCCGGGTTATCTGATGCGGATGCTGGAGCTGTTCGCGGGCATGCCGTTCCACGCCTTCTTCGGCATCGCGCTGATGATGGCCTCGCAGCCGATGGTCGAGTCGTACAAGAATCCCCCGGCCTCCCTCGGCATCGACGCGCTCGCCGACCAGACCGCCGCGGGCGGTATCGCCTGGGCGTTCAGCGAGATCCCCTCCGTGCTCGTCCTGCTCGCGCTGCTCTTCCAGTGGTACAGCTCCGAGCAGCGGCAGGCCAAGCGCCAGGACCGGGCCGCGGACCGGGACGGTGACAAGGAACTCGAGGCCTACAACGCCTATCTGGCCTCACTCAACGCACGCGGTCGCTGAATCAACCAGGTCATTCGTGCCTGTGTGAAAGGCATTTCCATTCAGTAGCATGGAGGCGAAGCTCCGCGTCCGGTCTTCGGTTCGCGGGGTCCAGGGGGAAACCGCGAGGGGGAGCGGTCATGACATTTCGCGCGTCCATGCGAAGGGCCGGATTATCGGCGGCCCGCCGGACGGCTTTGCTGCTGGTTTCCGTACTGGTAATCAGCGGGTGCGGTAAATCCGATCAATTGTTCGCCATACGTGCCGTGGCCGCGGGGATTTCGCAGGCCAATCCCTTCTTCAAGGAGGACGGCACACTCGGCAAGGACACCTCCGACACACCGCGGGCCCGGCCGATCGGCGGGGTGCAGGCCAGCAACAGCCCGGGACTGTACGGCGGCACACCCGGGGGAAAGCCCGGAGATGAAACCGGCGGCCACAACAGGACCGGTGGGCAGGGCGGGAACCACGGCACACCGGGACCGAACGGCTCCGGTAAACCCTCCCCGGACTTCGGCGGCTCCGCACAGCCCGGCACCTGCGTTGTCGGGAAGCTCAAGAAATTCCTCACCGACCCCAAGAACTCCGCCAGGGCGCGGGAATGGGCACGCGTCCTGAATATCCGGCCGAACGAGATCTCCGGATATATCGATCGACTCACACCCGTTGTACTGCGTCACGACACCCTCGTGACGAATCACGAGTACAAGCACGGCAAAGCCGTCCCATTCGACGCCTTGCTCCAGGCCGGAATCGCCATTCTGGTAGACCGCCAGGGGCTGCCCGCGGTGAAGTGCTCCTGCGGTAATCCGCTGCGGCCGTCCGAGGTGAACATCAAAAGGGCCTCGGTGGGGTTCAAGGGCGGAAACAGGAAATGGTCCGGCTACCGGCAGGACCAGATCGTCGTCGTCGAGCCGCCGCCCGGGAAGGCGCCCATCGACCGGCTCCGGCTGGTGGACGTCGAGAACCCCGACCGGGGGATCGCCCGCCCGCTCGGCACGCAGGGCGAGGACGACAAACCCTTCGACCCGCACGCGGAGACGACCGTTCCGCAGATCACGGGCCTGACGTTCGCCGAGGCGAGCGGACGGCTGGCGAAGGCGGGGCTGGCCCTCTCCTACGGCGGCAGCTCCTTGCCGCCGGACGACGCCCCGGTCACGTCTTCCCAGCCCGTCGAGGGCAGTGCCCTGGAGTGGGGCAGCCAGGTGACGCTGTTCGTGTCCGACCCGGGCAACGGCGGGGGCCCGGACACCCCCACGGACACCGGCGGGCTGACACCGAGCCCGGACCGGTCCAGCACGGAACCCGGGGAAACCAGCACGGGTGCCTCCACGGGCGAATCCACCACAGGCGGGACCAGCTCGGGCGAGACCAGCACCGGCCACACCACCGCGGGCGAGACCACTACGGGAGCCGGCGCAGGCGAGACCAGCACGGGCCAAACCACCACCGGTGCCACGACGGGCGAGACAGAAACGAGTCGAACCACCTCCGGGGAATCCACAACAGGCGCCACCGAAGGCAGTACCACTGCAGGTGCCACCACCCCAGGCCAGGCCACCACCGGCCAGGCCACTACCGGCGAGACAACTACAGGTGCGACCACTACCGGCGAGACAACTACAGGTGCGACCACTACCGGCGAGACAACTACAGGTGCGACCACTTCCGGTGCGACCGCAGGTCAAACCACGCCAGGGCAAACCGGAGGCAATACCACAACGGGCAGCACCACAACGGGCAGCGGCGCCACGGCGGGCGAGACCACCACAGGCACCGGCGACACAGGTACCGGCGACTCCGGCTCGGTCGCCTCCGGCGGCGTCGGTGACTCGGTCGGGCCGACCTCCTCCGTGGGGGGAAGGACCTGATGGCGCCGGGGTCACCGCAGTCAGGGGTGGGCCGGATCATCGCCGGCCGGTATCTGCTCGTGGACCAGGTCGGGTCGGGCGGGATGGGGCACGTGTGGCTCGCGCACGATCAGCGGCTCGACTGCGAGGTCGCGCTCAAGGAGATCAGGTTCCGCGACGTCCCGGAGAGCGGCGCGGAGCACGAAGCACGGATAGCGCGGGCCCGCGCCGAGGCCCGGCACGCGGCGGTGCTGCGAGGGCACCCGCACGTCGTGACGGTCCACGACGTCCTGGAGCACGAGGGCCTGCCATGGATCGTGATGGAGTACGTGGCGGGTGCGGAGGATCTGCGCGACCGGCTCGCCCGGCGCGGCCCGCTCGCCCCCGACGCATGTGCCCGTATCGGCATCGCGGTCCTCGACGCTCTGACCGCCGGGCACGAGCGCGGCATCATGCACCGGGACGTGAAGCCGGCCAACATCCTGCTCGCCCCGGACCGCACCGGGAACCCGGGAGCCCGCATCCTGCTCACCGACTACGGGATATCGGTCCAGCCCGACTCCCTGGAGACCCGCTGGACCCAGACGTCCGCGCTGGTGGGCACGGCCGGCTATCTGGCCCCGGAGCGGGCGACGGGGGGTCCGCCGACCGCTGCGGCCGACCTGTTCTCGCTGGGCTGCACCCTGTACTTCGGGGTGGAGGGCCACGGACCCTTCGACCGGGACACCGATCTCGCGGCGATCACCGCCGTGGTCCTGGAGGAGGCCCCGCCGCCCGGGCGGGCCGGCGCCCTGCGGCCGGTCGTCGAGGGGCTGCTGGTCAAGGATCCCGCCCGGCGACTCTCCGCCGAGGACACCGCGTCGGCGCTGGCCCGGATCCTCACGCCGCAGCCCCATCCGCCGACCCGTCTCGACCCGGGCTCGCAGCCACCGTGGTCGGGGCTCGTCACGTCCGACGGGTCTCCGGGTGTGTCCGGCCCGGCGGCAGACCGGAGCCGGGCCCTGCCGGGCGCGTACCCGGCGGCGGAGGGCGCCACCGGGTACGGCCCGGCCCAGGGCCAGGACCGGGGTCCGGCCGTACCCGGTGGTCACTCCCCCACCACCCCCGGCGCGGGCCCGCACCCGGCGACGACCGAGGAACCGGGCCCCTACGCGCCCACCGGCCATGCCCGGGGCGCCTACACACCGCTTCCGCCGCCGGGGTTCGACGGTCCGGCGCCGGGCGGACAGCGGCCGGAACACGGGCAGGGCTTCGGACCGCCCCGGCACGGAGCCCCGCCGGCCTCGGTCCCCGGGCCCCCGGGACGGCGACGGCGAAAACCGCCGCGCGCCCTGCGAGCCGTGGCCGCCGTGCTGCTCGCGCTCGGTCTGGCGGCCGGTCTGGTCTGGTACGCGGGGGCGCACCGGGCGGCCCGGCTTCCGTACGGCGACACGGTCGGGCTCGTCGAACCGCTGCACCAGCGCGACTGCGTCTTCGGTGAGCCCTCCCTGTGGAGGACCGCCACCGTGCCACGACTGAGGCTGGATCGCAGCTGTCACGACGAGAGCCCCGACGCGCAGGTCATGGCGGTGTACAAGGCACCCTCGTTCGACGCGGCCCGCCGTGACGGCTCGCGCCGGTGCGAGGAGCAGACCAAGGACACCGCCCGCAAGCTCGCCTGGAACGTCAAGAGCATGGCCGTCGTGCCCACCCGGGACGGCTTCGGTACCACCGGAGGCACCGTCGCCTGTCTGCTCGCGGGCCTGCACGGCCCGGTGTTCGGGCCGCTCGGGGAGCTGCGTCGGTACGGGATGACGTTCGCGGACGCGACCCAGATGCAGTTGGGCGACTGTCTGGGCCATGTCGGCGGCGACCACCGGGTGAGCACGCACTTCGAACTCGTCGCCTGCGACAAGGACCCGGTGGGAAAGGTCGTCGAGATCACCGACCTCCACGCCTACCGGCCAGGGAAGGACCCGTTGGAGCAGGCGAACGACCAGTGTGCGGTCGACGCGCCACCGGAACGGTACGGCTACGACGCGGCCACGCACTGGAGTCATGGTGTGCGCAGTACGGGTGTGTGGGCCCGGCCGTACCACCTGGTGGTCTGCTTCATCGAGGCGGGGCACCGGCCGCTGCGAGGGGCCCAGTAGTCCGCGCGGCCCTGGCGATCCGCCCCCCTCCGGGTGAAAATGGCCAAAGGCCACGGCCCGCGTCGCGGACCCGCCTCGAGGAGGGTGTTGCGATGCCCGGTTCGACGAAGACGATGGGGGTGCTCACCGTGGGCGGGCTCGTCATGGTGACGGCCTACACGGTGGCGCTGGGCAGTAACGGCTGGCTGTGGTTCGGCTGGGTCGTGCTCGGTCTGATCACTCTGGGGATGGTGGTCTCCCGCAGCGCCTGACCTCGGCCCGCCACCGTGAACGCGCGCGTTTCGGGGCACCGCCCGCAGGCTCCGGCCAACGGTCTCCCCCGGTCCCGGCCCGCCGGCCGCGCCGGTCACGGTCGGGGGCGCCGTGCCGCCGAGTGCACGCCCGGCTGGTATTTGGGGAGCCGGGCGGTGATCTTCATTCCCGCTCCCACCGCGGTCTCGATGACGAGGCCGTGATCGTCGCCGTACACCTGGCGCAGCCGTTCGTCGACGTTGGAGAGCCCTATGCCCCCGGAGGGGCTGACCTCTCCGGACAGGATGCGGCGCAGCCGGTCGGGGTCCATGCCGATGCCGTTGTCCTCGATGACGACGAGCGCCTCGGCGCCGGCGTCCTGCGCCGTGATGCTGATGTGGCTCTTGTCGGTCTTGCCCTCGAGTCCGTGTTTGACGGCGTTCTCCACGAGGGGCTGGAGACAGAGGAACGGCAGCGCGACCGGCAGGACCTCGGGCGCGATCTGCAGGGTGACGGACAGCCGTTCGCCGAAGCGGGCCCGGACGAGCGCCAAGTAGTGGTCGATGGCGTGGAGTTCGTCGGCCAGGGTGGTGAAGTCGCCGTGCCTGCGGAACGAGTAGCGGGTGAAGTCGGCGAACTCCAGCAGGAGTTCGCGGGCGCGCTCCGGGTCGGTGCGGACGAACGAGGCGATCACGGCGAGCGAGTTGAAGATGAAGTGCGGGGATATCTGGGCACGAAGGGCCTTGATCTCGGCCTCGATCAGCCGCGTTCGGGACTGGTCGAGGTCGGCCAACTCCAGTTGGACGGAGACCCAGCGCGCGACCTCGCCCGCCGCGCGTACGAGGACCGCGGACTCGCGGGGTGCGCAGGCGACGAGCGCTCCGTGCACCCGTTCGTCGACGGTGAGCGGCGCGACGACGGCCCAGCGCAGGGGGCAGTCGGGTTCGTCGCAGGTCAGCCGGAAGGCCTCACCGCGGCCGGTTTCCAGCGGCCCGCCGAGGCGTTCCATGATCTCGGTGCGGTGGTGGGCCCCGACTCCGTCCCAGGCGAGGACGGTCTCCTGGTCGGTGAGGCACAGCGCGTCCGTGCCGAGCAGCGTGCGCAGCCGCCGGGCGGACCGGCGGGCCGTCTCCTCGGTGAGTCCGGCGCGCAGCGGGGGCGCGGCCAGCGAGGCGGTGTGCAGGGTCTGGAAGGTGGCGTGCTCGACCGGGGTGCCGAGTCCGCCGAGGCTCTCGGGCCGCGCGGTGCGCCTGCCGAGCCAGAACCCGGCCGCCAGCAACGGAAGCACGGCGACACACAGCCCTGCGATGAACCCGCTCACCCGCCCACCACCCCACCAGCGGGCCCGCACCCGTGCGACCACCGATCCGACAGCACCCCCCGCGAAAACCCCTCACCTCGCGCCCCCACCATCACCCCACCCACAAGGCCGCACCCGCGCAACGGTCCCGGCGACCACCGGTCCCGCCCCGTCCCCGGCCAGGAGCGCTCACCTCGCGGCCCGGTCACCATCCCACCCGCGAGGCCGCACCCGCGGGACCGCCCCCGCGACCGCCGGTCCTTCGAGACCCCTGGCCAAGACCCCTCGTCTCGCGGCCTGTTGGCCGAGGCCCTCACAGTTCGGACTCCTTCGCGCCCGCTGCCGCGCTCGCTGTTCCGCTGACCGCCGCGCGGACCTGGCCGTCCGTGAGTTCCTCCGGGAGGTGGAAGCGGGCGAGGATGGCCGCCGTCCCGGCGGGTACGCGGCCGGCGGTGGCCAGGGAGACCAGCACCATGGTCACGAAGCCGAGCGGCACCGACCAGAGCGCCGGCCAGGCGAGCAGCGCGTGCAGGGACCCCGTCGTCCCCGGATAGCCGGCCATGGTCGCGCCGACGGCGACGAGTGCCGCGCCGCCTCCACCGAGCATCCCGGCGGCCGCCCCCGGCGGGGTGAGCCGCCGCCACCAGATGCCCAGCACCAGCAGCGGGCAGAAGGAGGACGCGGACACGGCGAACGCGAGCCCCACCGCGTCGGCGACGGGCAGCCCGCCCACCAGCACGCTCGCGGCGAGCGGCACCGCCATCGCCAGGACGGTCCCGAGCCGGAAGTGCCGTACGCCGCGGGAGGGCAGCACGTCCTGGGTCAGCACACCCGCGACGGCCATGGTCAGTCCGGACGCCGTCGACAGGAACGCGGCGAAGGCGCCGCCCGCGACGAGCGCCCCTAGGAGGTCCCCGCCGGTTCCGCCGATCATCCGGTCGGGCAGCAGGAGTACGGCGGCGTCCGCGTCACCGGTGAGGCTGAGTTCGGGGGCGTACATCCGGCCCAGCACTCCGTAGACGGGCGGGAGGAGGTAGAAGGCGCCGATCAGGCCGAGGACGGCGACGGTGGTGCGGCGGGCGGCGACTCCGTGCGGGCTGGTGTAGAAGCGGACGACGACGTGGGGCAGGCCCATCGTGCCGAGGAAGGTGGCGAGGATCAGCCCGTAGGTGGCGTACAGCGGACGTTCCTCGCGCCCGGCGGCCAGGGACGTCGACATGGCGCTGTTGCTGCCGCGGTCGGCCGCCGGGACCGGGTCGCCCCGGTCGAAGGTCAGCCGGGTGCCGCTCTCGATGTGGTGGGCGCCCTGCGGGAGCCGGACGCGCGCGTCCGCGTACCGGCGGCCGTCGACGATGCCCGTAGCGGTGACGGTGAGCGGCCGGGACAGCTTCAGGTCGAGCGTGGAGTCGACCTGGACGAGGCGCTGTTCGCGAAAGGTCGGCGGTTCGTCGAAGGCCTCGCGGGGGGCGCCGTGGGACTGCCAGGCGAGGACCAGGAAGACCGCGGGGACGAGCAGGGCGGTGAGCTTGAGCCAGTACTGGAAGGCCTGGACGAAGGTGATGCTGCGCATGCCGCCCGCGGCGACCGTGGCCACCACGACGACGGCGACGAGTACCCCGCCGAACCAGTCGGGTGCGTCGGTCAGCACCGCCAACGTCAGCCCCGCCCCCTGGAGTTGGGGCAGCAGATAGAGCCAGCCGACGCCGACGACGAATGCCCCGGCGAGCCGTCTGACGGCCTGGGAGCCGAGCCGAGCCTCCGCGAAGTCGGGCAGCGTATAGGCGCCGGAGCGGCGCAGCGGTGCCGCGACGAAGAGGAGCAGGACGAGATAGCCGGCGGCGTAACCGACCGGGTACCAGAGCATGTCGGGCCCTTGGACGAGCACCAGACCCGCGATGCCGAGGAAGGAGGCGGCGGAGAGGTACTCGCCGCTGATCGCGGCCGCGTTGAGGCGGGGTCCGACGGTCCGTGAGGCGACGTAGAAGTCGGAGGTGGTCCGGGAGATGCGCAGCCCGAAAGCGCCGACCAGGACGGTCGCGACGACGACGAGGGCGACGGCGGGAACGGAGTAGTTCTCGTTCACGGTTCAGCGGTCCTCGACCAGGCGCACGAAGTCCTTCTCGTTGCGCTCCGCCCGCCGTACGTACCAGCGGGCGAGCAGCACCAGCGGCGGGTACAGGCAGAAGCCGAGGACGGCCCATTCCAGGGTCGCGCCGTCCGGCATCGCCGCGAAGACAAGTGGCAGCGGTCCGACGAGCAGCACCAGGACGGCCAACGTCACACTGGCCGCGTGGAATTGACTGCGCATCAGGGACCGGACGTAGGTGTGGCCGAGTGTGGTCTGTTCGTCGATCTCGGTCCTCGGCCGGTAGTAGCCGGATGTCCGGAGAGTGCGCCGGGGCATTCCGGTGACGACCACGCGGCGTTCGGTGGGGTCCTGCGGCACTGGGCGCTCCTCAGCTGGTGGTCCGGCGCAGCAGCAGATCGCGCAGTTGGCGGGCGTGCCGGCGGCTGACCTGGAGTTCGACGGAGTCGACGAGGACGCTCACCGTGCCCGCGTCCAGACGGAGTTCGCCGATGTGGCGCAGCGCGACGAGGTGGCGCCGGTGGATGCGGACGAAGCCGCGGGAGCGCCAGCGCTCCTCGAGGTTGGACAGTGGGATGCGTACCAGGTGGCTGCCCTGCGCGGTGTGCAGCCGGGCGTAGTCGCCGTGGGCCTCGACGTGGGTGATGTCCTCGACGGCCACGAAGCGGGTCACTCCGCCGAGTTCGACGGATATGTGGTCGGGGTCGGGCTCGTGGACGGGTATCAGGGGTGCGGTGTCCCGCAGTTGGACGGCCCGCCGGACCGCCTCGGCGAGCCGTTCGCGGCGTACGGGCTTCAGGACGTAGTCGACGGCCTTGAGGTCGAAGGCCTGCACGGCGAAACCCTCGTGGGCGGTCACGAACACGACGAGCGGCGGCTGCGCGAACCCGCCGAGCAGCCGGGCCAGGTCGAGCCCGTCCAGGCCGGGCATGTGGATGTCGAGGAAGACGACGTCGATCGCCTCGGGTCCGCCGGGTCCGGACTTCAGGGCCCGGTTGATCCGGCGCAGCGCCTCGGTCGCGTCGCTCGCGCCCTCGGCGCTGCCGACCCGGGGATCGGCGTTCAGCAGATACAGAAGTTCCTCGAGGGACGGTTGTTCGTCGTCGACGGCGAGCACGCGCAGCATGAGAGTGGAGTGTAGGAGCGATCGGCATGGCTGGACATGTGCGGGACACGGCCGTTGTCCCCGGCCGGGTGGCGGTTGTCGCTGGATACAGTGCGCCCATGAACAGCAAGCCCGCGATGTTCGACGAGCTCGACCGCAAGATCATCACGGCTCTGATGGCCAATGCCAGGACGAGCTTCGCGGAGATCGGCGCGGCGGTCGGACTGTCCGCGACGGCGGTCAAGCGCCGTGTCGACCGGCTGCGCGAGACGGGCGTGATCACCGGGTTCACGGCCACGGTGAAGCCCGCGGCGCTCGGCTGGCGCACGGAGGCGTACGTCGAGGTGTACTGCGAGGGCGCGGCGCCGCCCCGGCGGCTCGCGGAGGTGGTGCGCAACCATCCGGAGATCACCGCGGCGATGACGGTGACCGGGGGCGCGGACGCGCTGCTGCATGTGCGGGCCGTCGACGTGGAGCACTTCGAGGAGATCCTGGAGCGCATCCGGGTGGAACCGTTCATCCGGAAGACGATCAGCTACATGGTGCTGTCCCATCTGCTGCCCGAGGCTCCGGAGGCCGGGGCGACATACGCGGCCCCGGACGACGCAGGAAACGTGCGCTGACCCGGCCGATCACGCAGCAGTACTGCGTATACGCGCAGCTCTCGTCGCTTGTCGTCCGTATCCCCCGCTTCTTACCGTGGAGGCATCCCATCAGCCGACACCGCAGGAAGCGGAGGAACCTCTTCGTGCCCGACAGCCGTGTGCCGCGCCTTCGGCGCTTTCTCGTCTGCGAACCCAGACACTTCGCCGTGCAGTACGCGATCAACCCCTGGATGCGTCCCGACACCCCCGTGGACGTCGATCTCGCGCGCGATCAGTGGCAGGCGCTGATCAGCGCCTATCTCGCGCACGGCCACACCGTCGACTCCGTCGATCCGGTCGCGGGCCTTCCCGACATGGTCTTCGCCGCGAACTGCGCGCTCGTCCTGGAGGGCCGTGTCTTCGGCTCGTCCTTCCACGCACCCGAGCGCCGCCCCGAGTCCACCGCGTACGAGACCTGGTTCAAGGCGGCCGGTTTCGACGTCTACCGCCCCGAGTCGGTGTGCGAGGGCGAGGGCGATCTCGTCCCGACACGCCGCTACGTCCTCGCCGGTACCGGATTCCGTACCACGCCCGAGGCCCATCGCGAGGTCCAGGAGTTCTTCGGCGTCCCGGTGATCAGCCTCCACCTGGTGGACCCGCACTTCTACCACCTGGACACCGCGCTCTTCGTCCTCGACGACGACAACATCGCGTACTACCCGGAGGCGTTCTCGCCTGGCAGCCGGGAGGTGCTGAGCCGGCTGTTCCCGGACGCGGTGCTCGCGACCCGTGAGGACGCCCTCGTGTTCGGCCTCAACTCCGTCTCCGACGGCCGTCATGTCTTCATCGCGCCGCGCGCCGAGGCCCTCGCCGACCAGCTCGTCCGCCACGGCTACGTTCCCGTCCCCGTCGACCTGTCGGAGTTCCACAAGGCCGGCGGTGGCATCAAGTGCTGCACTCAGGAGATCCGTTCATGACCGCTCCCGCCCGTACGACCGCGTCCACCGGCGCCGGTACGCGCAGTTCCGCCGAACTGATCCGAGCCGAGGAACCCGTCCTGGCGCACAACTACCACCCGCTGCCCGTGGTCGTCGCGCACGCCGAGGGCACCTGGGTCGAGGACGTCGAGGGCCGCCGCTACCTCGACATGCTCGCGGGCTACTCGGCCCTCAACTTCGGCCACCGCAACCCGGTGCTGATCGAGGCGGCGCACCGCCAGCTGGACCGGCTCACCCTCACCTCGCGGGCGTTCCACAACGACCGGCTGGCCGAATTCGCCGAGTCGCTGGCCGCGTTGACGGGCCTGGACATGGTCCTGCCGATGAACACGGGCGCCGAGGCGGTGGAGAGCGCCATCAAGGTGGCCCGTAAATGGGCGTACGAGGTGAAGGGCGTCGAGCCCGACCGGGCGACCATCGTGGTGGCGGCCGACAACTTCCACGGCCGTACGACCACGATCGTCAGCTTCTCCACCGACGAGACGGCACGCTCCGGCTTCGGCCCCTTCACACCCGGGTTCCGGGTCGTGCCGTACAACGACCTGGCCGCGCTCGAAGCGGCGATCGACGAGACCACGGCCGCGGTGCTGCTCGAACCCATCCAGGGCGAGGCGGGCGTGATCATCCCGGACGACGGCTATCTCGCCGGCGTCCGCGCGCTCACCCGGCGCGCCGGCTGCCTGTTCGTGGCGGACGAGATCCAGTCCGGCCTCGGCCGTACCGGCACCACGCTGGCCGTGGAACACGAGTCGGTCGTCCCCGACCTGCTGCTGCTCGGCAAGGCGCTCGGCGGCGGCATCGTGCCGGTCTCCGCGGTCATCGGCCGGCGGGACGTGCTGCAGGTGCTGCGTCCGGGTGAGCACGGCTCGACCTTCGGCGGCAATCCGCTGGCCGCAGCGGTCGGCTCGGCGGTCGTGGGCCTGCTGGAGACCGGTGAGTACCAGCGCAGGGCGGCCGAGCTGGGCGTCCTGCTGCGGGACGGGCTGACGGCCCTGGTGGGCCGTGGCGTCGAGGGCTTCCGCTCGCGCGGGCTGTGGGCGGGCGTCGACATCGACCCGTCCATCGGCACGGGCCGGGAGATCAGCCGGGGCCTGATGGACGAGGGGATCCTGGTCAAGGACACGCACGGCTCGACCATCCGGCTCGCGCCGCCGCTCACCATCACGGCCGAGGAGCTCCAGTCGGCTCTCGGCTCCCTGGAGAAGGTGCTGACGCAGGGGGTCTGATCACCTGGGTCCGTGGCCGCCGACGCGTTCGCCGTCCCGCGGCGTCGGCGCCACGGAACCCATCGGAGCGTCGAACCGTGACGGGCGCGAAGCCGCCCACCCGCGCCACCCTGCCCGCCCTGCCCGCCCTGCCCGCCCGGCGCTATGCCGACCGCCTCCGCGGGGGACGAACGCCCGCCTCCGGGACGACAGCGCCCAGGCTGCGCCCTGCCGGGCGCTGTACCGGGGGCGCCTGGCCCCGGGGCCCGGCCGTGATCACCCCGCCCACAGCCCGACGCGCGCCCATTCCTCCCCCCGAGGTCTCCGACCAGCAACGGACCTGCCCGTCGGCCGGAGCCGCCACGTGGAGGTTCGGGTGGCGGCTCCGGTCCGAAGGACGAGGCGATTCCGGTCAAGGGCGCGCGCGGCTCCGCCGTCCGGGCTGCGCCGCCGCTCACCGTCACGGCCGAGGAACTCCGGCCGACTCTCGGATCCCTGGTGAAAGTCGTGACGCAAGGGATTCGATACCAGCCAAGAGGCCACAGAGGGTGACACCGCAATGCTTACGCCTGACGACGGCCGCGCCTAAACTGATCGCTCCCCGGGGGAAAAGAGGAGCGCCCCAGTGTTTTATTACGTGCTCAAATATGTGCTTCTGGGTCCACTGTTGCGGCTGGTCTTCCGGCCTCGGATCGAGGGCCTTGAGCACATACCGTCGTCGGGTCCGGGCATCGTGGCCGGCAACCACCTTTCCTTCGCGGACCACTTCCTGATGCCGGCGATCCTGAAGCGCCGGATCACCTTCCTCGCTAAGGCCGAGTACTTCACCGGGCCCGGCATCAAGGGGCGGCTGACGGCGGCCTTCTTCCGCAGCGCCGGACAGATCCCGGTGGACCGCTCCGGCAAGGAGGCGGGGCAGGCAGCCATCCGCGAGGGGCTCGGCGTGCTGCGCAAGGACGAACTGCTCGGCATCTACCCCGAAGGCACCCGCTCGCACGACGGACGGCTCTACAAGGGCAAGGTCGGCGTCGCGGTGATGGCACTGCGTGCCCAGGCCCCCGTCATCCCCTGCGCGATGATCGGCACCTTCGAGGCCCAGCCCCCGGGCAGGAAGCTCCCGCGGATCCACCCCGTGGTGATCCGCTTCGGCAAGCCCCTCGACTTCTCGCGCTATGCCGGGATGGAGGGCGAGAAGGCCGTCCTGCGCGCCATCACCGACGAGATCATGTACGCCATCCTCACCCTCTCCGAGCAGGAGTACGTCGACCGGTACGCGGCCGTCGTCAAGGCCGAGGAGGCCGCGGAGAAGGCGGAGGCGGGACGCAAGTTCCCCCGGTTGCCGCTGAGTTGATACCGCCGACCGGAGCAGGGTCGGCGGGGGGACGAGTGAGGGGCGGCCGGTCGGACCGGCCGCCCCCTCGTGCGACGAGGACTACGGCTGCGGAGTGGCGTGTGGGGTGCACGTCACGTCGGCCGCGTCCGTCTTGCCGGTGAGCAGGTAGGAGTCCACCCGCCCGTTGATGCACGGGTTGACCAGACCGGTCACACCGTGCGAGCCCGCGCCCTGCTCGGTGATCAGGCGGGAGCCCTTGAACCGCTTGTGCAGTTCGACGGCGCCGGGGTACGGAGTGGCGGCGTCATTCGTGGACTGCACGATCAGGACGGCCGGCAGACCCTTGCCGGTCTTCACCTCGACCGGGGACTGCTGCTTGACCGGCCAGCTGGCACAGGGCAGGTTCATCCACGCGTTCACCCAGGTCATGAACGGATATTGCGTGTTGAGTCGCGTGTTGTCCCGGTCCCACTTGCGCCAGCTGGTGGGCCACTGGGCGTCGGTGCACTCGACGGCCGTGTACACGGCGTTGCCGTTCTCCGAGGAGATGTTGCCCGCCGTGTCGGTCAGGTCGGGGGCCGCGGCGTCGACGAGCGCCTGGGTGTCACCGGCGACGTACTTGCTGAACACCGAGGCGGTAGGCACCCACGAGGAGTCGTAGTACGGGGCGCTCTGGAAGAAGGAGATCAGCTCGGCGGGGCCGACGACGCCGCCCAGCGGGCTCTTCTTCGCGGTGGCACGCAGCCTCAGCCACTGGTCCTGCACCTTGGCGCGGGTGTCACCGAGGTGGAAGGCCGCGTCGTTCTTGGCGACCCAGTCCTCCCAGTCCTTCCAGCGGCCCTCGAACGCGATGTCCTGCTCCAGGTTGGCCTGGTACCAGATGTTCTCGCGCGACGGGTTGACGACGCTGTCGACGATCATGCGCCGCACATGCCCCGGGAAGAGCGTGCCGTAGACGGCGCCGAGGTACGTGCCGTACGAGACGCCCAGGTAGTTGAGCTTCTTCTCGCCGAGCCCGGCCCGGATGACATCGAGGTCGCGTGCCGTGTTGGGCGTGGTCATCTGCTCCAGCACGGCCTTGCCGGTGCGCTCGGCACAGCCGTCGGCGTACTCCGCCGCCAGCTTGCGCTGGATGCGCTTGTCCGCCTCGGAGTCCGGGACCGGGTCCGCCTTGGGCGCCTTGACGAACTCCTGCGGGTCGATGCAGGAGATGGGCGCCGAGTGGCCGACGCCGCGCGGGTCGAAGCCCACGAAGTCGTACGCCTTGGCGGTGTTCACCCACAGCGGGCTCTTGGTGGTGACCCGGCGCGGGAAGCGCATGCCCGAACCACCGGGGCCGCCCGGGTTGTAGACGAGCGCGCCCTGGCGCTCCTCCTTGGTGCCGGTGTTCCCGATGCGGTCCACGGCCAGCTTGAGCTGCTTGCCGTAGGGGTGGGCGTAGTCCAGCGGCACGCTGACCCAGCCGCACTGGATCGGCTTCTCGAAGCCCCAGTCCGCCGGGCAGTCCTGCCAGTCGATCCCGGCCTTGGCGGCCCGCTCCGCGGCGATGGCCGCTCCGCGCTGCTCGCGGTTCTGTCCGTAACTCTGGCCGTGGCGCGAGTCGGCGGTGGCCGACGGGGCCGCGACGGCTCCGGCTATCAGGGTCGCGGTGACGAGCGCTCCGGCCGAACCGAGCGCTGCCACCCGATTCGTCGGTCTCTTGGACCTCAAGTGTGACCTCCCCGTACATCGTTGCGATGGATACGGGGATCCTTTCTGCTGTGAGGTCCCTGGCAACAGACGTGACCGGTGTTCTTTACCAATCCGATAGCCGGTATGCCGTGTTCCGTTGAGCGGTGAACCTGGCGTGAATACACCTTCTGCAGCAGACAATTGACGTCACGTGAGATCACGCAGCGCCCCGTCCAGCACCCGCCGCAGCACTAGCGCGTCGGGGGCGAGCGCGGTCACGAGCACGGCCGGCCCGACGAGCGGGGTGAGCGCGGCGTACTCGCCCAGCAGACGCGCCACCGGCACCTCCTTCTCGAACTCCGGTCGTACGACGACAAGTTGCCCGAGCGCCCGATGCCCCGCGAGGACAGCGGGCCCGTCCCAGCCACCGGGCGCACCGGGACCGCACGCCAACTCCTGGTCGAGCAGGGCACGTCCGTCGCGTCGAACGGTGAGACGGCTGGTGAGCCGCCCGGGTTGCTCGCCCACACGCCCGAGCACCTGCTCCTCCCGGAAGACGAGCCGTGCGTCGCCCCGGAGTTCGACGCGCGAGGAGACGGACAGTTCACTGCCCCCGGCCGAGATCAACTGCTCCGGCAGCCAGGACAGTTCACCTCCGTCGGCGACGTCGAGGCGTACGTCGTAGCGGGCCTCGCCCTTGGCCTGTCCCGGGAGGGCGATGGTGGCGGCGGCCGAACCGACCCGCAGCCGCGCGCCCGGACCGACCCGCGCCTCGACGGCGAGGTGATCACCGCCGAGCGGTCCGCTCATCGCCCCGACCAGCATCACGCGAGCCTCGGACCCGCTGCTCCGGATCCGGCGCAGGGCGAGCGGCCCCTCCCCGTCCAGCATCGGCAGCGAGGTCCCGCCCCGGCCGTCGTCCCTGGCCTCGATCCGCGCGGTGGCGCGCACTCCCGCCGTCGTCATGCCGTCCACGCCGCGAGCCGCTCCCGCACCCAGCCGGCGACCGCCGTGACGCCGCTCTCCGTCCTGAGCGACTGGAAGACCACGGGCAGTTCGGCCCGCTGCGCCTTGGCATCGGTCGCCATCCGTCCCAGGTCGGAGCCGACGTACGGCGCCAGGTCGGTCTTGTTCACGACGAGCAGGTCGGCCGTCGTGACCCCGGGTCCCCCCTTGCGCGGGATATCGTCCCCGCCCGCGACGTCGATCACGAAGATCTGCGCGTCGACCAGCCCCTTGGAGAAGGTCGCGGTGAGGTTGTCGCCGCCGGACTCCACGAGGATCAGATCCAGCGGCCCGATCTCGTCCTCCAGGTCCTCGACCGCTTCCAGGTTCGCGGAGATGTCGTCCCGGATCGCGGTGTGCGGACAGGCGCCCGTCTCGACGGCGGTGATCCGCTCGGGCGGCAGCACCGCTTCCCGCAGCAGGAATTCGGCGTCCTCGCGGGTGTAGATGTCGTTGGTGACGACGGCGAGGGAGAGCTCGTCGCGCAGCGCCCGGCAGAGCGCGGCGACGGTGGCGGTCTTCCCGGATCCGACGGGTCCGCCGAGCCCTATGCGCAGGGCGCGGCGCGTACCGTCGGGCCGGTGGGCATCGGCGCTGATCGCGGACGGCCCGTCATGGGTGTGGTCGAGATGCACGGTTCGGCTCCAGCTTCGTTCGGTCCGCGCCGGCCCGAGGCGACCCGTCCGGCGTTCGCGGACCAGGCTTTTCGGGGCGGGCGGCGGGGTTGGGGGCGGCTGCCCCGGAGGCTATGGGTCCCCTGACGAATCGAGTGGGACCGACACCTCCGGGAAGGGGTGCGGGCAAGGGGTGGCCGCGTCGGAGGGCGGCTTCCCCGCGGGTTTGCTGTGCTGCGGAGCCCCGCGGAATCCCAGCGACGCAAGGATCCATGGACTCCCCGCGACCCGAAGGCCCGCAGACTCCCCGCGATACGAAGATCCGCGGAATCTCCGCGACGCGAAGGTCCGCGGACACCCCGCGCCGCGATCGTCCGTGGACTCCTCTGGGACGCGAAGGTCCGCGGACTCCCCGCGCCGCGGAGGCCGAAGACTCCCTGGGACGCGAAGTCCCACGGAACCTCCGCGCCGCGAAGGCCTTTGGACTCCTTGCGCTGTGAAGTCCCGCAGTCCCCCTGCACTGTGAAGTCCCGCGGCCTCCCAGCACTGTGAAGTCCCGCAGACTCCCAGCACTGTGAAGTCCCGCAGACTCCCAGCACTGTGAAGTCCCGCAGACTCCCAGCACTGTGAAGTCCCGCAGACTCCCAGCAGTCTGAGCGGTCTGTGGTGCCCAGCAGTCTGGGAGCCCGCAGGCTCCCGGCGAGCTGGGAGCCCGCGGCGTCTACGACGCGAAGAGACGTACCGGCCAGGCCGCATGCGCCTCCGCGCCGATCTCCAGCAGCGGCGCCGACGCGGCAGGGAGAGCCTCGACCCCGTAGTCGAGGACCCGCCGCGCCGCACTCGCCGCCGCGTGGGCGACGACATCCAGCTCCGGCGCGAGCCGGGCCAGCGCGGCCGTCGCGTCGAACGGATCGAGACTCAGCAACCGCACCGTCGCCGACGCCGGCCCGCTGACACACTCGTACGCCGAGCAGTACGCGGCGTCCTCGGGCCCCAGGCCGGCGGCCCGCGCCGCCACACCCAGCACGACCGGCTGATGGGCACCCTTGGGGAACTCCCGTGCCAGCGCGTCGAGTTCGGCGGACGGCCAGGTCGCTCTGGCCGCCCGCATCAGCTGTCTGCCCAGCCGGCGCGCGGCGACCCGCAGCGCGAGGGACGGCGTGCGCGCGTCGGCGGCCGCGTCCAGGGCCTGCGGATCGACCCCGAGCGCACCCGCCGCGGCCAGTGCGGCCGCGACGAGTCCGGTGGTGTGCAACCGGCCCCTGCAGAAGTCCTCAAGGGTCGCCGCTCCGGTGATCCGCCCGGCCTTGACGGCCGCCTCGGCTCCGCCGGAGTGCGCGTGCCCTCCGGCGGGAAAGCGGCCGTCGGCCAGGACGAGAAGCGCAGCCCGGGACATCAGAAGAGGAAGTAACGCTGGGCCATGGGCAGTTCGGCGGCCGGAGTGGCCTCGACGAGCTCCCCGTCGATGTGCACGGCGAAGCTGTCGGGGTCGATCCGCACCTCGGGCCGTGCGTCGTTCTCCCGCATGTCGGCCTTGGTCACCGCCCGCGTCGACTCGATGGCGACGAACCGCTTGCCGAGCGAGAGCCGCTCCGGCAACCCGTCCTCGATGGCCAGCGGTGCCACGAAGTTGAACGAGTTCGCGGCCGGGGCCCGCCCGATCGCCCCGAACATCGGCCGGGGCAGGACCGGTTGCGGCGTGGGGATGGACGCGTTGGCGTCGCCCATCTGCGCGTACGCGATCATTCCGCCCTTGATGACGAGGTGCGGCTTGACCCCGAAGAACGCGGGTTCCCACAGCACCAGGTCCGCGAGCTTGCCGGTCTCCACGGAGCCGATCTCGCGGGCGAGCCCTTGCGCCAGCGCCGGGTTGATCGTGTATTTGGCGACATAACGACGTACACGATGGTTGTCCGCGCGGCCGTCACCCGGCAGCGCGCCCCGGCGCCGCTTCATCACATGGGCCGTCTGCCAGGTCCGCATGATGACCTCGCCGACACGGCCCATGGCCTGGGAGTCGGAGGAGATGATCGAGATGGCGCCGAGGTCGTGGAGTATGTCCTCGGCCCCGATGGTCGACGGCCGGATACGGGACTCGGCGAAGGCCAGGTCCTCCGGCACCGCCGGGTTCAGGTGGTGGCAGACCATCAGCATGTCGAGGTGTTCCTCGGCGGTGTTGACGGTGTAGGGCCGGGTCGGGTTGGTGGAGCTGGGCAGCACGTACGACTCTGAGACCACGGACATGATGTCCGGCGCGTGCCCGCCACCCGCACCCTCCGTGTGGTACGCGTGGATGCCCCGTCCCGCGATGGCGGCGAGGGTGTCGGCGACGAACCCGGCCTCGTTGAGCGTGTCGGTGTGGATGGCGACCTGGATGCCGGTGCGGTCGGCGACGGTGAGCGCGGCGTCGATCGCGGCGGGCGTGGAGCCCCAGTCCTCGTGGATCTTCAGGCCGAGCGCGCCGCCCCGGATCTGCGACAGCATCGCCTCGTGCGAGACGGTGTTGCCCTTGCCGAGCAGACCGAAGTTGAGCGGGTACCCCTCCATCGCCTCCAGCATCCGGGCCAGATGCCAGGGACCGGGCGTGACGGTGGTCGCCTTGGAGCCCTCGGCGGGACCCGTGCCACCGCCGACGAGCGTCGTGATGCCGGAGGCGAGGGCCTCGTCGGCGATCTGCGGACAGATCAGATGGACGTGCGCGTCGATGGCGCCCGCGGTCAGGATCCGCCCGTTGCCCGCGATGATCTCGGTCTCGGGGCCGATCACCAGGTCGGGATGGACACCGTCCATGGTGTCCGGGTTGCCGGCCTTGCCGATGCCGGAGATCCGGCCGTCGCGGATGCCGACGTCGGCCTTGACGATCCCCCAGTGGTCGACGATCACGACGCCGGTGACGACCGTGTCCGGGGTGCCGTCTGCGCGCGTAGCGCGTGCCTGGCCCATGGATTCGCGGATGACCTTGCCTCCGCCGAACACCGCCTCGTCGCCGGCGAGGCCGGGCCCGCCGGAACGGTCCTCCTCGATCTCGATCAGCAGGTCGGTGTCCGCGAGGCGGATACGGTCGCCGGTCGTCGGACCGAACAGATCGGCGTACGCGGCACGCGAGATCTCAGGCATCGAGGGGACCTCCGGTCTCACCGCGCAGTCCGGGCACCACACGGGCGCCGGCGAGCGGGACGAGTTCGACGTCGACGGGTATGCCGGGCTCGAAGCGCACGGCGGTGCCGGCGGCGACGTTGAGCCGCTTGCCGCGCGCGGCGCCGCGGTCGAAGTCCAGACCGGGATTGGCCTCGGCGAAGTGATAGTGGGATCCGACCTGGACGGGGCGGTCGGCTGCGTTGAGGACCGTCAGCCGGGTGACCTCACGGCCCTCGTTGAAGACGACGGGCTCCTCGGCGAACAGGATCTCTCCGGGAATCATGGCGTTCGCTCCCCCGTCAGACGATCGGGTCATGGACGGTGACGAGCTTGGTGCCGTCCGGGAAGGTCGCCTCCACCTGGACGTCGTGGATCATCTCGGGGATGCCCGTCATGACGTCGTCCCGGGTCAGGATCTTGCGCCCGGAGGACATCAGTTCGGCGACGGTACGACCGTCACGGGCGCCTTCGAGGATGTGCGACGTGATCAGGGCGACGGACTCGGGGTGGTTCAGTTTCAGTCCGCGGGCCCGGCGCTTCTCGGCGACATCGGCTGCCACATGGATCAGCAGCCTCTCCTGCTCGTGCGGGGTCAGTTGCACGGCGTCCCACCTCACATCCTCGCTCCGGACCGTGCGGGGCCCGGTGGCCGCAGCCACCAAAACCCCTGGTGGCGTGGATGGGCACGCTAGTTGGCCGGAGTTTCGAGGACGTTAACCAGCCTGTGATCCCTCCAGGGCCGGGCGGAAGGACTCCGTGGGGCCCGCGAGGCCGCCCCGCTTCCCCGCTTTCGCCCCGTCGCGCCGCACCGGCACCCCGGGAAGCCCTGACGCCGTCGGCGACCTGACCGTATACGGCATACCGTGCGGTCGCGGCTGTGGTCCCGTAGCGCAGGCGGGACCACGGCCGCGGTCC
Source organism: Streptomyces sp. NPDC005784 (assembly GCF_042871525.1). Lineage (NCBI taxonomy): Bacteria > Bacillati > Actinomycetota > Actinomycetes > Kitasatosporales > Streptomycetaceae > Streptomyces > Streptomyces sp. NPDC005784. The sequence continues at coordinate 74,176 of NZ_JBIAIQ010000029.1, forward strand.
CGTGCCGGTGTCTAGGAAGCGCTGGGTCCCCGGTGCTCCGCGGCGATGCCGAACCGCTGGCGTTCGCGGGGCGCGGACGCCACCTCGCGGACGCTGGACAGAGCGCTGATCACCTGATCGTCCGCGGGCTCCTGGAGTTCTTCGAGGCGCTCCAGGTCGGCGGCGGAGACCAGGGCGACGAGGGGCTTCCCGTGCCGCGTCACGACGACGCGCTCACCGCCGTACACGACGCGGTTGATCAGTTCGGCGAGCTCAGCCCTGGCTTGCGTCACCGGAATCTCGTAGGCCATGACGTCCAGCTTAGACCGGGCCTCCGGCACTCCGCGGGGTGCAAGATCCGGCCGACGGGCGCCGCCCGGTACCCCTCGACCGGCTCCCGGTGCGGGGACACGGCCGTTTTCGCTCTGAGCATGGCCCTCTTCCACAGAGACGTACGTCCTGTACATTTTTTACAGACGTCGACCTGAGGAGGCGCGCCTTGGACAGCCCGTCCGCCCGCTATGTCCTGCCCGAAATCACCGAACGCACCAGCACGGGGTACCAGACGTCGGACCCGTATTCGAAGCTGCTCAGTGAGCGGATCGTGTTCCTCGGGACGCCGATCGACGACACCTCGGCGAACGATGTGACGGCGCAGTTCATGTACCTCGAACACCAGGCGCCCGAGCAGGACATCTCGCTCTACGTCAACTCCCCGGGCGGCTCCTTCAGCGCGATGACCGCGATCTACGACACGATGCAGTTCGTCACCTGCGACGTCGAGACCATCTGCCTCGGCCAGGCGGCGTCGGCCGCGGCCGTCCTGCTGGCCGGCGGCACTCGGGGCAAGCGACTCGCCCTCCCGGGAGCCCGCGTCCTCCTCCACCAGCCGTCGGTGCCGGAGCCGATCCAGGGGCAGACGAGCGATCTGGTCATCCAGGCCGAGGAGTTGGTGCGCACCCGCGAGATCCTCGAGGAGATGCTCGTACGGCACACGGGACAGAGCCCGGAGCAGGTCGCCGCGGACATCGAGCGGGACAAGATCCTCGACGCTCCGGCGGCGCTGGCCTACGGGCTGATCGACCGGATCGTCCCGAGCCGCCGGGCCTCGCGCGAGACGCCCGGCGCGAGGTGAACGGCCGATGATCCCGGACCTCCCCCCGCTGCCCGCGCTGACCCGTGCCGAGGCCGAGCTGATCGACCGCTACCTCGACGTGGTCGACCTGGTCGGCCGTATCAACCCGTCCCGTCCCGGGGACACCTATCGCGGCCTGAGGGCGGCTCAGGCACTGGTCGGCAAAGCGGCGGCCCTGCGGGACGCTCTCACCCTGATGCACCAGCGGGGCGAGAGCGAGGTGCAAGCCCCGACACTGGCCCAGGCCCTGCGGGTTCTCGACGGAGAGCGGCGGGCGGCCCGGGTCACCGTGCCGCCCGGGTCCGGCAGTTGACGGAACCACACCCGGGAGCCGGTACGCGCCGCACCTCCGCGGTGTCCGGCCCGGGACTCAAACGGACCGGATGGTGTACCCCCCGATGGCGTAGTGAACGATCCTTTCTGCGACCCCTCCAAGTTGCGCAACACGCGGACCAGAAAGGCGGGATGACACCCTTCACCGCAGGTGCGGGCCTCGTCGATGTCTCCAACACCCCCTCGAACAGAGGGGTGTCCACCCGAACGGGTGAGTGGTGAGTAAGCCCACAAAACGCCGGTTCCGCTCGGTTTTTCCGACACTCATGAGTGAAGATCCCTTCCGACGACAAGCCCCCGCCACAACGGCGGGGCGGTCCGGGCGGACGCCGAGTCCTGCCGCCGCCCGGATGACCGGTCGACAGATGTGCATCGGCAGGAGTGGAGGACCCAGCTAGACGGGTCGCCGGAACAGTTCCGGACGGTCCTTGGGGTGAAGCCGCAGCTGCGGCCGGGCAACTTCGCCAGCCCGAATCCGACAGGTCATCCTTCACAGGCGGCTGACGAAGGGTTGCGCATGACTGCGCTCAATCGTGTCCCGTCGCTGTGGACCCGGGCCGGTACGGCCTCGGCGCTCACTCTTGCCGCCGTGGGCGGCAGCCTCGTGGTCCCCGGCGTCGCACCCGACGCCGAGGCGGCCACGCCTGCGACGAGGGCACTCCAGGTCGCCGCGTCCAAGCACGGCTCCCCGTACCAGTGGGGCGCCACGGGACCGCACCGCTTCGACTGCTCCGGGCTCACGCTCTACTCGTACAAGAAGGCAGGCAAGAAGCTGCCCCGTACGGCCGCGGCGCAGTACAACAAGACGCACCATGTCTCGGCCTCGCACCGCAAGGCCGGTGACCTCGTGTTCTTCCACTCGGGCCGGAACGTGTACCACGTCGGCATCTACGCCGGGAAGGGAAAGATCTGGCACTCCCCGAAGACCGGGGAAGTGGTGAAGCTCGAGAAGATCTGGACCAGAAGCGTCTGGTACGGCAGGGTCAGCTGACCCTGTCCCCCGGGGCGGCGGCGCGTGACGCGTGCCGCCGCCCCCGGGGACACGCAGCGCGTGAATCGTGTGCAACACGGGCCGGAGTGGTTACTCGTTCCCCATGACCCCCGACCCGGCCCACACGTCCCGGAACGAGACGTCCGCGCGAAGCGACCCGTCCCCGGACGAGCGGACGTCCGGCCGCGACGAGACACCCCTCGAACGGGCGGACCGCAATTTCGCCGAACTGCTCCAGGAACTGCGCGTCACCCAGACGGGGGTGCAGATCCTCTTCGCCTTTCTGCTGACGCTCGCCTTCACCCAGCGTTTCCCCGCTCTGGACACCGTGCAGCGCGCGACCTACGTGGTCACGCTGTTGCTGGCGGTACTGGCCGCCGCCCTTTTCACGGCCCCCGCCGCACTGCACCGGTCGCTGTTCCAGCGGAACGCCAAACCCACCATCGTGCGGGTCTCCTCACGGCTGGCCACCATCGGCCTGTACGTGCTGACGCTGGCGTTCGCCGGTTCGGTGCTGCTCGTCGTGGACGTGACGCTGGGGCGCGCCGCGGGCATCGCGGCAGGGGCGGGCACCCTGGCCGTCTGTCTGGCGCTGTGGGGGCTGCTGCCCCGGCTCGTGCAGCGCCGTCTCAGCTCCTCAGAGGCTCCAGCAGCAGGACGACGCCCAGAACGGTGAGGGCGCCGCCCATGACCGCCTCCACGGCGCGTGCGGCACGCGGCCCGCGCAGCCATCGTCCGAGCCGGTCCACCAGCAGCGCGACGGCCGGGAACCACACCAGGGCGAGAACGACCACGATCAGCGCCAGCAGCAGCGTCCGCGGCATCGCGGGGCTGCCCGCGGGCACGAACTGCGGCAGGAGGCTGAGGAAGGTGATGGGCGCCTTCGGGTTGAGCGCGTTGGTGACGAAGCCCTGCCGCAACGGACGCGCACCCGTGCCCGCCGCCTCGACCACCGCCTCACGCGGACGCGTGCCCACCGCCTCCGCCACCACTTCACGCGGACCCGTGCCCACCGCCTCACGCGGACGCGTGCCCACCGCCTCCACCACCACTTCACGCGGACCCGTGCCCACCGCCTCACGCGGACGCGTGCCCACCGCCTCCACCACCACTTCACGCGGACGCGTGCCCACCGCCTCACGC
>NZ_JBIAIQ010000029.1:77852-113688 GCF_042871525.1 Streptomyces sp. NPDC005784
ACGCGGACGCGTGCCCACCGCCTCCACCACCACTTCACGCGGACGCGTGCCCACCGCCTCCACCACGACTTCGCCCAGACGCGGGCCCTCCCCTCCGGTCACCACCCCGTGCGGACGCGGGCCCGCGCCATCGGTCACCACCCCGCGCGGACGGCCCAGCGAGCGGAGCGTGCGCAGGCCAAGGTGGAGCACATAGGCACCGCCGAGCAGTTGGAGCGTTCGGAACAGCGCCGGGACGGCGGTGAGCACGGCGGCGACCCCGGCGACGGCGAGCGCGGTGTGGAGCAGCAGCCCGCCCGTGATGCCGAGGGCGCACGCGACTCCGGCCCGGCGTGAGACGAGGGCGTTGCGTACGACGACGGTGAAGTCCGCGCCCGGCATGGCGACCATGCCCGCGGCGACACCCGTGAAGGCGATGAGCTGTGCGTCCATGCCCCCAGGCTGCCCGGCCCGGGCCTTCAGCAGGTATGTCGAATATCCTGGGCAAGCCTTAAGCAATCGTTTAGACCCGGCAGGGTGCCGCCGGGCCCGGGAGGACGCGATGTACGACCCGACGCGGCTCGCGGCGCTGGTGGCGGTCGCCGAGGCGGGGTCGATCACCCGGGCCGCCGAACGCCTCGGATACACCCCGCCGGCCCTGTCCCAGCAGGTGGCGAAGCTCGAGCGGGAGGCGGGAGCGACGCTGCTGGTGCGCTCCCATCGCGGGACCCGGCTCACCGGAGCGGGTGAACTGCTGGTCGTACGGGCCCGCCGGGTCCTCGACGAGATGGAGCTGGCCCGGCACGAACTGGCCCGTCTGACGGGACTGTCGGGCGGCACGCTGCGGCTCGGCACCTTCCAGACCGCCGGCATCCATCTGCTGCCGCCCGTACTCAGCGCCTTCCGCCGGGCCCACCCGGACGTGGCCCTCGCGGTCGCCGACTACGAACCTCCGCACGGGATCGCGGCGGTCGCGGCGGGCGAGGTGGACCTGGCACTCACGCACACCTACCAGCCCACCGCGCCGGTCCCGCTGCCGTCGTCCGTGGGCGTCGAGCCCGTCCTGGTCGAGGAACTGGTGCTGGTGACCGCTCCCGGTCACCTCCTCGCGGGCGGTTCGGCGCGGCTGCCGCTCGCCGAACTGGCCGGGCAGCCGCTCATCAGCATGGCCCCGGACCACCCTCCCCGGCAGGGCGTGGAGGCCGCGCTCGCCAGGGCGGGGGCCGCGCCGGCGGTGCTTGTCGAGACCCCCGGGTACGCCCTGGTGTGCGCGCTGGTCAGCGCCGGGCTCGGGGTCGCGGTCGTACCGGAGATGGTGGCGGCGACCGCGGCGACGCCGGTGGGGACGCGGCTGCTGGAGCCGGGAGATCTGCGCCGTACGATCTCGGTCGTCCACCGGACGGATGTGGCGGCGCCCGCGGCCGACGCGTTCCGTGCCCTGCTGCGCGGCGCCTTCGGGCGGGCCGGACAGCACAGGACCGGCACCCGCCCGGACGTCTAGAGCCCGCCCGAGCAGCCCGTCCCGGCAGCCTGTCCGAGGCGTGAGGCCGAGCAGGCGGTCCGAACGGCCGGTCCGGACGGCGGACCCCAAGGCTCTGCCGACGGACCCTAAAGCTCTTGGGGCCCCCCGGCCGGCACGGGCTCGACCGGTACCGTCCACGGGAGTTCGATGGAGACCGTCTTGCCGCCCTCACGGGTCGGCCGGACGGTGAGTCTGCCGCCGCATTCGGCGGCCAGCCAGCGGATGATCACCATGCCGCGGCCGTTGTCCTGCTGGACAGCCGCGGGCAGCCGCTTCGGAAAGCGCGGATGGCTGTCGGTGACGCCGATGCGCAGACACTCCTCGCGATCGAGCCGCACGCCGACGGTGAAGGTGGGCGACTGCCCGAACGTGTGCTGGACGGCGTTGGTGGCCAGTTCGGACACGATCAGGCGTACGGTCTCGGCGACTTCGCAGTCGCGTGGCAGCCCCCATTCGGCCAGCACTTCGGCGACGAATTTACGGGCCACGGAAACCGAGACCGGTTCGCTCGGCAGCGTGACGGATGCTTCCTGGTGATCTGCCATGGCGACGTCGTCCCTTTCCCACGGGACCGGAGCCCGACACCGAGCGGATGGTTCGAGTACGGTCCCGGACTGGTGCTTGCGCCAGACTGCCATTACCGGGCCGGTCGCGGGTGCGATCCACCGAGTAATGCATATATCTGTCGCTCGATGCGGTGAACTCTGCGTCGGCAGAGCGTATTCGGGCGGCTTGGAAGGAGTAAGGAGAACAGCCATGCAGCACGGTCCCGCGGTGCGCCGCCGCAAGCTCGGTGCCGAACTGCGCGCCCTGCGCGCGGGCTCGGGTCTCACGAGCGGTCAGGCGGCCCGCCTGCTCGGCTGGCACCAGTCGAAGGTGAGCCGCATCGAAACCGGCATCAGCGGGGTGAAACCGGCCGACGTGGAACGCCTCTTGACCGCGTACGGCGTCGAGGATCCGGAACTGCGAGAGCTCCTCGTCGTGTTGGCCGGGTCCGAGGGCAACGGCCGTCACCACTGGTGGCACGCGTACCGCGGGGTGCTCCCGCCGACGTACCGCGACTTCATCAGTCTGGAGTCGGGAGCCAGCGGTATGCGCACCTTGGAGACCTCTGTCGTACCCGGGCTGCTGCAGACGCCGGAGTACGCCCGCGCGGTGACACGGGCCGCGGTGGACGGACTGGAGGAGAGCAAGCTCGACGCCTTGGTCGAGGTGCGCCTGGCCCGGCAGGACGTGCTGCGTTCGGACCCGCCGCTGGAACTGTCCGCCGTCCTGGACGAAGCGGTATTGCGACGGGAGGTCGGTGGCCCCGATGTCATGGCACGCCAGCTGCGCCGGCTGAGAGAGGCCGCCGTCCTGCCTCAAGTGCGGCTCCAGGTACTGCCGTTCGCCGCCGGGGCACACATCGGAGTCACCGGGCCTTTCGTTATTTTCTCATTTCCGAACACAACCGATCTGGATGTGGTTGTTCTCGACCACTTGACGAGTAGCCTCTACCTCGAGCGGAAAGAAGACCTCCAGGCCTACACCGAGGCCTTCAACGCCCTTCAGTTCCACGCCCTTTCGCCCGAGGACTCGTTGGACTACATCGCCGGGATAGGTGACGGCGCGTAAGGAGGCACCTCATGTCTGCAATGCCTCGGTACGTACCCTCCAGCACTTCACTGCACGACGTGCGATGGCTGCGCAGCAGCCGCAGTACCGGAATGAACAACTGCGTCGAGACGGCGCGCCCGAGCTCCGGGCCCTGGTCCGAAATGGTCGCGGTACGCGATTCCAAGAACACGGCGGGGCCGGCCCTCATGTTCACCCCCGGCGTCTGGGAGGAGTTCGTCACCGGGCTGAACTGACCCCGCACGGTTCATCACTCACCGGTTCACCACTCAACCGCACCGTCGCTCCATGGCTTCACCGCTCCACCGGTTCACCGGTCGATCACGTGGCCGGGTTCACCGGTTCCGGCTGATCACGTCCACCGCGTACCCGATCTGCTCCTCGGTGAGGTCCGCGCGGGCCGTCAGCCGCAGCCGCGAAACACCGTCGGGCACCGACGGGGGACGGAAACAGCCGACAGCGAGGCCCGCCTCGCGGCAGTCGGCCGCCCATCGCACCGCCCGTTCGGGGGACGGTGCCCGCACGGAGACGACCGCGGCGTCCGGTCGTACCGCGGAGAGGCCCTCCGCCGTCAGCCGGGTGTGCAGTGCCGTGGCCACCTCGCGCGCCCGCGCCGCCCGCTGCGGCTCGCGCCGCAGCAACCGCAGCGCCGCGAGCGCCGCGCCCGCCGCCGCCGGCGCCAGACCGGTGTCGAAGATGAAGGTGCGCGCCGCGTTGATCAGATGGTCGATGACCGCCGCCGGGCCGAGGACGGCGCCGCCCTGGCTGCCGAGCGACTTGGAGAGCGTGAGCGTCACGACGACGTCCGGGTCCCCCGCGAGCCCCGCCGCGTGCGGAGCGCCCCTGCCGCCATCGCCCAGGACACCGAGTCCGTGCGCGTCGTCGACGATCAGTCCGGCGCCGAACTCCCGGCAGACGAGGGCGAGTTCGGCGAGCGGTGCCGCGTCGCCATCCACCGAGAAGACCGTGTCGGAGACGGTGACGGCGGGTCCGTCGTGGGTGCCGAGCGCCTTGCGCACGCCGTCGGGGTCCGCGTGGCCGACCACCTGTGTGGTGCCCCGGGCCAGCCGGCAGCCGTCGATCAGGGAGGCGTGGTTGCCCGCGTCCGAGACGACCAGTGAGCCGTGCGGCGCGAGCGCGGTGACGGCGGCGAGGTTGGCCGCGTAGCCCGAGGACAGGACGAGCGCGGATTCGAAGCCGCAGAATTCGGCCAGCTCGCGTTCGAGCTCGCCGTGCAGTTCGGTGGTGCCGGTGACGAGCCGGGAGCCCGTCGCGCCGCCGCCCCAGGTGCGCGCGGCCCGTGCCGCGCCCTCGGTGACCTCCGGGTGGCGGGCGAGCCCGAGGTAGTCGTTGCTCGCGAGATCGAGGAGCGGCGAGTCAGCGGGGCGCGGGCGCAACGTACGCACGAGTCCGGCCCTGCGGCGCGCCTCGGCCTGCTCGTCGATCCAGCCGAACGCCATGTGTCCTCCGGGGCTCGCCGCACGTGCGGTGGCGGTGTTTTGTAGGCAGTGAACAGACCCTAGCGGTCGCTCCGACGGCCCAGGATGTGGCAATACCCACACCGGGTATTGTCAAGCAGAGAATCAACGCAGGTCAGATGCTTGATCACGCCCTCTCGGGATGATCGTCTCTCACAGTCTGTCGAGTGGATGGGCGTTTTAAGTATTGCCTCTCCAGGGCGAGGATGGGTGTGGCGATGACGGTCATGCGGTTGGGGCTGATGCGGGATCTGCGGAAGATCTGCCAGGTCTTCAATCGGGCCATGCCTCGTTCGGCGGGTGCCCGGGCTGCGGACAAGGACCGCGTCTCGGTCCGCTGGGTGAGAGTGAGCTCTTCGGGTGGTTCGCTGAGCAAGCGCCAGGGCTCACCCTCTGGTTCGGCCATCACCGTTGGACCGTGGAGCGAACGGTGGCCTGGCTTGCCGGGTGCCGCCCTCTGCACCATCGCTACGAGCGCAAGGCTGAGTACTTCCTCGCCTTCACCGGTGAGGCGGCGGGCCATCAGGTCGGTCATGGCGAGGTGGATCATGGCTTCCGAGCGGGCCGGGAGGGTTTCGCAGTCGCGTGCGAGGCGGCGGTGGAACATCAGCCATCCGTAGGTCCGCTCCATCGCCCAAGCACACTGCGCTTATGGATAGTCAAAGCAGTGAGCGGATGCCGATAATTGGCCGTGAGGGTCTGCAGCGGTTGGTCGTTGTGGCCCGACGGTTGCGGGGCCGGCTGAGCGACGAGGGGAACGGGTCGTCATGTGCGACGACAGTGACGTTGGCCCCAGAGGACGATTCCGGCGGTGGCGGACGGGCAGGTGTGGGCGACGCTGCCGGAGGTGAACCGGCAGGCGGTGGTGGGGCAGTTGGTGCGGCTGGCGAGCCGTGCGTTGTCCGCTGCCGCGACGGCGAGTGAGCGGGACCGGCGATGACTTCGGTGATGCCGTGGGAGCGGCCCGGCAGCAAGATCGACGACCGTCACCTGCAGCGGCTCGCGGTGATCTATATCCGCCAGTCCACCCGCCAGCAGCTCGTCAACCACCAGGAGTCGACCCGGCTTCAGTACGCGCTGGTGGACCGGGCGGTCGCGCTGGGCTGGCAGGCGGACCGGATCCTGGTGATCGACGAGGACCTGGGCAAATCGGGGTCGAGTGCGGTCGCCCGCACCGGCTTCCAGCGTCTGGTCACCGAGATCGGGCTGGACCACGTCGGTCTCGTGCTGGGGATCGAGATGTCCCGTCTGGCCCGCTCCGGCAAGGACTGGTACCAGCTGATCGAGCTGTGCGCCCTGTCGGGTGCAGTTCTGGCGGACACCGACGGGGTCTACGACCCGGCCGAGTACAACGACAGGCTGCTGCTGGGACTCAAGGGCACGATGAGCGAGGCCTTATGCCGAGATCGGCATAAGGCCTCTTATGCGGACCCAGTCGTTATGCCGAGGTGGTGGCCGGGAGTCGTCATGGCGACAGCGCCCGGCCGTAGACGAGCGGCATAATCTACAGACCGTCGAGGAACGCCAGGACGGTATCGGTGGGTCGGTAGCGGCCCGGGGCGGCGTCCTGCGGGGCGGTCCTGGCCAACGCCTGCTCTTTGAGCGCAAGGTCAGCATGGATGTAAATCTGTGTAGTTGCGACGTTTTCGTGCCCCAACCACAAGGCGATCACAGCGGTGTCGACGCCAGCGTGCAGCAGCCGCATCGCGGCGGAGTGACGCATGACGTGCGGTGAGACCTTCTTGCCGAGCAGAGTCGGGCAGGAGCGTGTGGCGGTGGCCGCGTGTTTGGTGATGCGCCGCTCCAACCCGTCCCGGCTCAGGGCCTGGCCTCGGCGGGCCGGAAACAGCGGGTCGGAGGGAAGACCGCCACGTTCGTTCATCCAGTTCTTCAATGTGGCGACGGTGCTCACGGTCAGCGGGGTGATGCGCTGCTTTCGCCCTTTGCCCAGGCAGCTGATGTGCGGGCCGACGCCCAGGTGCACGTCGCCCACGGTCAGCCCGGTCAGTTCGCTGGCGCGGAGCCCGGTCTGGCAGGCCAGCATCAGTAGCGCATGGTCGCGTCGTCCGGTCCAGGTTCCCTGATCGCAGGCTTCGAGTATCGCGTTGATCTCCTCCTCGGTCAGGTAGGTGACCAGGGTGCGGTCGAAGCGCTTGGGTGGGATCGCCAGCACCCGCGCGATGACCGCGGCGTCCTCGGGACGCTGCAGGGCTGCATGGCGAAAGAGCGAATGGATAGCGGCCAGGCGCGCGTTGCGGGTCCGGACGCTGTTGCCGCGGTCGGTCTCCAGATGGTGGAGGAACGCACCGACCAACGGTGCGTCCAGGTCGGCGATATCCAGACGGGAGGGTGGTTTCCCGGTCTGGTCGGCGGCGAAGACCAGCAGCAGCTTGACCGCGTCGCGGTAGGCGGCGATCGTGTGGCCGCTGGCCTGCCGCTGCCGAACGAGGCGGTCGGTGAAGAACGACTGCAGGAGTGGCGCGAGGGTGTTCATGGGTGACCTGCCAGGTGAGCGTCCAGGCGTTGTCCGGCCAGAGCCATCAGCTCCGGGGCGGCCGACAGATACCAGTAGGTGTGTTTCGGATCGGTGTGCCCCAGGTAGGTCGACAGCCGGGGCATCATGGCGGCCACGTCCGCGTCCTCGCGGTACCAGTCCAGCACGGTGGACACCGCGAAACCGTGCCGAAGGTCGTGGATGCGCGGCCGGCAGGTCGCCGAGCGGCGGGTGATCCCGGCCTGGCCGGCCAGTCGGGTGAAGGTGAGTCCGATGTTGGAGTGCAGCAGCCGGGCCCCGGTGGAGGAGACCAGCAGGGCCGGGCATACCGGACGCGGACGCGTCCGGTCACGAAGGTCCATGTAGCGTCGCAGGGCCTCGATCGTGCTCGGATGCAGCGGCACCAGACGGGACTTGTCGAACTTGGTTTGTCGCACCACCAGCAGCTCACTGTCGATGTCGAGGTCGGCGCTGTCCAACGCGATTGCCTCGCCGACGCGCAGGCCGCTGACCGTAAGCAGGCCGATCAACGTCTGGTAGGTGGCCGCCCGCAGCTGCGGACGCAGTCCGGCGGCCTCCGCATCAGCGCGAGGATCTCCGGCTCGGAATACAGATAGGGGGTGGCGCGGTCCGGTCCATGGTGGATCAGCCTGGCCGGGAGGACCTCGACGCTGGGGTCGATGCTGTGCAGATAGGCGGCGAAGCCGCGCACCGCAGACAGACGGATCGCCCGCCAATTGCTCGAGGCTCCAGCGGGCAGCGTCGCCCAGGCCAGTGCGGACTCGGTGGTGAGCGTGTGAACGCCGTGCTCATCGAGGTAGTCGACGAACTGGCCGAGCAGCCGTCCGACGTTGTGGAGCTTGAACCCCAGCGCGCGGCGCAGGCCCAGGTAGTGGTCCAGTTCCCGGCGCAGAGACCGGCGTGTGCTCATGCCGCATCACCGGGCCAGGGACGGACCAGCTGCCGCAGCGCCCCGTGGTCGACCTTCGCGTCGACCTTCGCGTAGATCGCGGTGGTCAGCAGGCGTTGATGGCGTAGGACCTGCCCGATCTCGGTCAGCGATCCGCCGGCGCCGAGTATCGCGGTCGCCGCGGAGTGCCGCAGTCGGTGGGCGCCGATCAGGCCCAGGCCGGCCCGTCGGCCCGCGATGACCACAACCGTGGTGACTGCGTTGGAGGTCAGCGCCCGGTAGGGGGCCTGGGCGCGGACGAAGACGGTGCGGTCCTGCGCGCGCTCCGGGCGCCCGTCGCGCAGGTAGTCGACGATGACTTCTCCGACATCGGCCGGCAGCGGCAAGCGGTCGCATCGGTTGCCCTTGCCCCGCACGGTGATCTCGCCGCGCCGCCAGTGGATGTCGGACAAGGTCAGCGCGGCGACCTCCCCGGCCCGCAGGCCGAGGCGGACGAGCAGGGTAAGGATCGCGAAATCCCGGCGCCCGGTCGCCGAACCTCGATCGCAGGAGGCGAGCAGAGCCGTGACCTGCTCGGCCGGCAGCCCCTTGGGCAGGCTGGTCTGCGTCCAGCCGGGCACCGCCAGCACCGCCGTGGACAGCGGCTTGTCGATCAGGCCGCCGATATGGAGGAAACCGAGCAGGGACCGCAGTGCGGTCACCATCCGGCCGACTGAACCCGGTCGCTGGCGGGATTGCTCCAGCACGAACGCGGTCACCTCACCCGCGTCCAGCCCGCCCAGGTCAAGGCGGCCCTCGGTCCGCGCCAGGCCAAGCAGGAACGGGCGCACCAGGCGCACGTTCAGCTCGACGGTCGTGGTCGCCAGGCCCCGCTCGACGCTCAGGTAGTCCCGGTAGCGGGCCAACAGCACCTCCACCGGTGTCGTCGGCACCGCCGGTGTCACTGGCGGGGCCACCCCCAAGCGCCGCAGGTACTCCAGCAGCGGCCGCAGGGATCGGCCGGTAACGGAGTTGACGTAGCCGAGCGCGCGACGCTCGGCGAAGTAGGCGTCCACCGTGGCCTGCGTCAACGCCGAGGGCGCCAGATGTTGCTCGAGCATCCAGCGGCTCAGGTGGGCCACCAACCGCAGGTGCCCGGCCGCCGTCAGCGGCGTATACCCCAGCCACTCCAGCTCACCCCGGAAACCCTCGGCGTACGGAGCCAGCGGACCACGTACCCGAGGCCAACACGGAGCCGTCGTCATGATTGTCTCCTCTCGCTCAGGGACCCCTGTCAGGAGCCCTGCGACGAAAGGAACCAGCAGGACGATCCGGAGCCTGCAAAAATCCCCTTAAAACCCCACGATTATGCCGATCAATGCAACGGTGCCCAGGCCCTCCACCAGGGCAGCACCCCCGTGGAGTGGCATAACGACTGGGTCCGCATAAGAGGCCTTATGCCGAGATCGGCATAAGGCCTCGCTGATCGTGCCCTTGAGCCCGAGCAGCAGGCGGTCGTTGTGTCCGGCCGGGTCATAGACCCCGTCCGGGTCGGCGAGCAGGGCCCCGGCCAGGGCGCACAGCTCCAGCAGCTGGTGCCATTCACGGCCGCTTCGTGCGAGCCGGGACATCTCCACGCCGAGGACCAGGCCCACGTGGTCCAGGCCGACCTCGGAGACCAGCCGCTGAAAGCCGGGCCTGTCCACCAGACCGGACGCCGAATGGCCAAGGTCCTCGTCGATCACCAGGACCCGGGACGGCGCCCACCCCAAGTCGACCGCACGTTGGGTGAGTCCGTACTGCAGCCGGGTCGACTCCGCGTGGTCGAGGACCTGCTGCGGAGTCGACTGACGGACATAGACGATGGCGAGACGGTCGAGATGCCGGGGCTGGATCTTGCCCTCAAGCCGTTCCCACGGAGCCGTCACCGACACAGGACTCACCCCCGTCCCGTCCGGCCTCGACCACCATCCGTGTCGTCAGCTCGGCCAACAGACACACCACCAGCTGACGGCTCAGTTCCGGAACGCTCTCCCACCGCGGCATCTGGGGAGCTCAGCGACGACATCCTCGGACACTCCGACCCACCACCCTCGTCACCACTGACCTGTCGCTCCCGCAACCGCTGCACGACAACAGCGGCACGAAGCAGGCCATCCACCTCTATGACAGGCACATTCCCCGTCCCAGAGTCGTCTATGTGTGCATTACGGCTTGCTCCTTGAGCGGGCGATCAACCGTCTCAAACAGTCCCGGGCAGTCGCCACCCGCTACGACAAACGCGGCTACGTCTACCTCGGCACCGCTACCGCTGCAGCCCTCGTCATCTGGCTCCGAACATGATCGCCCGGATAACTCCTAGTTTTCGACCGACTGCTGCTTCGCTCGCCACTCCGCCCCCGCGCGCTGGATGCGTTCCCACAGGGCAGTGCGGTCGGCATCGTCTATGTCCGACAGGTCCAGGTGGAACACGTCCGTTGCGATCTCGAACAGCTCCTCAACGGACTCAAGGATGCGGGTCGAGCGCTTTCCGGCCCCCTCGTCGCGCGTGTACTCGTCGTCCAGCACGAACTCGGCGCAGCCCGCGTCGCGGCGGAAGAGCTCGAACCACATGACATAGGAAGACTGCGGCGAGGTCGACATGTCGGTGTGGGTGCTCTTGAAGTCCTCCCAGATGGCTGGCGCCAGGGTGAAGTCCATGCTGTGGAAGGTCGTCTGCGCTGGATCGGTGAAGAACCGCCAGGCGTCCGGGCCGATTTCCGGCAGCGGCTGCAGTTCGAACCGGAAGGGACCCTGGACGTGGACGCCTTCCCGAAGCGGGATTGGCTCGTGGTGCGAGTTGGCCAGGCCGACGTCGACCGACCAGCGTTCGCCCTCGATCACGACGGTGAGGGCCATGTGAGTGCCGTAGTCGTCGGCGGTCGCCTTGGCGGTCGCGGCGGAGCCGTTGATCTGGCCGCGGTGCATGGTCACGTCGTACCCGAGGAGGGTCAGCAGCTCGTAGAAGGCGTTGTTCAGGTTGAAGCAGTAGCCGCCCCGGCCGGCGAGGATACGGGCTATGGACTCGGCCGGGTCGATGCCCTGCGGACGTCCGAGCTGGATGTCGAAGTTCTCGAAGGCGATGAGTTCGACGTGTGCGCGGTGCAGCCTGCGCAGGGTGTAGAGCGACGGAGCGCTGAGGGACCCCGGATCGTCGATGCCGAGTCTGGCCAGGTAAGGCGCGGCCCAGGCGGAATGATCATTCGTCTTCGAGGTCATGGCCCCGAACGCTAGTGCAGCGCCGCGTGAAGCCGCCAAGGATTAACGCTGACGCTCTGCACCAGTGTGACCGCTGTCTCGCGCGTCATCTGCAACGGAACCCACGCTTCAAGCGCAGAAGCACCCTACTCAGGCACAAGATCGGCCGGACAAGTCCTAGCACGCGCGCTTCTGGGAGAAGCTGCCGAGCAGGCATCGCAGTGAAACCCCTCGACCTGCTCAACCCACAGACGAGATCATGGACAGATGCCGTCGACCGAACCAGCAGCCCGCGAACTTCAGGACCGCGCCGTTCTCTGGAGCATGGGCGAGATCCCCGCAACCGACGTCGTCACTGCTGCCTGTGATGCACTCGTTGCCGGCCTCGACAGTCCTGCCCTGCGGATCCTGGCCGCGTGCACACGTTCGGAGGCGGACTACGACGTCCCCGACCTGCTTCCCCCGGCACTCGACGAACTGGGCCTCACCTTCCACCCAGCGGACAGCGTTGCCGGACAGGAAGCCGCCGCGCGAGCACTTGCCGTCCGGATGCTGGCCGGTGAGCTGACACCACGCGAGCTGGCCTTCCGGATCCACCATCGTTTCGGGCACGAACTCGCCTTGGTCGAACAACTCGCCAACCTGGACGACGAGTACGACATCCTCGAATACGGCGACAGAACACCGGCACAGGTCGACGCCGATGTCACGGCCGAAGCTCTTCGGCTTGCGCAGCATCCTCGTTTTCCCACCGAACCCACGGATGCACCGACCTGAAGCAGACCGGTGGACCCGTGGGTTCAGGCTGAAGAGCCTTCGGTTTCCTTGAACCCACGGGACTCCAGGCCCTGAACTCGTATTGCTACGGCGGAGGGACGGGTAGCAGCGCGTGACCGCCGCGATGGTCAGATCCTGACCACGGCCGATCGGAGTTTCGCGGACACCTGGTGGGTGTGGATCCTGGCGTGCCGTCAACGACGGTCATGCTTCGAGCGCGCTATGGCGTGTGGTTTTCGGCGCCGGGGCCCGTTGCCAGTGGATGTGCACGGGCACTACACGACGTTCCATTCCTCTTGGGGCAGTGAGTGCCAGAGGTCGCGCCAATCGTGCAGCAGGAAGAGTGGTCGGGTCAGCATGATGTCGCCGGCCCGTTGGGAACGGATCGCCAGGCCGAGGTCGGTGCAGACCGGGTCGCCCGCGACGCTGTAGGACAGTCGCGCAATGCGGCGGAGAAGCCAGTCCTCCAGCTGGGACGGCACGCAGCCGGTCAACGGCACGTCGTCGAGTCTCACTTGGGGGCCGTCGAGCGCGTTCACCGCCACGCATCCCAGGCGGTCGTCTTGGAAAAGGGCTCTGATAGCGGTGGCGGCGAAATCGGCGTAGACAAGCTGTTGCCGCCCACCGTCGTGGGAGTGGGACGTTACGGTCGGCTGCTCGTCCAGGGCGTCAGTGATCTCCTCCAGCGTCATGCCGAAGTGCAGCGGGCCGACTCCGACGAAGGGCGTGAACGTCCACTCTGCGCGCTCCTCACCCCGCGCGATCCGCCAAGGCCCCCGATATCCCGGTTGGCTTCCCGGGACCGCGAGGGGTTCCTCGGGCGCAGGCTCAGACGGGGCCGCAGGCTCAATCACGGTCCAATCCGGGTGCCAGCGTCCGGGCAGTTCCTGGGCAGCGGTGTCGACCGGCTGCTCAGCCAGCCAGCGGAACGCCGCCTCATTACCTTCGTCCCATGGGTCCTCGGCCACCCTGCGTGCCTTGGTCAGGGTTACGCGGCGTTCGTCCTCTGCCGCGATGAGGCCCTCAACGTCCTCGCCCCATGCCGCCAGGCGCTCCCGGGCGATCCATCGGTAGTAGGAGTCCGCGCTCGTGGCCAGGACGTAGCGGACGAGCGGCGCGTGGCGCGGTATGGACGAGGCGAGTAGCGGATCTGCGAGCAGCAGGGCGGTGGCGGCAACGGCCGCCTCCCTCACCAGTGGATCGTCGTCCTGGCAGAAGGGCGCGACTTGAGAGTGGAGCACCGCTCGCGCTGCCCGTGCCGCAGCCAGATCCTGGGGTGCCCCGAGTTGTTCTGTAGCGTCCAGACGGGCGACGTCCGCAAACGCGGCCACCCAGTTCAGCAGTTCGGCGCGCAGTGGTCGCTCGCCGGCCCTGCGCTCCCACCGAGCCACGACGAGGGTGCGTGGATCGTCGAGCAGGGTGGCCATGATCAGGGCGGCTGGGGCAGTCGCGGGGAACACACGCCCTCGATTGAGAAGCAGCCGATACAGGTTTCCCACTGCCCTCACCCGATCTGCTGGGTCGGCAGCGAGCATCGCGGCAACAACGCCCGACGTGTCGGGCACGCTGTGCCGACCCGTGCAGACGTGCGGTAGCTCCTCCCCGTTGGTACGGGTGAGTACTGCCCAAGGTGGCGTGGGGGTCTCGTGATTCACGTCCGCAGTGTTCCAGCCGGATCCGACGTCTGCGGGCGGCGCGGTGGAGACGACCTCTCAAGCGAGTCATCTGCCGCTCGATCTTCAAAACCCTCGAACGGACTGACTACACCAAGACCGGGAGCGTCGAAGAACTCACTCAAGCGGCTTGACACGACATAGCAGCCTCGGGGTACGCCCGCTGCTCGGCCCTCGGCCAGGAACTCGACTCACAGTTGGACGCGTTCACCAAGCACGGCACCCCCCGAGAGAAGATCAGCACCCGCATCCGGGGTATCCGGTGGGAACGTGGGTGCCTCGCAGCGAACGGCCGTCGTCCTTTCGGCCGGGGCTCGGGTGTCACTACCGGCCGTTGTGCCGAGGCAGTTGAGCAGGTGGCAGAGGAAGCTCTGAGGAGAACAGCCGGTAGGGACCGGCCGTCACGGGAATCGAAGGAGCACCCCATGAAGCGCATCGTCATAGCCCTGTCCGCGGCCGCCGTGCTGGCGGCAGGCGTGGTGACGGCGTGGAACGTCTTCGACAACTCGTCGGTCGCCACCGCGGGCGGAGCGGATCACACGGTTTCGCGCACGGACGTCGAGAAGCTGGCCAAGGAGAACTACGGCATCCCCTTCGTCCAGGACGGCCCGCAGTCCGTGAGCTGCCCGAGCGGGCTGCACGCGAAGATGAACTACACCGTGGCGTGCACCGCCGTGTTCAGGGGCGAGAAGAAGACGATGCTGATCTCCGTGACCGGGGTGGACGGCGACAGGGTGAGCTTCGACTACGGCCTGGCGAAGTAGTCAAAGTAGGGGGAAACAAGGGGGAGTTGGAGACCGGACGGCGTGGTGCGGCGACGGGTTCAGCGGTCGCCGACCACGCCGCAGCGCCATGCCCAGGCTGCAATCTCCACGCGGTTCCGCAACCCCAACTTGACCTGGATGTTGGTCAGATGGGACTTGACGGTGGAGAGCGAGACGCAGAGCTCGGCGCAGAGCTCCTGATTGGTCCGCCCGTCGGCAACCAGCCGGGCCACATCCAACTCCCGTTCCGTCAGCGGACCGGAAGACACCTCGCCGCTGGAGGCGGGCCGCTGCTCGCCGATCCGCTTCAGCAGCCGTACGGTCACAGAGGGGGAGATCAGCGCGTCGCCGCGCGCCGCCGCGCGTACCGCCTCCACCAGCAGTCCGGGGCCCGCGTCCTTCAGCAGGAACCCGCAGGCACCGTTGCTCAACGCCCCGTAGAGGTAGTCGTCCTGGTCGAAGGTGGTCACGACCACCACGCGCAGCGGATCGACGGCCCTCGGGCCCGCGAGCAGCCGGGTCACTTCCAGCCCATCGAGTTTCGGCATCCGAATGTCGACCAGGCACACGTCGGGGCGCAGCCTCCTGGCCAGGTCCACGCACTCCGCGCCGTCGGCCGCCTCGCCCACGACCTCGATACCGGGCTGTGTCTGGAGGATCAACCGGAAGCCCGTGCGCACCATTTCCTGGTCGTCGGCGATCAGGACCCGTATCTCTGATCCGCCTGATGCGCTTGATCCGCTGGCGTTGGTCATGCGGGGGATCCTGCCACAGCCCCTCTCACCGGGAATTCCGCCGTCAGCCTCCAGCCGCCGTCCTCGGCCCGGCTCGCCTGGAGCGTGCCGCCGACCGCCTCGGCGCGTTCGGTCAGCCCGATGAGGCCGAGGCCGCCACGCCCGCCGAGAGGTTCGGCGTTCGGTGTCGCCGGCCGGGGCGGTGGTGCGTTGTGCACCTCGACCCGAAGCCGTCGGGCAGCCGCGCTGTCGACGTCACCGCCGCCGTCGTCATCGTCCGACAGGGCTACCCGTACGGAGACGGACGGTGATCCCGGCGCGTGGCGGCGTACGTTCGTCAGCGCCTCGCGCACGACGTTCCGCACGGAGGTCTCCACCTCGGGGGCCGGCCGCGCCTGCCGGGCCTCGGCCGCGAACTGGAGGGTGGCGGGGACGTCGCGTTCGGAGAACGTGGCGACCAGTTCGCCCAGTTCGGCGTACAGCTCCCCCGGCCGCACCGTCCGTGTGGTGTCGTCGCGCAGCACGCGCACCAGCTTGCGCATCGACTGCAGGGTCTCGCCCCCGGCCTGCTCGATGCCGCGCAGCAGCGGATCCACGTGCTCGGGCGCGATCTCCCGGATCGCCTGGGCCGCCTGGGCCTGGACGACGATGCCCGTGACGTGGTGGGCGACGAAGTCGTGCAGTTCGCGGGCGAGTTCCAGGCGTTCGTTCTGGCGCGTGTCGGCGACGGCGCGACTTCTGCGGTCGTCGAGGCTGCGGAGGTAGGAGCCGATGCCCACGGCACCGCCCGTGAAGAAGATCAGGAGGAAGGAGAAGTAGACGTTGCCGCTGTCAAGCATCCGCATCGGTGCCGCGATCACGGCGGAGGCGAGTGCGGTGCCCAGCGTGGCGGCCAGCCAGGGCTGCGGTGTGTCTCTCATAGTGCGCACCAGCAGGAGCAGCAGGCACAGTGTCTCCAGCAGGCCCCAGTCGGCGATCAGCCACGGCTTCACGGACGTGAAGAGGGCGAGCGTCACCGTCCAGGAGACGAGCACCGCGGCACCCGCGCCCCAGGCCGGCGCGAGACGTCCGTCGGGCAGCAGCAGCGCGACGGCCGCCACGAGGCCCGGGGCCAGCCTCCACCATGCGCTGCCGCCTTCGAGTCCGGCGTCGGACGCAGCGCCGGTCACGTCCACCACCCACAACAGCGCCATGACCACCCCCAGTGCGGTGAGGGCGGTGCGGTGGGGCAGCGGGGAATTCAGGGTGTGACCGTCTGTGTCTCTCGCGTCTCGCACATCTCGCAGCGTAGGGGCGGCCCGCGCCGTGCGGCCTCGGCCAAAAGGACGACGCGGTGGCTCCCAACCGGCCGGTCGGCCGAGGTGAAGGGCCGTCGCAGAGGCGGAAGTTGGAGCACATGACCAACAACACCTCTTGGCCGCCGACCGTGTTGAGCGGCATCGGACTGTCCAAGTCCTTCGGATCCACCCGCGCGCTCGACGGCGTGGACATCGCCGTGCAAGCGGGCGAGTCGCTGGCCGTGATGGGCCCCTCCGGGTCCGGCAAGTCGACGTTGCTGCACTGCCTCGCGAACATCGAGCGCCCGGACAGCGGCCAAGTGCTGCTGAACGGCGAGCGCATCGACCAGTTGCGCGAGCCGGTCCGCAGCGAACTGCGCCGTACCCGCTTCGGGTTCGTCTTCCAGTTCGGGCAGTTGCTGCCCGAACTGCCGGCCGTGGAGAACGTGGCGCTCCCGCTGATGCTCGGCGGCACCTCGCGCCGCGAGGCGGAGCGGCGCGCGCGCCAGTGGTTCGCGCCGCTGGGCCTGGAGGGCAAGGAGGACAGCCGTCCCGGCCAGCTGTCCGGCGGGCAGGCACAACGGGTGGCGCTCGCACGGGCGTTGGTCGCGGGCGCCCAGGTCGTCTTCGCCGACGAGCCGACGGGTGCGCTCGACCAGGCCACCGGGCAGGACGTGATCCGGATGCTGACGGAGGTCACCAGGACGCAGAACACCGCGTTGGTCGTGGTCACCCACGACCGGTCGGTGGCTCGCTGGTGCGACCGTACGGTGGAGGTGCGGGACGGGCGGATCGTACGGGAGACGGAGGCGGACGCGGGTCCGTCCTGGACCGGCGTAATCGGCGCACCCGGCGTGACCGGCGGAGTTGTGCGATGAGGACTGCGAGGACGCTGGACCGCACCACCTGGACACTGACCTGGCGGCTGCTCCGCGGCGGCGGCAGGCACGGCCGGCTCGGCGCCGGACTGTCCGTCGCCGCCTCGGCGATCTGCACCGCGCTGCTGCTCCTGTGCGTCGGCGCCAACCTCGGCTTCGGCGTGCGCGCCGCGCACGCCGACTGGCGCACCCCCGTCAAGGCCGGACTCTCGCGCGCGGTGGCCGTCGAGGCGGTGGGCACCACCTTCATCGGCGGTGAGCCCGTGACTGTCGTCGATGTCGCGGCGTTGCCGGGCAGGAGCGGTGAGGCGCCCGCGCCCCCCGGTATGCCGCATTTCCCCGAGCCGGGCGAGGTATGGACGTCGCCCGCGCTCTGCAAGCTGCCCGGCAGCAAGAACACCACCGGCACGCTCGGCCGCGCCGCGCTGGTCAGGCCCGGCGAGAAGCTGGCCATCGTCGGGCACCGCGCCGATGACCTGGCGATGACAGTGAAGCGCGGCACCGACCCGCGCCGTCCGGGGGACATCGTCACACCCACGCCCGTCGCGGACTTCGCGGGGAAGCGTACGGCGGACGGCCTCGGTGCGCAGTACCAGGCTCTGATGAAGATCGCCACGGTACTGCTGATCGTGCCGCTGCTCGTGCTCGGCGCCTCCTCGGCCCGGCTGTCCGTCTCACGTCGCGACACACGACTGGCGAGCCTGCGGCTGCTGGGTGCGGCGCCCGGCCGGATCGCGGGGATCGCGGTGGCCGAGGCGACGCTGACCGGTACGGCAGGGGCCGTCGCGGGCGCGCTGGGCTATGCGCTCCTCCTGCCCCTCGCGGCCAAAGTCCCCCTGTCGGGCGGCAGTTGGTACCTCTCCGACCTCTGGGTCGGTACGGGAGTCCTGCTCGCTGTACTCGCCGGCGTGGTGCTGATGGTGGCGGCCAGCGCGCTGGCCGGACTGCGGCAGGTCGTCGTGGGTCCGCTCGGAGTCGTACGCCGCTCGCGCACTCCACGTCTGAAAGCCGTACGCGCGCTGCTGTTCGTCGCCGTACTGCTCGGCTACTGGCAACTGTCCAAGGGCAAGCCGATGGACATCGACGCGGTGGTGTACTGCTGCGCCGCCGTCTTCGCCGCGCTGTCCGTCATCGGCCCTTGGGTGGTCGGCGTACTCGGCACTCTCGCCGCAGGATCGGCGCGGCGACCGGCGACGCTCCTTGCGGGGCGCCGTCTGCTCGACGACCCCAAGTCCGTGTGGCGTGCGGTGTCGGCGCTGACGCTGGCGGCCTTCGTGGCGGGTTTCTTCGCGCTGTTCAGCCTCGGCGGCGACTCACCGTGGGGCAGCGCGGACCAGCTCGCGGTGTCCGTGCCGAAGGAGCGCGTCGCCGCCGTGCGGCAGCAGGCCACCGCACGCCTGGAGCGGGCGGGCATCCACGCCACCGTCGGCGCCAACAACGACTGGGTCGCCACCGGCGTGGGCGGCGGGGGCGAGCGCCAGGTCACCGCGACCGTCACGGACCCGGGCCGCCTTGACGCGGCGCGCGACGTACTCACCGGCCTCGTACCCGGCCAGTACCCGCTCACGGGCCCGGACGTCGACTGGCAGTCGCGCCAGTTCAACCGCGACTTCCACCTCGTGACGCTGGGCGTGCTCGGCGCGAGCTTCGCGATCGCCATCGCCGCTACGGGCATCACGGCCGCCTCGTCCGTCCTGGACCGCCGCCGCACATACGGCCTGCTGCATCTCGCGGGCACCCCGCTGCGGGTCCTGGACGCGGCCAGGCGTACGGAGTCGGTGCTGCCCGCCGCCGTGCTCGCGGGCGGCGCGGTGCTCACGGGGCTGTTCTGCGCGGCGCCGCTGACGCTTGCCGGGGGCGCCCCGCAGTTCGACGGCCGCGGCACCGCGCTCCTCGCCGGCTGCCTGGCGCTGGGCTTCGCGGGCCTGGCCGGCGCGAGCGCGGCGAGCCGCCCGCTGCTGCGCTCGGTCGCGGGAGAAGCGGGCCCGCGCCCGGACTAGCCGGAACTGTGCCGCCGACCTCGACCTCGCTGATCGGTTTCGACGGTCATCCATGAACTCCTGCGCCAGGTCCAAGACCCCTCGCGGCTGAAACCAGACCAATCCACCTGTCATGAGCAGCTGTTGAACCCCCTATCGCAAGAAGGTTCCCCCACGCCATGCGCACCAAGCTTGATGCCGTCTCCATCTCCGCCGTGCTGGTGACGGTCGGCGCGTTCTCCGCGACCGCACCGCTCACCGCGTTCGCCACCGGCTCCGCGCTCGCGCTGGCGCTGGGCCGCAACGCGCTGGGGCTCCTGACTCTCGGACCGGTGGTCGCACTGATCCGCCGGCGCGAGTTCAGGAAGGTCTTCCGCGGCGAGCGTTTTCTCGTGCGCAAGGAGCAACGCCGAGGTGCTTTCCTGGGCGCTCTCGCCGGTACGGCGCTGGCCACGCACTTCGCCACCTTCATGTCCAGCACCCGGATGACCAGTGTCGCCATGGCGACCGCCCTGGTCGCCACCCAGCCCGTCTGGCAGGCCCTCATCTCGACGCTGCAGGGCCAGCGGCTGCCGCGCGCGACCTGGACCGGCCTCGGCATCTCCGTGGCGGGCGCGGCGGTCGCCAGCGGTATGGACGGGCGGGCGGGCACCGTAGCGGTCGTGGGTGACGCGCTCGCCCTCGCGGGTGCGATCGCGCTCGCCGGCTACACGGCGATCAGCGAACAGGCCCGCCCCGATGTCAGCACGATGGCGTACTCGGTGCTGTGCTCTTCGGTGTGCACGGTGGAACTGCTGATCCTCTGCCTCGTCACCGGAACACCTCTGTTCGCCTTCAACGGTGGCACCTGGCTCGCCCTGCTGGGTCTGCTGATCTTCCCTCAGCTGCTCGGCCTGTTCTCCCTCAACTTCGTCCTCGGCCGGGCGCCGGCCACGGCGGTGAGCATCTTGCTGCTGCTGGAGGCACCCGTGGCCGCGCTCATCGCCTGGCTGTGGCTCGGCCAGCTGCCCGCCGCGACAGCATGGCCGGGACTGTTCATGATCATGCTGGGGGTGACCGCGGTGGTGGTCGCGGACGCGCGACGCGCGGATCCTGCGACGGACACCGTCACGGACATGGACACCACAGGCGAGGTACGTGGTCTCGTCGCTTTCCCGCAGCATCCGCTCCTCGCCCTGAACCACATACCCGGTGGCGACATCCACGCCTTTTTGTGGCGCGAAGCGCACAGGGGACGCTTCAGGGCGGTCGAGGCCACCATAAGAAGGCTGGAGAACGAGGCCGTCCGCGTCCACGGCGCCAAGTCCACCGAGGCCACGCACTGGATCGAGGTACGCGCCGTCGTCGCCCGTATCGCCGCGGACCACGTCCTCTCCGCCCGGCTGTGGCTGACCGCCGCCCGGTTCCACTCCTCTTCGGCGCGCAGGGATCTCCCCAGCACGCGTACCTGTCTCGGCCACGCCTACCAGGAGTGGTGCGGCGTGACGGACGAAGATGTCATCGACGAACTGGCCTCGGCTTTACGGGCAATGTGCCGGCAGGACCCGTACTACAGCACGGAGATGCTTGCCGCCCTGGACAGACACCTGCTGCACAAGTCCGTTCACTCCCGTCAGGAGTGATTCGGACGGGAGTGTCCAATCAACGGCGGCGGCGTCATGGCGCCACACGAAGCTGTGCGGCCTCGTGGCGCAGCGCCCCCACGGTGGCCGTCACCTCGGGAGAGCGGTCGCGGACCGTGACGGCGACGATGGCTCGGCCGAGCCAGGCGGGGTCGTCGACCTGGACGATGCGGACTCCGGTGGGGACCGCAGCCGCGGCTACTTCGGGGAGTACGGCGATGCCGAGACCGGTGGCGACAAGGCCGAGGCGAGTGGGCCATTCGCGGGCGGCGTAGGCGATCCGCGGGTGGTCGAGGGTCGGCCAGGCGCCGAACTGGGGGTCGTCACGGAGGCCCTTGCCGACGATCCAGGGTTCGTCCCTCAGCTCGGTCACCGGGATGGTTCCACGGCCGGCGAACCGGTGGTCGGCAGGGACGGCCAGCAGAAGGCCGCCGTCGAGGAGCAGGTCGCGGCTCAGTCCCTCGAAATCGTAGGCGGGCAGGTCCGCTCCCACGCCGATCACTGCGACGTCGATGCGGTGAGCGCGGAGTTGACGAAGCTGCGTGGGCGAGGACGCCTCGCCGAAGTCGACGATCAAACCCGGGTGGTCGTTTCCCAGGCGGGCCAGTGTCCTGGGGACGAGCACGGCGGCGGCCGAGGGGAACGCCGCGATGGCGACTCGTCCAGTGACATGGTCCTGCAGTCCGGCGAGGTCTGTGCTGACGGCGTCGATCTCGTTGAGGGCGGTCGCGGCGCGGCGGGCGAACATCATCCCCGCGGGAGAGGGGGCCACCCCGCGGGCGCCCCGGACGAACAGCGGTGCGCCCGCGGCGGCTTCCATCGCCGCCACCTGACGGGACACCGCTGACTGCGTGTATCCGAGTGCGTCGGCCGCGGCGGTGAACGATCCGGTGTCGACCACTGCCTGGATGACGCGGAGACCGGTGAGGGTGAAGTCGGCCATGCCGTCATCCTGACACATTCCGAAACCGCATGTCTCCTATGTGAGACCTTCGCTGGTGGAATACCTATATCGGCAGCACGATGGAGGAGCAACAGCAAGCAATTCACGTACAGGGAGCACCGGTCATGGCGAAGACGTGGTTCATCACGGGCAGTTCGAGGGGGTTCGGCCGCGAGTGGGCAGAAGCGGCGCTCGAACGCGGCGATCACGTCGCGGCGACGGCTCGGGACCTCAATCGGCTGACGCCTCTGGTCGAGCGGTACGGGGACGCGGTCTTGCCGGTCCGACTCAACGTCACCGACCGCGGCGCGGTGCATGAGGCGGTGCAGCTCGCCCACTCACATTTCGGTTCGCTGGATATCGCGGTCAACAACGCCGGCTACGGGCATTTCGGCATGGTCGAGGAGTTGAACGAGGACGACCTCCGGGCGCAGATGGAGACCAACTTCTTCGGCGCGATGTGGGTCACGCAGGCCGTGCTGCCCTTCATGCGGTCGCAACGCTCGGGAAGGATCCTGCAAGTGACCAGCGAGGGAGGCGTACGTGCATTCCCTGGCATCGGTGCGTACCACGCCTCCAAATGGGCTCTTGAGGGACTGTCGGAGTCTCTGGCGCAAGAAGTGGCAGCCTTTGGCATCCACATCACCAACGTCGAGCCCGGTCCCTATGCCACCGACTGGCTGGCTCGCGGGGCACGGCACAGTGAGCGGCACCCGGACTACACCGAAGTCCACGCGGCCACCGCGCAGGATTTCGAGGTGGGCGACCCGCGCGCGACCCGCGACGCGATTCTTCGGATCGTCGATGCGGAGCGCCCCCCACTGAGGATCTTCCTCGGCAAGTCCTTCACCGACGTCGCCGCTCTCTACGAGGAGCGTCTGAGTACCTGGCGCCAGTGGCAGCCGGTCTCCCTGGCTGCGTTCGGTTAAGTGGCAACGCCGGGTGTCAGTGGTGGGCGGTCATGTGGGCGAGGGTCTGCTCAGCGCTGTCGGGGGGCGAAGGCGCCGTGGATGGCCGCAGCCGACGTCCTGCTTCGTACGTTGCACGACGCCGACACCCGTGACAGCGGGCTCACCGAACCATGCGCCGTCGTCTGCCACCACGTTCCCGGGCCGAACAACACCGTCTTCGTACTTTGAGCCTTTGCACCGGGAAGAGTCGGCCGGGGGGCGTGGCTGCCGGCCTTACTTGCCGGAGCCGACGTGGTAGCCGACGGGGTCGACGGAGACGTCCGGAACGTGGCCGCTGGCGGCGGCGACGGTGATGGTCAGATCATTGAGGTTCACGATCTCCGAGACCTTCTCGTTCGGCGGGGTGACGGAGAGCCGGGTGTAGGTCTTGCCGGAGCCGCTGGTGTCCGGGCTGTAGTGCAGCAGGAAGCGGGTCTCCTCGCCGGGCCCGATGGTGACGGTGGACGCCGTGGCGTCGGTGCGGGCGGCGTCGGGCCCGGTGTCGCCCAGTCCATCGGGGCCCACGAGTTGGACGCCCGGGAAGCCGTGCATGCTGCACTTCTTGGAACCGGTGTTCTTCAGGTTGACGACTATCTCGCCCTCGGTCCCGCTGGCGGTGGTGCTGAGGGCGAGATGGTCGGTCTTGCACATGGAACCCGACGTCGAGGACTGCGCCTGGGCGGCGGTTCCGCTGCCCTTGCTGGAGCTGGTGGAGCCGGTGGAGCCGGACGAGGAGGAACCTGAGGTCGAGACCTGGCCGCCGGTGGAGCTGCCGCCGGTGGTGGAACTGCTCGCGCCGGTGGAGCTGCTCGCGGCGGTGGACGCGCTGGTGTTGGCGGAAGCGCTCGATCCGTCGCTGCTGCCGCACGCGGTCAGCGAGAGGCCGGCAGCAGCGACGATGAGGGCGAGGGCGGGCATCTTCTTGACGCGCATCGGTACTCCTGGGAAGCGGTGTCGTATCGGCCGCTCGCTCCGGCTGAGCGGCCACGGTTGTTTCATAGGAGGTCTGTGCCGGGTGATGCGTTGCGGTACGAACTGCACCAAGACACCGCTGTGACAAGGGAGTTGATGCGCCGTTACGGACGGCGGAGAAACACGGACAGACCGGGCCCATTGCAACGGCTGCCGGGCCCCGAAGGCACACGCGGTCATCCGTCGGGGCAGGGTGGCAAGCACTGCGGGGCGCCGCCTGGGGTTGAGCCGGACCAGCAACTGAGCGCCGGTGTCGGCAGCCGAGTTGACGAAGCCCCCCATCACGATCCACGCGGGCGGGCGTGCCCGCGCCATGACGCGACTGTGGGGGGGTGCCTCTATGTCCTTCGTCAAGCGAGGCGAGGGGGTCGGGCTTCGTAGAAGGTGCCGTCGCGGAGCATGGCGAACAGCACGCTGATGCGGTGGCGGGCGAGCCGGAGGAGAGCCTGCGTGTGGGTCTTTCCTCTGGCGCGACATCGGTCGTAGTAGGTGCGGGAGGCGGGGTCGTGCAGGGCCGCGAACGCGGACAGGAACATCGCTCTCTTCAGCTGCCGGTTGCCGCCGCGGGGAGCGTGTTCGCCATGGATCGATGTCCCTGACGACTTTGTCGTCGGGGCGAGGCCGGCGTAGGAGGCGAGATGGGCGGCGCTGGGGAAGCTGGTGCCGTCGCCGACGGTGACCAGCAGGACAGCGGCGGTCCTGACTGCGACCCCAGGCATTGACGTCAGGACCTGCGAAAGAGGGTGCTCCTCCAGCAGGGTGTTGATCTGGGTTTCCAGAGCTCGGCGCTGTTCGTGGACGGCTGTGAGTGAGCGGGCCAGGGACGGCACGACGATGTCGAGGGTGCCCGTGCCGGGGACGACAACGCTCTGCTCGTCCAGGGCGTCGAAGACCTCGTCGATCAACCGGGCTGCCATGCGTGGGGCCTTGGGCCGGATTGCTTCGACGAGGCGGCGGCGTCCGGCCTTCCGCAGAGCTGCCGCCCGTGAGCTGTCCGGCGTCGCGCCGGACCGGGCGATGGCCGGACCTCTTATCAGCGTCTCCATCGGCACCCCTCGGGCCCGGCGACACCACCCCCCAGGTCATCGTGGACAGGGGGACACAGTCATACCGGGCCCGGAGGCCAGCGGCCCTCTTGCAGGACCGCGAAGAAGATAACGGGGAAGGGCGACGTCGTGCCGCTATGGAATCGGGTCTGCGGCCGCCGACCGACCGGAACATCCCGGCGACGAGATTGCGCCCCGCCCAGCCGTACGTGCCGGGCTCGCCGATCGTGGCGGCCCACATCGCGTTCCAGCTCACCAGCGTCCAGTCGGCGGCGAAGACCGCAGCGGGGTTCCCGCCCATGCGGTGCGCGAGCCGCTCCACACGTGGCGGTACATCGAGGGGAACGTTTCCGGGTGGCTTCGTAGGTGAAGTCCGACTCCACTTGTAGGTCAATCCTGACTCCACCTGGAGCCCGGGGCCGTGCATGGATGTAGGTGAGAAGTGACTCCACCCCGGAAAGGCGGCGCCAGTCAGTGAGCCTCGGAGAAGATGTCCCGTACCTCACGCGCGGCGTAGTAGACGATGACGTAGCCGGCCAGCGGATCGGCCCACCAAAGGCCGCCGAACGTGTTCAGTGCGAGGCCGAGCAGGACGGTGGCGGCCAGCAGGCCGTCGATAAAGGTGATCCGCCCCTCGGTCTTCAGGACCGGGTTGTCCAATGCGGTGCCGGTGCGGGCCTTGCCCCAGGCCAGGGAGAACATCACCGCGGCGGTAACGGCTGTCCAGGCGATCCCGAGGGGGCTGTGGTGGGCGTGGAAGCCCGCAGCCAGGGCCCAGGTCGACTGCACCAGCAGGTAGAGGGCGAGCCCGGCGAACGCGGCGCCGATCAGGCGCATAGCCCTGCGCTGCCGGTCTGCGCCGGTACCCGACAGCTCCCAGATCACCACGGTCGAGGCGCCGATCTCGATCAGGGAGTCCAGACCGAATCCTGCCAGGGCCACCGAGCGCGCCGAGACGGCGGCGATGGCAAGCACCACGATGCCGACCACGTTCCAGCCCAGCGTCGCGCACTCCAGGAGAAAGCCCCGGCGAAGCAGGGTTTGGCGGGAAGTCTCGGTCGCGTTGGTCACCGCGCGATCCTCCCAGGTCACCGATGCCAGCGGGAGATGGGCCTGTCTGACGCACTCCGCGTCTCCCAGCGCAAGAGCTCCAGTGGCGTCGAATCTCATCGACACCAAAGGTCGGCCCGGACCACTGGAGTCAGAACTCGCCTACTGCTGGAGTCAGAACCAACTGACAAAGCCAGTCGCCAGCCCCAGCTCCTCACAGACCTCAGCGGCCACGGTCTCGTTGTAGAGCGCGGATGCGGCGACCGTGTTCTCGAACAGGGCCTCGGAGTGGATCGACCCCCATTTCCCGTCCAGGCGCTGCCCCTTCACGGACAGCATCAGGTGGTCGTGCAGGAGTGGTAGGCCCGAGCGTGCTTCGTAGTGGCGGAAGCGTGCGGCGACCAGGCCGCCCGCCGGCCGGACGCGGTAGATGCCGCGTCCTTGCCGTACCGGATCACCGCCACCTCGTCTTCGATCCACTCCAGCACCCACTCCAGCACCCGCTCGATCGCGCGCTCGTGCGCGGCCTCGATCACCCTGCGGGTCTCCTCATCACCCAGCGCCCACAACAGGTAGACCGTCGGCTGCGGCCGGAAGACGAGATCGAAGCCGGTGACCGTCACCCGGCGTCCGAGAGCGCCGGCCCTCAACGCCTCCTTCGGGGACTTCCCCGCGGCCAGCGCTTCGGTCTCGATCCGCTCCGCGTACGGGTGCCGGCCCCGCTCGCCGAACAGGTTCCGCAGCTGCTCGGTGACCTCCTCCCCCGCCGCCAGACCGAGCACGGCCAGGCCGCGGCCCATCCATCGCCCGGCCGGGACACCGGCCTCCTCCTGGGCCTCGCGCAGCGGCGTGCGGGCCGGGCTGCGGCCGTCACCGACGACCACCTGACGCAGGTAGTAGCGGTACATCTGACCGGCTCTGATCAACGCGATATCCACTGTCATAAGACCACGCCACACGATCCTGACCTGCAAGGAAAGATCGATCAGCCCCACATCCCGCCAGGCGGGAACAGCGGCTGAACTTTCTCGCCGGATGCCCGTCAGACGGGAAGCGAGCAGACACCGCCAGCGAATGTCATCGCTCTCCGGCAGTCCTCCCCCCAAGACCCGAACGACACCCACAAGCACCCAATGGCCCCAAGCAGGACTGCGCATCACCCACGGCGCCAGGGCATTCCAGCCGGGCGGAACCTCAGTGGCCTGACTGGGTGATCCCCTCAGTCACCTGCCCGACCACGTCGATCACACCGTGCCCGAAAGCGGTCGGAGCGACCAGCACCCCGAACACCAACACGATGAGCACGGTCAGCTGCTCATCCGACCGCTTCCGTGCCTCAGTGCGACGCCGCAGCCGCACAACGATGATCACTGCCAGGAGTACCGCCACGTTGATCGTCAGCACCACATGCCCCCTCCTGTGAACGCACCTCCTACTGATGTAGCCGCACCTACGTCCGTCAGCAGCTCAGACGCTGGTAGGTGGCAACAAAGCGCGTACAGATCGGCCGGATTCGCGGGCTTGCTGCCACCCGCCCCGAATGCCTGCGCAGACGTTCGACAGATCCTGAATTAGCGCTGCCTGGTTGAGGGCGCTCTCCCGCGCCCTCAACATCGAGTCCGCTTCCGCCGGCTATTGCGGAGAGGACACCTCATACGGCTGATCCGTCAAACGGGTGGGCGTACCAGGGCCGACGGCACCACCGGCTCGGACAACTCCCACAGATCAGCCGAAACCATGTGCTCAACAAACGAAGCCCTCACCGTCCCGGACTGCCGCAAGATCAGGCCGAAATGGCGTCTCAGACACAAGGGCGGGCTGGAGGGCGGGGGGCAGGGCGTGTACTGGGTCGGCTGCTGCGCGAGTGCCACGAGAAGACCGGCCAGGACCACGGCGAGAACCACGCCCCAGGGTGGGCGGGAGGCGTGGCTGCTGGAGCGGCTCGCGCCGAACTCCTCCCCACATCCACGGACCCGAACACCCCAACGCCCTCGTCAGCCATGAGCAGTTGGTCTATTGGAGGAGGGCCGCAGTATCTGCCGGGTCAGCCCGGATCCAGGTGTCGGCGTCGGCTAGCCTGGTTCAGGCACGGATTCCGTGAAGGTGATCGTGCTGCCGTGCGCCGGTGACGCTCCGTCATCCTGGGCGTCATTCTTTGGTCGTGTGAGACCTTGCTGGAGTTGGTGTTCCCGCATCTGGTGACGGTGCTGGTGGAACGCGTGGTGGTGGACAGCGGCGTGCTGCGGATCGCGGCGAGCGCAAAGGACGAGACGGCGTCCGTCTGTCCGGGGTGCGGGGTGGCGTCGACACGGGTACACAGCCGCTATGGACGCCGGATCGCTGATGCGCCGGTCGGCGCCCGGCCGGTGCTCATCGAGTTGTCGGTGCGCCGGCTGTTCTGCGACAACCGCGGCTGCGAGAGGGTGACCTTCGCCGAGCAGGTCGAGGGGCTAACCAGCCGCTACGGTCGGCGAACGCCGGTGCTGCAGCGGATCGTCGGTGCTCTTGGTGTCGTCCTGGCCGCTCGCGCCGTGGTCCGGCTGGGTCTGGTGCTGGGCATAGTGGTCAGTCGGATGACCGTGCTGCGCGTTGTGATGGCGCTGCCGGAGCCGGCCTGGGCGGTGCCGCGGATGCTGGGAGTGGACGAGTTCGCGACCAGGAAGGGCCGCCGGTACGGCACGATCTTGATCGACTGCGAGACCCACCAGCCCCTGGACCTGCTGCCCGACCGCGAGGCCGGGACCCTGGCCGCATGGCTGCGCGAGCACCCCGGCGTCGAGATTGTCTGCCGCGACCGCGCGGCGTTCTTCGCCGAAGGTGCCCGCACCGGCGCCCCGCAGGCCCAGCACTGCGCAGATAAATGGCATGTCTGGCACAACCTCGGCGAAGCCGTCGAACGCCTGGTCTCCCACCACCGCGTTCTCCTCCGCGACCTCGTCAAGCCGGAACCCGAACCCGAACCTGTGCCGACCTCCGTCGGCCAGGAGCCATCCGAGCCCTACCCGGCTGGGAAGTTCCTCGACCGGCTCCGCGATACCCACGCCGCGGTCCGGGGCCAGGTCGAGCAGGGACTGAGCCTGCCCGAAGTCGCTCGCCGGCTCGGGCTGGGCCGCAACACGGTGCGCAAGTACGCTCGCGCCGCCAGCCCGGAGGCGATGCTGCACGGCCAGTGGCAAGACCGGACCAGCAAACTCGACCGCTACCGGCCCTACCTCGAACAACGGATCGCCGAGGGCTGCACGAACCTGTCGATCCTCCACCGCGAGCTGCAAGAACGTGGGGCCCGCTGCGCCTACAGCACCCTGCGCGACTACGTCCATCCGCTGCGTCCCGGGCATCGGCCCGCAGCCAACCGTCCGCCGATGGCCCGGCCACCCTCACCCCGCGAAGCCACCCGCTGGATCATGAGCCACCCCGACCACCTACGCGACGACGACCAACTGCGGCTCAAGACACTGCTGGCCCGCTCGCCCGAACTCACAGCCGCCACCACCCACGTCCGGACGTTCGCCACCGTCATGACCACCGTGAAGGAGAACGGCTGCGCGGATGGATCGCCGATGTCTGCGCCGATCGGCAGTGCGGCCTGGCCTCCTTCGCCGCCGGGCTGATCACCGACCTCGACGCCATCGTCTTCGGCATGAGCACCGAATGGTCCTCCGGCCCCGTCGAAGGCCGCGTCAACGACCTGAAAGCCCTCAAGCGCAGCATGTTCGGCAGAGCGAAACTTCCGCTACTGCGCAAGCGGCTTCTCCTGATCGCGGCCAGCCGCCGACCCTAACTTCTGGCGCCTCGGGCCTGGCGGTCCAGGAACTCGATCAGTCGCGTCTCCGAACGCAGAAGCCGTTCTCGCTGCTCAGGAGGAAGGGATGCAAGGAGGTCGACCAGGACTCGCTTCCGCGGGACGTACACCATGTTGCCCGAGTAGATCCGGCAAGTGGAACACCAGGCGAGTCCGACGCACTGCTCGAACATCGAGGACTCGGGTAGATGGAAGCGATACTGGTACGAACAGACGGGAGTTCGACAGTCGGCGCAGACGCGTCGATCGCCGTCGGGAATCGTGTCCCAGCTCCCGACCTTTCCCCAATGCTGTCGCCCGGCCGGTGCTCTTCAAGTCGTCATGCCGAGCATTCTCGCGCACAGAGGTCCACCCAGCACAGCCTCCGAGCAAGACTACGGCCGACCACAGACCGTAACCAACTCTTGGTCACCTTCACGGAATCCGTGCCTGAACCTCAGTTCCGGACCCACCCGGCACACCCGGCTCGGAGCCGAGGTCGGGCTCTGCCGGTGACGTCCGGCTTCGCGTGCAAGGCTGAGCGGTGTGGCCGCGCGGCGTGCCGACGGTGCGCGTGGGGTCGTGCTGACCGACCGACGTCGCACAGCGCGTGCCGCACCCGCGCGATCTCGCACATCGTGCTCAGCTCGTGCAGGCGCTGCTGGGCCAGCATGGTGACGGGCGTCGGTCCTCGACGCCGTCCGGCAGATCCGCACGCTGGTGGTGCAGGTGTCCTGCTACGAGTCCGGCCGGACCAGGCCGCGGGCGAAGGCGGTGCAGGCGCTGGCGGCCGTGCTCGGCGTCGACGTGCTGCAGCTGCTGGCGCCCGGAACACCGGTCACGCTGCGCGCGCGACTGGGGCTTGACCCAGGACGACGTCGCTGCCGCGCTGGGCATCAGCCGCAGCCTCTACGCCGCCGTCGAGCAGGGTAAGCGGGCGGCGAGCGTGCCCGAGACGGCCGCGCTCGCCGCGGCTCTGCACACCTCGGTCGACCAGGTCCGCCGGGCGCTGCCGCCGTCGCCGGCGTGACGGCTCAGCCGCCGCCGGGCCCGAGGAAGAGCGTTGACGCGGAGTCCGAAGTGGTCAGGGCCAGCGGCCCGAGCTTGGGCACCCCGGCCCGTCCACCGTCCGAGCGAGAGAAGTGCAGAGGTTTTGGCCTGTCCAGTGCAACGCAGGTCAGCGGCGGGGTAGCACGCCCAGGAGGGTTGCGGTCAGAGCCTGCTTCAAGTAGTCCTTCAGCTCCAAGTGGAAGCGGGCCAGGTCGGGCTCGGCCTGGTAGGCCGCCTGCAGACTGGGCGGGGGTGTGCTGTACGCCGACAGCGCGCCGGCCATGACCATGGTCTGCAGGCTGAACAGTGTTGCGTTCTCGCCCAGTTCCGGGAGGTACTTCTGGAGCAGGACGGTCATGGTTGTCAGGCGGTCCAGGGAGGCGCGCTTGTAGCGTGCTACGACCTCGACGGAGACGTTGTGTTCCAGGACGCTGCCCTGTGCGCCGAAGAGGTCGCACAGCACCACTCGGCCGGAGAGTGAGCGGCTGAGGATCTCGGCCACCGCTGCCGCTCGCTCGGCCATGGGTAGATTTTCGTCGATGCCGGCGGCCAACTCCCCTGCCAGTTCCGTCAGCCACTCCTGCAGGAAGTGGTCCAGCAATTCTAGCAGCACCGCCTCGCGAGACTCGAAGTAGCGCAGCACGTTCGGCTTCGCCAGGCCTACCCGGCGGCTGAGCTCGTTCAGGGTGACCGCGGCCACAGGCATCTCGTCGAGCATCGCCGACGCCATGTCGAGGATCGCCCGTCGGCGGATCTCCCGCTGCTCTTCGGTTCGCGCCCGCTGGAAAGTCACGATCACCAGCCTAACTTAGGTACCTGCGGTACGTTGACAACGTACCGAAAGTACTTTAACGTCACCGGCACAAGATACCTTCGGTACGTTAGTTATTTGGGAGCCTGACATGAGCGACAAGTGGACGACGGCGAACATTCCGGACCAGCGCGGGCGGGTGGCCGTAGTGACCGGGGCCAACACCGGACTGGGGTACGAGACCGCCAAGGCGCTCGCCGAGCGCGGGGCGTCCGTGGTGCTCGCCGTGCGCAACGTCGAGAAGGGCGAGCAGGCCGCGGCCCGCATGACCGGCGACGTGACCGTGCAGGCGCTGGACCTGACCTCGCTCGACTCCGTCCGGACCGCGGCGGCGGCGCTGCGGTCCCGGCTCGACCGGATCGACCTGCTGATCAACAACGCCGGCGTGATGTACACCCCGAAGCAGACCACCGCCGACGGCTTCGAGATGCAGTTCGGCACCAACCACCTCGGCCACTTCGCGCTCACCGGGTTGCTGCTTGACCTGATGCTGCCGGTGCCCGGCTCACGCGTGGTGACGGTCAGCAGCACCGGCCACCGCATCCGGGCCGCGATCCACTTCGACGACCTGCAGTGGGAGCGGTCGTACAGCCGGGCCGCCGCCTACGGTCAGTCCAAGCTGGCCAACCTGATGTTCACGTACGAGCTGCAGCGCCGGCTCGCCACGCACGGCACCACCGTCGCGGTGGCCGCACACCCCGGCATGTCCAGCACCGAGCTCGCCCGCAACACCCCCGCGGCCCTCCGGCTTCCGCTCACCTGGCTCGCGCCGCTGATCACCCAGACGCCGGCCATGGGCGCGCTGCCGACCCTGCGCGCCGCCACCGACCCCGCCGCGCTCGGCGGCCAGTACTACGGCCCCGGCGGACGCAACGAGGTCAAGGGTCACCCCCGGCTGGTCACCTCCAGCCCGCAGTCGTACGAGGCAGCCGTCCAGCAGCGGCTGTGGACCGTCTCCGAAGACCTCACCGGGGTGCAGTTCCCCATCTGAGTCCAAACAGAACCCGTTTCCCTCCGGATCGGCCATCACGATGTAGCCCGCGCTGGTAGGAGGCGCCGGCTCGTCGCGGCGCAAGCGGGTGGCGCCGAGACCGACGAGGCGCTCAACCTGGCCATCGGCGCCCTCCGCCTGCACGGACGAACAGACATCGCGGAAGCCACCCGATGGGCCACCCGAAACACGGCCAGACCATTCGCCATCCTCGGACTCACACCATGATCCACGATCTCAAAACGGCCGTGGGGCAGGGAGAGTTCCGCGTCGGCCGGGTGCACGCTGGTCTGGCCCTTGCCCCACCATGCTGTCCGCGTGATGGTGACCGTGCCGAACACGCAGGCCAGCAGGCGGGAGTGCCCCATCTCACGGTGCGGGCGGACGAGCCCGTCCGCACCGCGGATCACCGTTTCCTTTGTCTGCCGCATCTGTTCCCGCTCTCGGCGTTCTCGCAGATCGAGGTGTCCTTGGAACAGCAGCCGCAGCAGTTCACGGCCTTGAAGCCCGACAAGGTCCTCAAGTTCGTGATGGGACAGGCCGGCCGACTCCGGGCCGGCCAACGCGCCTTTCAGGCAGTCGAAGGCCCTTGCCGCGGCGGCGAACGGATCGATGGCATCGAAGGCGTCGTACGGTTCCATACGGCTCTTCTTTCTGCGGCTTCGGTTTGGTGTGGTACCTCCGAAGTTAGAGAGAAGAGCCTTTATCGTTCCGCGAATTCGCCGATTCCCCGCCCGGGCACCGGGCGGGCCGGCGCGAACCGTCCGGGCTGGTCCTCTACCAGCCAGCCCCGCTGCACCAGCCGTTTCAGTTTCCCCCGCGTCCCCTCGATTTTCCCGGTCACCACGGGCAGCCCGATCCGGGGCACGATCTGCTTCGCCTGCATCGGCCCCGATGCAGGTGCGATCACCTCCACAATGTCCCGGTACACATCCGGCAGGACATCCGCCGTGAGACCTTCCCGCCAGTGCGGCACCATGATCGCCCCCACCACCCGCACCTCGGGTTCCACCGGCTCCTGCAGTGTCACCGGCTCAGCCACGTCCTGCCCGGCCAACTCGGCGAGCACCTCGGTCACCGTCTCGCGCGCCACCCGCAGCCGCGACCACGCCTCCCGCTCACCCGCCAGCCGGGACGTCAACTCGGCGATCCCCGCTTCGAGTTCCTCCACCCGGACACGCGCCGCCGCCTCCCGCGCCTCCAACTCCTCGATCAACGACACCATCGACGCCCCCTACTTCACCCGCCACAGTAGAAGGACACCTACCCCGCCCACACCATCAACCAGCGTTCTCCCAGCTCAGAGCTTCCCCGGAAGAGAGCCACACCCATCGGCGAACGTACGGGGAGCGTAGGGGGCAAGCCACGTCTCGATACGGTTCCGCGAATCGGATATCGACGAAGTCGCCCTGGAATCATCCCTGTTCGG
This sequence comes from Streptomyces sp. NPDC005784, assembly GCF_042871525.1. NCBI lineage: Bacteria > Bacillati > Actinomycetota > Actinomycetes > Kitasatosporales > Streptomycetaceae > Streptomyces > Streptomyces sp. NPDC005784. The sequence continues at coordinate 111,793 of NZ_JBIAIQ010000029.1, forward strand.
CGGCGCGCCGGGAACGCCTTGCGCGGGCGAAGGCGGCTGGCCGCGTCAGGTCCTGGGGTGCAGGGGGCTGCGCGTCATGTGGCTGTGGACGGCAGCTGCCACGGGCTGCTGTTCCAGGTAGCGGCCGGCTGCGTGCGGGTCGTCGTCGTTGTCCACGGCAACGTCGGTCACACCTGGTGCGATTACGGAGAGTCCCACCCCGGCGGTGACGGGATCGCTCGGGTCGAAGACGTTCAACCAGCGGACGCCAGGCGGCAGTTGAAGCTCGTCAGATACGCGTACTCCGAGTTCGCGCCGCAACGGAAGCCAGGCCAGGGGCGATCCACAGGTGATGAGCATGCTCACGCCGCCATCGGCACCCGAGGGAAACCGGCCGCGTCGGAACATGTCGTACACGATGACGCTGCCCAGGGAGTGGGCGATGATCAGGGTGGCCCCGCTCTGTTCCACCGCCTCACGCACGCGGTCGCGGACGGTGTCCGCCATTCCGTCGTATTTGGGTCTGGTACTGAAGTAGCCGTACACCTCACTGACCCTGCTGAGCAGCGCCTTCCCCACTCCAGGGCCGCATCTGCGGTCGATACGCGCGAGTGCCGCCGTGATGCGGGGCGAGACAGGCGGAGGGGCGCCCAAAGTGCCGACCGCCGACCGCTCTCCCGGCACGGGTGGCGTGTGAGCCTCCAAGGCCTGCGCCAGCAGAGCCAGCTCCTCCTCGTCGCTTTCGGCCAACCCCTCGGACGGGGCGTCGTCGCCGAGTTGGAAGCGCCCCTTGGGGAAGACGTCGCCGTAATACGGGGTGGTGACCGACGGTATGGAGGACGTGGGACCGCAGTGCAGGGAGATGCCCTCCGCCAGGGCCAGGTTCCAGTCCTCGGCCAGCTTGAGGGCGTTGGTGTCGCGCTGGCGGATTCCGTGGACCCCCACCACATGCAGATCACTCACTGGACCAGCTCCTTCTCTCCTCCGCCTCCCCTGGCGGCACGCCGAGGATGCTACCGGTGGCCCGCCGAGCCGTGCCGTACGAGCCCGAAGGCGGCCGTTCCCGGCGGTAGAGTGCCGCTTTCGAGCCGTAGGGCATGGGCATCGCAGCAAAGGATCCTGAAACGATCACCAGATCCCCTGACTGGCACGTCACCTGCTCAGTGATCACTACCGGATTTGTCACTCGGACCGGCCGCCGAAGTACGAACGGGCTCCGCGCGGGTCGGTGGCGGATGCGTTCGAGTCGCAGATCCGGGCCCTGTTGAACGAGTGGCCCCGGACGCCGGCGCCGGTGATAGCCGAACGGATCGGCTGGCCGCACTCGATGCCGCCGCTGCGCAAGCGGCTCGCGGTGATCCGGCCGGAGTCCGTCGGCATCGACCCGGTCGACCGCGTGACCTACGAACCCGGCCAGATCACCCAGTGCGACCTCTGGTTCCCCGAGACGAAGATCCAGGTCGCCGCAGGGCAGGAGCGGGTGCTGCCGGTGCTGGTGATGGCGCTGGGATTCTCCCGGTTCATGATCGCCACGATGATCCCGACGCGGCAGGCCGGAGACATCCTCGCGGGGATCGGTAATCGACCCGAACCCGGCGACCAGACTGCGGACTTGGTCTCGCACCGCTCCCACTCAGTGCATCCAGCCGGGGCACATGGAGGCAGGTACGGCGGTGAGAGATGATGGCGGGACGAACACGGCACCCTCGTGGATCTTGAAGCGTAGAGAACTCCATGATCTACAGGGGCCGTGTTCGTCTGCTTCCGGGGGACGCCGCCAGCACCAACCGGCTCAAGATCGGACGAGCCGGGCAAACGCCGGGGCCCTGAGCCCGGATCCACCGGCCGATGTTTCCGAGGTCCGATTTCTCGCCGAGGGCTGATGGTGGTGTGGGGCAGGGGTTCGAGGGTGTGCGG
>NZ_JBIAIQ010000030.1:0-109557 GCF_042871525.1 Streptomyces sp. NPDC005784
GGGGGGGGGGGGGGGGGGGGGGGGGGGGGCGGGGGGGGGGGGGGGGGGGGGGGGGGCGGCGGGGGGCCCGGGGGGGGGGGGGGGGGGGGGGGGGGGGGGCGCCCCCCCCCCACTCCGTGGCCGCCGACACGCTGGCCGATGATCAGCGGCCGTACCACGTGTATCTCGCGTGGTTCGGGCCCGGCATGGTGAAGGTGGGGATCACGCGGGTCGAGCGGGGTTCCACGCGTCTCCTGGAGCAGGGCGCCGTCACCTTCAGCTGGCTGGGACAGGGGCCGTTGATGGCGGCCCGCCGCGCCGAGGAGTTGCTGCGGGCCGCGCTCAAGGTGCCGGACCGGATTCCGTACGCCGACAAGCGGGCGGTGCGGGCGGCGCTGCCGGGGCCCGAGGAGCGCGTCGCCGAGATCCGGGAGCTGCACGCACGCGTCGGGGATCTCGACGGCTGGCCGGAGTCGCTCCGGCGCGCGTCCTTCGAACCCGTCGACCACACGGATGTGTTCGGACTCGCCGGACTCCCTCCCGCGCGGGGGGTCGTGCGCGAACTGGTCGCGGGAGGCGCGATCAGTGGTGAACTGTGCGGTGCCGCGGGTCCCGATCTCCATCTCCTCACCGGGCGCGGAGTCGTCGTTCTCGACACCCGGCTGATGACGGGGTGGGATCTGACAGGCGTCGGGGAGGTGGGCGGGGACGGGGACGGGGACGGTAGCTCTGGAATCACCTTTCCCGTACGGGAGTCGCGGGCGCCGGACGCCGGTGTTCAGGACGGGCTCTTCTGAGGAGGAAGAGGAGGGTGAGACGTGGCCGAGCAGTATCGGCGGGGAGGGCAGCCGGGTGAAGGAAGGGCGGGCTGTGGGCCCCATGGTCAAGAATTCGATCCCTTTCGGATCCCTTTCGGAAAGGTGCTGGACGACGGGGGACGCCCGGAAGGAGAGTGTCGGACATGAGCGATCACTCTCAAGCGCCTGTCGCAGCCCATGAACCGCCCTACTACGTAGCCGTGTTCACCTCCGTACGGATGGAGGACGACGCCGGGTACGGGGAGACCGCCGAGCGGATGGAGGAGCTGGTGGAGCAGATCCCCGGCTATCTGGGGATGGACCACGCGCGGACGCCGGGCGGACTGGCCATCACCGTCGGGTACTTCCGGGACGAGGACGCCATCAAGCAGTGGAGCGCGCATGCCGAACACCGGGCGGCACAGCGGCGCGGCCGGGCCGAGTGGTACGAGCGGTACACCCTGCACATCGCCAAGGTCGAGCGGAGCCACGGGTTCGAGCGTGCAGGCGCCTGAGCGGGAGGCCGCGGACGGCGCCGGGGAGACGCATGACAGGGTGCGGAGCCAGGCGCCCCAGGAGGCGCGGGGCGAGGGGGCCGTGGTGGTGCGGGACGAAGCACGGGAAGTGCGGGGCTTCTGGGAGGGGCTCGGGCTGCCCGGGCTCGTCGACGTCCACACGCACTTCATGCCCGAGCGGGTGCTGCGCAAGGTCTGGGACTACTTCGACGGGCTGGGTGAGCTCACCGGCGGCGTCGAGTGGCCGATCACCTATCGCGCGGACGAGGACGAACGGCTGGCGCTGATCAGGGAGTTCGGGGTGCGCGCCTTCACGGCGATGCTCTACCCGCACAAGGCCGGCATGGCCGAGTGGCTCAACTCCTGGGCCGTCGACTTCGCCCGCCGGACCCCGGACTGCCTGCACACCTCCACCCTCTTCCCCGAGCCGGGCGTCGAACGGTACGTGCGCGAGGCAGTGGAGGCGGGCGCGCGAGTCTTCAAGGCGCATGTGCAGGTGGGGGCGTACGACCCGGGGGACGAACTCCTCGATCCGGCCTGGGGGCTGCTCGCCGAGGCGGGTATTCCCGTCGTGATCCACTGCGGATCGGGACCTTCGCCCGGCAAGCACACCGGGCCGGGACCCGTCGCGGCCGTGCTCGGCCGGCATCCACGGCTCCGGTTCGTCTTCGCGCACATGGGGATGCCCGAGTACGAGGACTTCCTCGGCCTCGCCGGGCGCCACGACGAGGTGCGGCTCGACACGACCATGGCGTTCACGGACTTCAGCGAGCGGCTCGCCCCGTTTCCGCCCGAACTCCTGCCCCGGCTCGCGGACCTCGGGGACCGGGTCCTCCTCGGCACCGACTTCCCGAACATCCCGTACCCGTACGTCCACCAGCTGCGCGCGCTGGAACGGCTCGGGCTGGGGGACGATTGGCTGCGGGCGGTCTGCTTCGAGAACGGCGCACGTCTCTTCGGCCTCGAAGGCCGCCGATGACGTCGACGGGGGCGGGGCGGAGGGCCCGGCAGGGGGCGTGGAGCCCCGGCGCCGGGCCTCTGCCCGGAACCGGATGATCTTCCCAGGAGTTCCCTGAGAGGCACCTGTGTGTTTCTCAGGGTATTCACAGGTTGCCGAAAGGATGCTCTCAGCGGCGCCCACCAAGGTGTCCGCTATGACCACGACCTCGCCCCAGGGGCGCACCGAACTGCTGAGGCCGGACGGGAGCCCCGTCCGGGTGCTTGTGGTGGACGACGAGCTGTCGATCACCGAGCTGCTGTCCATGGCCCTTCGCTACGAGGGCTGGCAGATCCGCAGCGCGGGCGACGGGACGGGCGCGGTGCAGACCGCGCGCGAGTTCCGGCCCGACGCCGTCGTTCTCGACATGATGCTGCCGGACATGGACGGACTGACGGTGCTCGGCCGGCTCCGCAGGGAGCTGCCCGATGTCCCGGTGCTGTTCCTGACGGCGAAGGACGCGGTCGAGGACCGGATCGCGGGGCTCACCGCCGGTGGCGACGACTACGTCACCAAGCCGTTCAGCCTGGAGGAGGTCGTGGCCCGGCTGCGCGGTCTCATCCGGCGTTCCGGCGCCGCGGACCGGCGGTCCGAGTCCGTGCTCGTCGTCGGTGACCTCACCCTGGACGAGGACAGTCACGAGGTGTCGCGGGGCGGTGACAACATCCACCTCACCGCGACCGAGTTCGAGCTGCTGCGCTTCCTGATGCGTAACCCGCGGCGGGTGCTGAGCAAGGCGCAGATACTCGACCGTGTGTGGTCGTACGACTTCGGTGGGCAGGCCAATGTGGTCGAGCTCTACATCTCGTATCTGCGGCGCAAGATCGACGCCGGGCGCGAACCGATGATCCACACCCGGCGTGGGGCCGGATACCTGATCAAGCCCGCCGTGTCATGAGCGGACGACGACGGCCACGAGCGCAGAAGAGGCGAGGACGACAGCCGCGCACCCTGCGGACGCGGCTCGTCGTCTCGGCGGTCGCGCTCATCGCGGTGGTCTGCGCCGTGATCGGCACGGTGACGACCATCGCGCTGAGCCAGCATCTGTACACGCAGCTGGACTCGCAGATCACCGACGCGGGCCGGCGGCTCTCGGGTCCCCCCGGAAACATCCGGGGTGTGAACCCGCGTGACGGCGGCCAGGATCCCGAGAACCCCAACGGCGGCTCGGCGGCTTCCGCCAACGGCGCGTCCGGTGCTGACAGGCTCGGCAATTTCGTCGCCATGGGCGGAACGCAGACGAAGACCATAGCGGCCGAACTCGGCACCGACGGTGGAGTCGACAAGGCGGTCGTCGCCGCGGAGCAGTCCACCAGCAGCGATGGATTCGAGCGGATGAAGGCCGTCCCGCTCACCGTCGCACAGAAGGCCGAGCTCGCCTCCGTTGCCAAGGACGGCAACGCGCACACCGTGGACATCCCGGGCCTGAGCGAGTACCGCGTCATGTATATGACCGGCGCTCACGGCAACTACTACGTCGCCCTGCCCACCGAGTCCGTCACGAACACCATCGACACCCTCATCCTCGTCGAGGTGAGCATCACCGGTGCCGGTCTCATCGCCGCCACCATCGCGGGCAGCGTGATCGTCAGCCTGGCCCTGCGCCCCCTGCGCAAGGTCGCCGCGACCGCCACCCGTGTTTCCGAACTCCCCCTGCACACCGGGGAGGTCACGCTCTACGAGCGGGTCTCGGAGGCCGAGGCCGATCCGCACACCGAGGTCGGGCAGGTCGGGGCGGCCCTGAACCGCATGCTCGACCACATCCACGGCGCGCTGCACGCGAGGCAGCAGAGCGAGATGCGCGTACGCCAGTTCGTCGCGGACGCCAGTCATGAGCTGCGGACACCGCTGGCCTCCATCCGCGGGTACGCGGAGCTGACCAGACGCGGCAGGGAGGAGACCGGGCCCGACACCCGGCACGCCCTCGGTCGGATCGAGTCCGAGGCCGGCCGGATGACGGGGCTGGTGGAGGACCTGCTGCTGCTCGCGCGGCTCGACGCCGGGCGGCCGCTGCAGTACGAGCAGACCGACCTCGTACCCCTGGTGATCGACGCCGTGAGCGACGCGCGGGCCGCCGGGCGCGATCACAACTGGCGGCTCGAACTGCCCGAGGAGCCCGCGCTGGTGTCGGCGGACGCCGCGCGCCTGCAACAGGTCATGGTCAACCTCTTCGCGAACGCCCGCACGCACACTCCACCGGGGACGACCGTCACCGCGCGGGTGCACCGGCACGGGCCGTGGCTGTGCGTGGACGTCCAGGACGACGGACAGGGCATTCCGGCCGATCTGTTGCCCCGCGTCTTCGAGCGGTTCGCACGGGGGGACTCGTCGCGTTCGCGTTCCTCCGGCTCGACCGGTCTCGGGCTCGCCATCGTGCAGGCCGTCGCGGCAGCGCACGGCGGCGCGGTGACCGTGGACAGCGTCCCCGGCAGGACCGTGTTCACCCTGCATCTGCCCGCGCTTGTCCTCGAAACATCGTGGCAACCGCACTCACAGGCACAGCACAGCGCCACCACATGGGTGCAACAGGGCGCTTGACCAGAGTCGTTCCCATGCGAACCGACTCTTCTCCCGGCAACCTGCCGGCGCGGGAGCACCTCCCGGCCGGAGACGCCGGTACGCCTGTCCTGGACGTAGTGATCCCCGTCTACAACGAGGAGAAGGACCTCCAGCCATGTGTGCTCAGACTGCACGAGCACCTCAAGCGCACGTTCCCGTACGCGTTCCGCATCACGGTGGCGGACAACGCGTCCACGGACACCACTCCACTGGTGGCGGCGCGGCTGGCGGCACAGATCCCGGAGGTCACGTCCTTCCGGCTGGAGCAGAAAGGCCGCGGCCGGGCGCTGCGGACCGTGTGGTCGGCGTCCGACGCGCCGGTCCTCGCGTACATGGACGTGGACCTGTCCACCGATCTGAACGCGCTGCTCCCGCTCGTGGCCCCGCTGATCTCCGGTCACTCGGACCTTGCGATCGGCTCGCGGCTGTCCCGCTCCTCGCGTGTGGTGCGGGGCGCCAAGCGGGAGTTCATCAGCCGCACGTACAACCTGATCCTGCGCGGCTCGCTCCAGGCCCGCTTCTCGGACGCGCAGTGCGGCTTCAAGGCGATCCGCCGTGATGTGGCCCAGGTGCTGCTGCCCCTGATCGAGGACACCGGCTGGTTCTTCGACACCGAGATGCTGGTGCTGGCCGAGCGGGCCGGACTGCGCATCCACGAGGTACCGGTCGACTGGGTCGACGACCCGGACTCGACCGTCCACATCGTGAAGACCGCGACGGACGACCTCAAGGGGGTGTGGCGGGTGGGACGGGCCCTCGCCACCGGCTCGCTGTCGCTCGACCGGCTCGCCCGGCCCTTCGGGGACGACCCGCGCGACCGTGAACTGACCGACGTACCCAAGGGACTGGCCCGCCAGCTCGTCGGCTTCTGCGTCGTGGGCGGCCTGTCCACCCTCTTCTACCTGCTGCTCTACAGCGGCTTCCGCTCCTTCTCCGGGTCCCAGGTCGCCAACGCGCTCGCGCTGCTCGTGTCGGCGGTCGCCAACACGGCGGCCAACCGGCGGCTGACCTTCGGCGTACGCGGCCGGGGCGGCGCCGTTCGGCACCAGGCGCAGGGCCTGGTCGTCTTCGGTATCGGGCTCGCCCTGACCAGCGGCTCCCTCGCCGCCCTGAACGCGGGGACGAGCGATCCCGCGCACTCCACCGAGCTGGCGGTGCTCATCGCCGCCAACCTCGCGGCGACCGTGCTGCGCTTCCTGCTCTTCCGCGCCTGGGTCTTCCCCGACCGGCAGGGCGAGACACCGGCGCCGTCCCCGGTGCTGGCCTCGCACCAGCCGGCCCCGCCGTTCCATCCGACGGCCGTACGGCAGGGAGTGGACCCGTATCCGCCGCTGCCGCATCGCCCGGCGGCGCCCTCGGCCCCGTACGACACGGCCCCGTACGACACGGCCCAGTTCCGCGCCGGTGAAGCGGCGGACCGCTCCTGGCGGGATTCGACCATGCAGTTGCAGGCGGTGCGCCCGCACGATCACGATCCGAGGAACGCGCGATGACGACGCAGCCCGACACGAGCACCGGTACCAGTACCGGTATCGGTACCAGTACGAACACCGGTAGCGCCGGTACGAGCCGCGGCTCCGGTCACGCCTGGGGGCCGCCCGCCTCGACGCCTCCCCCGGAGCAGGCCCCGTCCGCGGTCGCCGGCCCCGGGGCCGGTGAGCCCGAGCAGCCCTTCTTCCGGCGGGCCTGGAGAGGCCGGCCGGAGGACCCGCGCTGGGTGCGCCCCGCCTTCCTCGGTCTGCTGCTCGCCACCACGGTGCTGTACCTGTACGGCCTGAGCGCCTCCGGGTACGCCAACTCCTTCTACTCCGCGGCCGTACAGGCGGGCAGCCAGAGCTGGAAGGCATTCTTCTTCGGCTCGCTCGACTCGGCCAACGCCATCACCGTCGACAAGCCCCCGGCCTCGCTGTGGCCGATGGCCCTGTCGGTACGGATCTTCGGTCTCAGCTCCTGGGCGATCCTCGTCCCCGAGGTGCTGATGGGCGTGGCCACGGTCGGCGTCCTGTACGCGGCCGTGCGCCGCCGGTTCAGCCCGGCCGCAGGTCTGATCGCGGGCGCGGTGCTCGCGCTCACTCCCGTCGCCGCGCTGATGTTCCGGTTCAACAACCCGGACGCGATGCTCGCGCTGCTCATGACCGTCACGGTCTACTGCGTGATCCGCGGCCTGGAGGACGGCCGGACGAAGTGGCTCCTCTGGGCGGGCGTCGCGGTCGGCCTCGCCTTCCTCGCCAAGACGCTTCAGGCCTTCCTGATCCTGCCGCCGCTGGCCGTGCTGTACGCGGTCTGCGCGCCGGTGACGCTGCGGAAGCGGTTCGCACAGCTGGGCCTCTCCGCGGTCGCGATGGTCGTCGCCGGCGGCTGGTGGGTCGCCATCGTCGAACTGTGGCCCGCGTCCTCCCGCCCGTACATCGGCGGCTCGCAGAACAACTCCTTCCTGGAGCTGACCTTCGGCTACAACGGCCTCGGCCGTATCAACGGCGACGAGACCGGCAGTGTCGGTGGTGGTGGCGGCGGTGGTGGCACCGGGATGTGGGGCGAGACCGGCTGGAACCGGATGTTCAACTCCGAGATCGGCAGTCAGATCTCGTGGCTGCTCCCGGCGGCCCTGATCCTGCTGGTGGCCGGCATCGTCCTCACCTGGAAGGCGAAGCGGACCGACCTGGTCCGTGGTTCCTTCCTCGCCTGGGGCGGCGCGCTGCTGATGACCACGCTGGTCTTCAGCTACATGGCCGGCATCTTCCACCAGTACTACACGGTGGCCCTGGCCCCCTACATCGCCGCCGTGGTCGGCATGGGCGCGACGGTGCTGTGGGAGGAGCGGGGCAAGGTGTGGGCGTCGCTCACCCTCGCCGGTTCGGTCACCGCGGCCGCGGTCTGGGGGTACGTCCTCCTCAACCGCACCTCCGACTACCTTCCGTGGCTCAAGTGGCTGGTCCTCGTCGGCGGTCTGGCCGGCGCGCTCGGTCTGATCTTCGCGGGCAGGCTGGGCAGGCGACTCGCCCTCGTGGCGGTCGGGTTGAGTTTCGTGGCCTCGGTCGCGGGTCCGACGGCGTACACGCTCTCCACGGTGAATACCGGGCACACCGGTTCCATCGTGACGGCCGGTCCGGCCGGGGCGAGCATGATGGGCGGCCGGGGCGGCGGTCCCGGCGGCGGCGGTGGCATGCGGGGCGGGTTCCCCGGCGGCGGCCAGAACCAGCAGAACGGCAACGGCACCACGCAGAACGGGCAGCAGGGCGGCGGCATGGGGCAGCCCCCGACGGGTGGCACCGGCGGCTTCCCCGGCCAGAACCAGCAGGGCAACGGCAATACCCAGGGCGGTCAGAACCAGCAGGGCGGCATGCCCGGCGGCGCGATGGGTGAGGGCGGCATGGGCGGCGGTGGCGGTGCGGGCGGCCTGCTGAACGGGGCGACCGTCAGCTCCGCGGCCAGGACGCTGCTCTCGAAGAACGCGGAGGACTACACCTGGGCGGCCGCCGCGGTCGGTTCCCAGAACTCCGCGAGCTACCAACTGGCCACTGGCAAGCCGGTGATGGCGATCGGTGGCTTCAACGGCACCGACCCGTCCCCGACCCTGGCCCAGTTCAAGAAGTACGTGACGGACGGAAAGATCCACTACTTCATCTCGGGCGGCGGCATGGGCGGCGGCATGGGCGGCGGCGCGGACGGTGGCGGAAGCTCCGGCACCACGTCCAGTTCCTCGGGCATCAGCTCGTGGGTCACGGCCAACTTCAAGAAGGTGACGGTGGGTTCGGCCACCTTCTACGACCTGACGCAGCCGACGAGCAGCAGCTGACCCGCGGCCGGCCGCGGGTTCTGTGGGCGGGCGGTGGCCCGGAGCGTTCGCTCCGGGCCACCGCCCTTTTGCGGTGCCGCTGCCCCGACGCGCTCCTGGCGGCGGCGTTGCCGCGGCGGACGAAAGGGGCAGACTCCGCGGTGGCGATGTCCGTGTGAGGGCGCCCGGGATCCGGCGTGTGGTTCTCCGGGGAGTGCCCGCTTGGCATCATCGAGGAGGGCGGACCGGGGAGTTCCGCCCGCTCCGTGGTTCGAGTTCCGAGGAGGGTGCGCCATGGTGAGGGCAGCCGACAGGGCGAAGCGACCGGCGCGGACCAGTGTCTGGCTGGAGGGCAAGGCACCCCGTGGCGGGACCTCCCGGGGCGGTGGCCAGCCGTCCGGGCTCGACCGGGAGCGGATCACCGAGGCCACGGTGCGGTTGCTGGACGCGGAGGGTCTGGCGAAGTTCTCCATGCGGCGGCTGGCGGCGGAGCTGAGCGTCACGGCGATGTCCGTGTACTGGTACGTCGACACCAAGGACGATCTGCTGGAGCTCGCGCTCGACGCCGTCTTCGGTGAACTGTCTTTGCCGGACGCCGAGTCGGAGGAAGGCTGGCGGGAGGAGCTGCGGGCGCTGGCCGTCGGGTACCGGGCGCTGCTGGTGCGCCACCCGTGGGTGTCGACGCTGATCGGGAACTTCCTGAACATCGGGCCGTGTTCCATGGCGTTCTCGTTGCGCATGCGAGAGGTGATCCGGGACACCGGGATGCCGGCGCACGGGCAGATGGGGGCGATGTCGGCGGTGTTCCAGTTCGTGTACGGGTTCGGGACGATCGAGGGCCACTTCGTGCAGCGGTGCGCCTCGGCGGAGACGTCGCAGGACGAGTACTTCCGGCAGGCCATGAGCACCATCAGCCAACAGCCGCAGTTCGCGGCGCACTTCGAGAGTGCGGCGGATCTCATGGAGGCGCGGGGCGGGGACACCGTGTCGGAGATGCGGGAGCGGGACTTCGCCTTCGCGCTGGAGCTGTTGATCGCCGGGATCGAGGCGATGGTGGCACGGGGCTGAGCCCCATGCCGCAGGAGATTTCAGCATCTCCGGCGTTTGAGGAGCGGGGGTCCGGGGCGGAGCTCCGGGTACGGGAAGGGCAGGGGCGTAGGGGGCGGAAGAATGGGTGTCCAGGCCCGCTAGTCCTGGGGAGCCAGGTGAGCCGGGAAGCCGCCCGTTGCCACCGGTCCCCACCGGGTGGGGGTGATCCGGATGATCGACTTGCCCTGCTTGCGCATCGCTTCGCGGTACTCGGCCCAGTCGGGATGCTCACCGGCGATGTTCCGGTAGTACTCGACGAGGGGCTCGACGGAATCGGGGGAGTCGAGGACCTCGGCGGTGCCGTCGATCTGGACCCAGGGCCCGTTCCACTCGTCGCTGAGGACGATGAGGCTGACCCGTTCGTCCCGCTTGGCGTTGCGGGTCTTGACGCGCTCGGGGTATGTCGAGACGACGATGCGGCCCGAGTCGTCGACACCGCAGGTCAGCGGGGAGCCCTGGGGACCGCCGTCGGCGCGGCGGGTGAGCAGAAGGGCCCGGTGGCGGGGGCGTACGAAGTCCAGCAACTCGTCGAGGGAGACTGAGGTGTTCGTCGCGATGTTGGGTGCCATGCGATCAGCCTAGGCCGGGTGCCCCTCAGTCGCCCGCGGGCTGGGCCGGTGGGCGGCACCGGACCCCATCGGAGCAGCTAAGGTGCTCTTTGTCCTGTGCTCGCAGTCGGGAATGTGCTGCGGAGCTCTCCTGCGCATGGCCGTTTGGCCGTGCATGCCGAAGAGGTTCGTGGTGGCTGCGTCCGAGTTTTCCGAATTGCCCCGTTTCGCTACGGGTTTTGAGCTGGCCGAAGGCCTCACGGTCGCCGCTCAGCAGCTGCACGAGACATCGAGTCCCCATGCCACCCTGCGTACGGCGGTCCGGCTGGCCGTGCACATCCTGCCCGGTGCCGAGCACGCCGGGATCTCCGTCATCGAGCACAAGGCCCACAGACAGACCCTGGCCTGGACGCACGAGGTCGTCCGCAGCGCCGACGCCCTGAACGCGGGCCGCGAGCATCACCCGTACTGGAGCCGGCTGTGGACCGCGCCGGTGGCCCGGATCGAGGACAGCGCCTCGGCGGACGAGGACGGGGATCTCGCGCTGTCGGGCCTCGGGCTGCGGTCGGTGCTGTCGCTGCGGTTGCGTGCCGACCGTCGCCGGCTGACCGTCCTGACGGCGTACGCGCGGACGCCCCGCGCCTTCGACGAGTCGGCCACCCGGATAGGCCGGCTGTTCACCGCTCACGTCGGCATCGCGCTGGACTCGGCGACTCTGCGGGAACAGCTCACCGAGGCGATGCGCACCCGGGATCTGATCGGGCAGGCCACGGGCATCCTCATGGAGCGGCTGGGCATCGACGTCTCCGAGGCCTTCGACAGCCTCGTGCGGACCTCCCAGCGGGAGAACGTCAAGCTCCGTGACCTGGCCCGACGGATCGTGGACGCCGGCGAGAGCGAGTAGGGCGGGCAAGGAGAGCGGGGCGAACCAGGAGAGCGGGGCGGGTGAGCCGCGCTCAGGCGGCCGCCGGCAGCGACTCCCCCTGCACCGCCTGGATGTCCAGTTCCACCTTCAGGGTGGTACCGATGGCGGAGATGCCCGCCTGGACGATCTGGTTGTAGTGCAGGGCGAAGTCCTCGCGGTGGAGTTCGGCGGTCGCGCGGAACGCGGCGCGGGTACCGCCCCAGGGGTCGGCGCCGGTGCCGAGGTAGGCGAGGTCGAGGTCGACGGGACGTACGACACCGTGCAGGGTGAGTTCGCCGTGCACGGTCCAGCGGTCGGAGCCGGCCGGTGTCAGCTCTGTCGAGCGGTAGGTGATCAACGGGTACTTCTCGACGTCCAGGAAGTCCGGCGACCTCAGGTGTCCGTCGCGCATGCCGTTGCCTGTGTCGATGGAGGCGGCCGTGATCGTCGCCTCGACGCGGGACTTGGCCACCTCGTCCGGGGCGATCTCGATACGGCCCGCGAAGTCCGTGAAGCGGCCGTGCACGCTGGAGATGCCCAGGTGCTGGGCGACCGCGCCGACGGAGGAGTGCGCCGGGTCGATGGTCCAGGGTCCCGGCGGGGGCAGCTCGGTGCCGCCCCGGCGGGCCAGCGTCACCTGGCCGACCTCGGCACGGCCGGCCGCCGTGACGATCGCGCCGGCCGCGGCGGGCGCGTACCCGAGCGCGGTCACGATCACCGTGTAGGCGCCCGGCGCGAGGCCCGTGGTGTCGTGCACGGTCCCGTCGGTGTCCGCCTCGGCCCGCAGCACCTGCGCGCCGGCCGAGTCGGTCAGCGTGACGACCGCGTGCGACACGGCCCAGCCGTCCCGCGTACGGATCTTCGCGGTCAGTCCCATGGCAGTTACTCCTTGCGATGAAGCAATGAAAACCGGCCCGTGGGGGACGCACCTCCGCTCAGAGTGCGCGCACCCCACGGGCCGGGGCTCGAACTACTCGCCGGGGTGGGCGAGTTCGATGTGGTGGTCGTCCACGCCACCGCCGCCGACGGTCAGCGCGGTCGCCACCGGCGGATAGCCCGCCGCGATGACGGTGTACTCGCCACCGTCCAGGTCGGTGAAGGCGTACGCGCCGTCACTGCCGGTCCTGGCCGTGCCGACCACGTTGCCGGCCGCGTCCACCAGCGTCACGCGGGCGTCCGACAGGGGGCCGTGCGGGGCACGTACGACACCCTGGACCTGGGCGCCCGAGTCGAGGTCGACCTCGATCCGGGTGACCCCGGTACCGCCGACCTCGACGGGCAGGGCACGCGGCCGGTGGCCCGCGGCGTTCACCGCGACCGTCACGACGCCGGGCACCAGCTCGGCGAAGGCGAACTCGCCCTGCTCACCGGTGGTTCCGGAAGCCAGCACATCACCGCGGACGTCGGTCACGACGACCATCGCGTCCTTGACCGGGGCGGCGCCCTCGGCGGCCCGGACGACACCGCTCAGCCCGCTGGTACCACTCAGCAGGATGTCGTACGCGAGCGGCTCGTCGTTCACGACGATCGTCGAGGCCTGCGGCTGGAAGCCGTCGGCGGAGGCGATGAGGACGTAGGAGCCCACACCGGGCGCGTCCACCGCGTAGGAGCCGTCGGCCTGCGCGACCGACCGGCCGAGCTGGCGTCCCGTCTGCGAGATCAGCGTGACCGCGGCCTGCGGGACGGGCGCGCTCTCGGCGCCGCGGACGTGACCGTGCACCCGGATGCCGCCGGACGCGGGCTGCGGAGCGCTCTCCCGCGTCGCGGTGGCGACCGCGGCGAGCCGCTGCGTGCCCTCGGGTGCCGCCTCGGCCGTGGCGACGACGGAAGGGGCGAGGGTCGCGGTGGCCGCGGCCTCGACCGCTTCGGCGACGGGAGCCTCGGCGACCGGAGTCCCGGCCTGCTCCGCGGCGGCCTGGGCCATCGCGCCGGACGTCCGCAGCGGGACCTCCTTGATGAACAGGACGATGAGGAAGGCGACCAGCGCCATGCCGGCCGCGATCAGGAAGACGTCCGCGATGCCGTGCCCGTACGCGCTCTCCATCACGGTGCGCAGCGGCGCGGGCAGCTTGTCCATGTCCGGGATGCTGGAGCTGGAGTCCGAACCGGAGCCCAGGGCCGCGTACTTGGGGCCGAGGTCGGTGAGGCCGTCCTTCACGTAGTGGGTGATCCGGTTGGCCATGACCGCGCCGAGCGCGGAGACACCGATCGCACCGCCGAGGGAACGGAAGAACGTCACCGTGGAACTCGCCGAGCCCAGGTCCGACGGCGCCACCTGGTTCTGCGTGGAGAGCACCAGGTTCTGCATCATCATGCCTACGCCGAGGCCCAGCAGCGCCATGAAGATCGCGATGTGCCAGTACGTCGTGTCGTAGCGGATCGTGCCGAGGAGGCCGAGGCCCGCGGTGACCAGGAAGCCACCGGTGACCAGCCAGTACTTCCAGCGTCCGGTCTTGGTGATGACCTGGCCGGAGACCGTGGAGGAGATGAACAGGCCGCCGATCATCGGGATCGTCATGACGCCCGACATCGTCGGGGACTTGTCCCGCGCCAGCTGGAAGTACTGGCTGAAGAAGACGGTGCCGGTGAACATCGCGACACCCACGAAGAGCGACGCGAGGGAGGAGAGGGTGATCGTCCGGTTGCGGAACAGCCGCAGCGGGATGATCGGCTCGCTCGCCCTGGACTCGACCAGCACGAACAGCAGGCCGAGGACGATCGCGCCGGCGACCATCGTGAACGTCTGCCACGAGACCCAGTCGTACTTGTCACCGGCGAAGGTGACCCACACGAGCAGCAGGGAGACCGCGGCGGAGATGCAGAACGCGCCGCCCCAGTCGACCTTCACGTCCCGCTTCACGACGGGCAGGTGCAGGGTCTTCTGCAGCACGATCAGCGCGATGATCGCGAACGGCACACCGACGTAGAAGCACCAGCGCCAGCCGAGCCAGCTGGTGTCGGTGATGACACCGCCGAGCAGCGGGCCGCCGACGGTCGCGACGGCGAACGTCGCGCCGAGGTAGCCGGAGTAGCGCCCGCGCTCACGCGGGGAGATCATCGCGGCCATCACGATCTGCGCGAGGGCGGACAGACCGCCGACGCCGACGCCCTGGACCACCCGGCAGGCGATGAGCATGCCGGGGTTCTGGGACAGACCGGCGGCGGCCGATCCCAGCACGTAGACGATGAGCGCTATCTGTACGAGCGCCTTCTTGCTGTACAGGTCGGAGAGCTTGCCCCACAGGGGCGTGGTCGCGGTCATGGCCAGCAGCGAGGCCGTGACGACCCAGGTGTAGGCGGACTGGCCGCCGCCCAGGTCGCCGATGATCTCGGGGAGCGCGTTGGTCACGATCGTCGACGACAGGATCGCGACGAACATGCCGAGCAGCAGCCCGGAGAGCGCCTCCATGATCTGCCGGTGCGTCATCGGAGCGCCGTCGGCAGCGCCTCCGTGCTTGGCGTGAGAGCCCCGCACACCGGCTGGTGTGGTCGTTGCCATGGGGTTCCTTTTCTTACGTACTTACGCGGGTGTACGGGTGGTCAGTTCTGATACGTCTGTCGCATACGGCGGAGGGTGCGCGGGCGTCCGCTGCGGGGAGCGGCAGTCGCCGAAGCTCTCGCGCAGCCGGCCCATCAGCTCGATGAGCAGTCCGACCTCGTGGTCGGACCAGTGGCTGAGCCGGTCGGCGAGCAGCCGCGACGTACGCAGGGAGAGCTCGTCCAGCTGCTCCTGGCCGGCCTCGGTGAGGCGCAGGATGCGTGAGCGCTTGTCGGCCGGGTCGGGGGACCGTTCTATCCAGCCCCGGTCGGCGACATGCGCGACATGGCGGCTGGTCACCGACATGTCCACGGACAGCAGCTCCGCGAGCCTGCTCATCCGCATCTCGCCGTACCGGCCGACCAGTGTGAGCACGGCGGCCGAGCCGCTGGGGCAGTCGGGCGGCAGGATCCGCCCCATGTCCCTCTTCACGGCACCGATGGCGCTGAGCTGACGAGCCAATTCCTCGTACTGCGCCTGCTCGGCCATCGCACCTCCCGTATTCGTTGCTTTGGGCAACCATAAAGAAGTTGGTTGCCGCAGGCAAACGAGTTGGCGACTACAGGGCTAAAAACTTGGCAAAGGCAAGTGTTGGCGAACGTAAACTTGCTGGTGAGGGTGGGAGTGGAGGATGGCGGATAAGGCCTGAAGTTGTCGTGAGGTGGCGTGCAGGTCCGTCGTGAGGTGCTGTGCAGGTTCCTCGTGGGTGGTGTGCGGGCGCGTCACGATCGGGGTGAAGGGGAACCCGGCACTTGGGCAGCTCCCGCGTATTCGCTAGGGTCCGGCCTATGGCAAACACCCAGGGCCCCGAGGGCAACTACGACCCCGCGGGCAGCACCCAAATGTTCCGTGCGTTCGTCGACGAGGCCCCCCAGGGCCGGCAGCAGCAGGCGGCCGCTCCCGCGGGTCCCCGCGTGGGCCTGATCGTCGGCGTCGTTCTCGCCGTCGCGGTCGTCGCCGCGGTGGCCTGGCTCGCCCTCATGTAACCGAGCAGGACACACGTGACCGAGCTGGGTCACGCGACCCGGCAGGTCACGAAACCCAGTGGGGCACGCGACTCGGCGGGTCACGAAACCCAGTAGGGCGCGCGACTCGGCGGGTCACGAAACCCAGTAGGGCGCGCGACTCGGCGGGTCACGAAACCCAGTGGGGCACGCGACTCGCCAGATCACGAAACCCGGCAGGTCACGAAGCCCGGCAGGGCCACGGCCCTAGTTCCACTGGACGGAGACGTCCCGCGTCTCGACGTGCATGCCCAGCGGCACCCGCCACGCGTCGACGCACACCGTCCAGGTCCCGCTCTTCTTCGTGCCGGCGGCGATCGGCGCGGGAAGAGCCCCGGTCGACCGGATTGTCGCCCAGTCGATCCCGAGCGATCCGATGATGTGCGTCCCGAACGTCACCGTGCCCGAACGTACCGCCGTACCACCGGTGTTGCTCAAGGAGACGGTCACCTTCTCGCACCACCGCCGATCGGCGGCCGCGCGCGAGATGTCGCTGACGCCGAGCACGGCGGGTCCGGCACTCGCCGTCGACCCGGGCGCGGGCGGCGCGGAGGAATGTCCCGAACTCCCGCCTGCACGACCTGAGTCGCCGCCGGAGGACGAGCCGGAGGACGAAGAGGACCCGCCGCTGTCGCCGACCCCCGTGCCTCCCGGGCCACCGTCCCCGGCCCCGTCCCCGGAACCACCTTCGCCGGCACCCGACCCTCCCGAGCCGGCACTCTGGACCGCCGAGCCTTCCGGGCCACCTGTGCCGTCGGCCGAGGAGCCGCCCGGACCGGCGGTCGACGCCGTCCTCCCCGAGTCGGAACTCCCCTTGTTCCCGGCGGTGTTGGAGTCGCCCGCGGCCGTACCCTCCAGCGGCACCAGGGACACCTCGCCCGTTGGCGCCACCACCGCCCCCGACGCCCGTGGGGAGCCGCCCGCGGCCCCGACGGCGACGTAGCCGCCATCACTCCCGCCGCTCCCGCACGCGGCCAGCGCTCCGCCCAGACACAACACCGCCGCCGAGGTGCCCAGCAGGGCACCTCGGCGACCACGTATCGATTCGTGACGCATCGCGCCAGTGTGGCTGACGACCCGTCAATTATGAACCCCGCGTGGGGCGGTCAGTCGGAGATGAGGCCTTCCCGCAGCTGGGCCAGCGTGCGGGTGAGGAGACGGGAGACGTGCATCTGCGAGATGCCGACCTCCTCGCCGATCTGCGACTGGGTCATGTTCGCGAAGAAGCGAAGCATGATGATCCGGCGCTCGCGGGGCGGCAGCTTGGCGAGCAGCGGCTTGAGCGACTCGCGGTACTCGACGCCCTCCAGCGCGGTGTCCTCGTAGCCGAGGCGGTCCGCGAGGGAGCCCTCGCCGCCGTCGTCCTCGGGGGCGGGCGAGTCGAGCGACGACGCCGTGTACGCGTTGCCGACGGCCAGGCCGTCGACCACGTCCTCCTCGGACACCCCGAGCACGGTGGCCAGTTCGGCGACCGTCGGCGAACGGTCGAGCTTCTGCGAGAGCTCGTCGCTGGCCTTGGTGAGGGCGAGCCGCAGCTCCTGGAGGCGGCGCGGAACGCGGACCGACCAGGAGGTGTCGCGGAAGAAGCGCTTGATCTCACCGACGACCGTCGGCATCGCGAAGGTCGGGAACTCGACGCCGCGTTCGCAGTCGAAGCGGTCGATCGCCTTGATCAGGCCGATGGTGCCGACCTGGACGATGTCCTCCATCGGCTCGTTGCGGGAGCGGAAGCGGGCCGCCGCGTACCGGACGAGCGGGAGGTTGAGCTCGATGAGGGTGTCCCGGACGTAACCACGCTCCGGGCTGTTCTCGGCGAGTGCGGCGAGCCGCAGGAAGAGGGAGCGGGACAGGGTCCGGGTGTCGATGGCGCCCGAGGATTCGGGGACCAGAACGGCTTCCGGGGCCTCGGCGGCAGGGACATCGTGAAGCGTGGCGTGCGCCTCGGGCACTGCGTCGCTCTTCGTGAGCGTGAGCACCTTCGAGCTGCCCTGATCTGCGGACATGCCACCCCCTTTGGGTCGCGGACGGTCGCGGCAGTCGCTCCCGTCGGAGGAACGCAGCCTCCACCTGAATACCGGAGGCGAGGCCGCGGCAAACGCGCTTCCGGCAGAATGTCACATGTCGGCAACACGCTGTAGAGACTTGTCGACATGTAGAGGGTGGATCAGCCCTGGAAGAAGGGGGTCTGACGGTATTTCAGCGCTCAACTGCCAAAAAATGTGACCTTGAGCGATTCGCTCTTTTCGGTTACGCCTCGATCCTGTTTGCGGATCGAAGACGCGCGAAGCTGCGGGCGAGCAGCCTTGACACGTGCATCTGGGAGACTCCCAGCTCGGCGCTGATCTGTGACTGGGTGAGATTGCTGTAGTAGCGGAGCAGCAGGATCCGCTGCTCGCGTTCGGGCAGTTGTACGAGCAAATGCCGTACGAGGTCACGGTGTTCGACGCCGTCGAGCGCGGGGTCCTCGTAGCCGAGCCGGTCGAGCAGTCCCGGCAGCCCGTCGCCCTCCTGGGCCGCTTCGAGGGAGGTCGCGTGGTACGACCGTCCCGCCTCGATGCAGGAGAGCACCTCCTCCTCGCCGATGCGCAGCCGTTCGGCGATCTCTGCGGTGGTGGGCGAGCGCCCGAAGGCGGTCGTCAGGTCCTCGGTCGCGCTGTTCACCTGCACCCACAGCTCGTGCAGCCGGCGCGGTACGTGGACGGTGCGAACGTTGTCACGGAAGTACCGCTTGATCTCGCCGACGACCGTCGGCATCGCGAAGGTCGGGAACTGCACGCCGCGGTCCGGGTCGAAGCGGTCGATGGCGTTGATCAGGCCGATGGTGCCGACCTGGACCACGTCCTCCATCGGCTCGTTGCGGGAGCGGAAGCGGGCCGCCGCGTAGCGGACGAGCGGCAGGTTCGCCTCGATGAGGGCGCCGCGGATCCGGTTGTGCTCGGGGGTGCCCGGCTCCAGCACCTTGAGTTCGCCGAAGAGCACCTGCGTGAGGGCCCGGGTGTCCGCACCGCGACGCCGCTCCTGCGTGACCTCCTGGATCGGTGCGGGGCCGGGCGCGGGGTCCTGCGCGGGGTTCTGTGCGGGAGTTGCGGTGGGGCCGGACGCGGGGCTGGGCGTGGGAGACGCGGGGCTGGGCGAGGGAGTGGCTGCTGGACCGGCTGTGGGGCCGCCTGCGGGGCTCGGGGCACTCGGTGCGGTGATCGCTGCCGTGGTCTGCGCCGGGGGCGAGGGCGGGGCGGGCGTGAGGGCCGGTGCCTGGGCCTTGGCCGGGGCTTCCTCCTGGGGCGGCGCAGTACTGGCCGACACGGTCAACGCCACCTCTTCATTCGTCAACGATCCGTCAACGTATCCGTCAACTCATTCGTCAAAAGCGGTCATAGCATCACAAGACATGTGCACTGTGTGCAAGCACCGCATAACGCCGTGTTGGAGGTGAGTTGGAGGCGAGTTGGGGCGTAAGGCGCCAAAAACCCCTGACCGGTTGCGGTCAAGGGCTCGGAAAAGGAGTGCGATCAAAAACGGTCAGAACGGGTAGTCGGCGATCACCCAAGTGGCGAACTCCCGCCAGAGCGCGACACCGGCCACGTGTGCCGGGTGTTCCAGGTAACGCTTGAGGGCGTCGGCGTCCTCGACGGCGGCGTTGATCGCGAAGTCGTACGCGATGGGCCGGTCGCTGATGTTCCACTCGCACTCCCAGACCCGCAGCTCGGGGATCAGGCCGCCGAGCGCGCGGAAGGCGGCGACTCCCTCGACGACGCGGGGCTCGTCGCGCCGGACACCGTCGTTGAGCTTGAAGAGGACCAGATGGCGGATCACGGGCACTCCCTGGTGGTGAGGTGGTTCTTCGCTCGGTCGCGTCCGTGCCCGGCCGCGCCTCGCTCCGTCATGCTTACTCGACGCCGGACGCGCGGAATCCCCGACGCGCGGGCGTCGGCGCCTGACGTCAGTTCTTTGCCCCGTCGGCGATCCAGGTCATGAAGTCGCCGATCGCCCCAGCGGCGTTCGATATGCCCTCGAACGCTATCTGGACGTAGTCGGCGGCCTTGGCCGGATCCGTGATGATCACGTAGAGCGCGAAGACCACGAGCACGTAGATGGCGATCTTCTTCGAATTCACCGCCATGGCGGCCTCCCCTGTGACTGCTGCGCCCGTGGGCCCCCTGCTGCCGGCGGTGAGTGTAACCTTCACGCCGCCTTTAAGGACCAACGACCCGCTGGTCGAGGTCTTTCGCCGGGCATCACCGGCGCTCCGGCGGTCCAGGATGGAAGGGAGCCCCGGCGGTATCCGAGCAGGAGTCCACGGGGCCCGGTGGGACCCCACTGCGGGGTTCTCGCCGCCCGACTTCCCCCGAGACGGCGGCGTGGACCTGCGGGTCCCTTCCGTGGGGGAAGCGGTCGCCCCCGATGCGCCGCTTCCCCCTCCTCTTTGGGAGCGGAGAACCCTTCCGGGTGCGGAAGAGCCCCGGCGGCCGAGCACCGCCGGGGCCTTCCGCGTCCTGGGCCGTACGGAACCCCGCCCCCCCGAACGCACGAAGGGCCGGGATCCACACCGGGTGACCGGAGTGCCGTTGCCGCAGGTGGGGCCGCGGAAGATCTCGACGGTCCGTCAGTTGTCACCGAGTGTTCAAAAATTCTCAAGTACCCGTACAACTGTTCCTCGTTGTCGTGAGTCTCTGAACGAGAGTCAGACAGACTCCTCCGACACCTTTGGTGCCCACGTGACCCCCACTGAACGTGAGGCGCTCAGTCCACTTGAGGAACGCGCATGCGTATTCGTGCAAGTCTGGCCGCCGCGACCGTGTCCGGCGTCGTGGCGCTCACCGCCCTCGTCGCTCCGGCCGCCCAGGCGACGGACGGCCCGACCCCCTTCACCGCGAAGATGTCGCCGTTCACGGCCACCGCGCCGGCCGACGACAGCCAGGGCGACACCCAGATCACCAAGGTCACGGTCAACGCCAACACGGACGTCGTCGTCGGTGTGTCCACGAAGAGCTTCAACATCTATGTGACCGCCACCGACCCGGCCGGCATCGACACCGCCGGTGCCATCCTGTGGCACGGCACCAGCCTGTCCGACACCGACCCCGACGTGGACGGGGCCATGGGTTCGGACCAGGACGCGACCTGCGACCAGTGGAGCGCCACGTCGGCCACCTGCAAAATCACCATCACGGCCGAGCCCGGGGACTCTGACACGTCCACGCTGTACAACAGCTTCCTGGCCGGCAAGTGGAACGTGGCCGCGTACGCCGTCGGCAGCGACGGTGACTACGTCGAGAAGGACGTCTACAAGAACAGCTGGGTGAAGCGGGCCGCGAGCTTCAGCGGCTTCAACGCCAGTCCGGAGCCCGTCACCAAGGGCAAGGCCATCACGGTCACCGGCACTCTCAACCGCGCGAGCTGGACGTACCTGAAGTACTACGGCTACGGCAGCCAGAGCGTCCAGCTGCAGTTCAAGAAGGCGGGCGCCAGCACCTACAGCACCGTCAAGACGATCACGAGTTCGTCCAGCGGCTACCTGAAGACCACGGTGACCGCCTCGGTGGACGGCACCTATCGCTTCCACTACGCGGGCAACAGCACCTCGTCCGTCGCGGATGCCTACGACTACGTCGACGTTCGCTGAATGAGCAGGTGAATCAAAGGCCCCGGATCACTCCGGGGCCTTTCCCGTGCGCGCCCGACGGGCAGCGCGTCATCGAGGCTCGTGATCGGCGGGGCGCTACCGCGAGCCTCCGGCGGACGCCCACGACGCGTTCGTCACAGCACTGAATGAGGCAGGCTGTCGCCGCGGTGCCCGGCCCGGCTGACGGCTCGGCCTTCCCGCCGAACCGAGACGGAAAACCACGACGGGCCCGATCCAATGGATCGGGCCCGTCGTCTACCTGCGGTAGCGGAGGGATTTGAACCCTCGGTGACTTGCGCCACACTCGCTTTCGAGGCGAGCTCCTTCGGCCGCTCGGACACGCTACCGAGGGAGACCCTACCCCAAGGTGGGCCGTGGTCTGAAATCCGTTTCGGCGGCCCCGGACCTTCGGCGCGGGACGCGGGCGGACGGCCGGCCGGTGCTCGGCCGGGCATGTTCCGGTGCCTCTCCCGGTGCGCGGCAGAGGCTTGCCCCGGGCCCGCCCGGTGGGCGGCGGTGGTCGGTCAGCGGTCGCGGAAGAAGTCGGTGAGCAGCGCGGCGCATTCCTCGGCGAGGACGCCCTCGATCACCTCGGGCCGGTGGTTGAGCCGACGGTCGCGGACGACGTCCCAGACGGAGCCGGTCGCGCCCGCCTTCTCGTCGCGGGCGCCGTAGACCACCCGTTCGACACGGGACTGGACGAGCGCGCCCGCGCACATCGTGCAGGGCTCCAGGGTGACGACGAGCGTGCACCCGGAGAGCCGCCACTCACCGAGCCCGGCGGCGGCCCTGCGCAACGCCAGGACCTCGGCGTGCGCCGTCGGGTCGCCGGTGGCCTCACGTTCGTTGTGTCCGGCCGCCAGCACGGTCGTACCGTCCGGGGACAGCACGACGGCGCCGACGGGAACGTCCCCGCCCTGAACCGCCAGCCGCGCCTCGGCCAGCGCGAGCCGCATCGGGGCCCGCCACCGATCACGTACGGGATCGGGCGGCCGGGGTACCTGGTGGGGGGTGCTCACCCGGGGAACCTAGCGGAATCCCGCCGGGTCCGACGGCAGGGACCTGCGGGCGCCGTCCCCCGCCGTCCCGCCGTCCGGCGAGAGGCAAGTGGCAAGTGGCAAACGACAGGCGAAGACCCGGCCCGCTGGATGGGGCCGGCTCGTCGGATGGGGTTGGCTCGCGGGCAAGGGGGCTGGGCCCACCGTTTCCGGGGGCCTAGCGGACGGTCTCCAGGACCTCTGCCGCTCCCAGCGCTTCGGCGATCGTGCTGAGCGCGTCGCCTTCGTCCAGGGCCAGCAGTTCCCTCTCGTTCACTCCGAGGTCCGCGAGGATGTAGCGGTCCCCGACGGGGCTGTGCGACACGGCATCGCCGGACACGCTCCCCTGTTCCTCCTCGTCGTCCTCGGAGTCCCCGGGTTCACCGTCCTCCGTGCCGTCCAGATCGAGGGAGTCCAGGTCGGCGTCGTCGTCGCCCGGCTCCCGTCCTAGTAGTTCGTCCGTGAGCAGGATCTCGCCGTACGAGCTACGGGCAGCCGCGGCGGCGTCCGAGACGTAGATACGAGGATCCTCCTCGCCGTCCACGCGGACGACGCCGAACCACGCGTCTTCCTGCTCGATGAGTACGAGCACCGTGTCCTCGTCCGAGACTTCACGGGCCAGGTCGGTCAGATCCGACAGGGTTTCCACATCGTCGAGCTCTGTATCGCTCGCTTCCCACCCGTCTTCGGTGCGCGCGAGCAGTGCGGCGAAGTACACCGTGACTCTCCCACTGGTCATAGGCGTGCCGGTTGGGGTTCCCCCCGGCGGAGGCTGTGGGCGGGGAGTGCTGCTCTGAGCCCCGCCCACTCGGAATCGTGGCAGAAACAGAGCGTTCAGGGGATGTCTTCGGCCTGCTGTGTCTGCCTCTTTTGATCGCTAACAGCGGATCGTACGCGGATGCCCGCGCCGTGTAGGCATCTCTCCGCCCGCCGTGTCCACCACACGGCCCCTCCTGACGCGGGCGTGGCCCGATTCCACAGTGGCCGGGCGTCCGGTTTCCCCCGGCGTGCCACCGAGCGCCGTGCGGGCGCGTCACCCCGTCACGGCGGCCGCGCCACCGGCGGCGGCGCGGGCACACGGCAACGGCCGTGTGGGAGAGCGCCGCCGGGCCCCCACGGGCGTGTCGACCACGGCGGCAGCGGCCTCGTCCTCGACTCTCCGTCTCGCCTCCCCGTGGGCGTGGCGCCCCCCTGCGGACGCGCCACAGCTCCGGCACGGGAGCGCCGAAGACGCGCTGCGCGGGCCTACGTCATCGACGCGCGCGGTCCCGCCGGCCATGGCGCGGGCCGATATCGGTGCCGGGGCGCGTGCCGCCTCCGTGACGGGGCGCGCCCCGGCAGCGGGCGGCCCGACGATCGTGGCGGGCGCAGGCCGCGGCCATGACGCGCGGGCCGACGGCCGCGGCGGGTGTCAGGGGGCGACGATGGCTGGCGGGCCCTCATCCGTGGCAGGGCGCAGGGCCGACGGCGGCGGCGGGCCGTCCGACGATCGTGGCAGGCGTGGGCCGCGACGGTGGCGTGCGGTCCGACGTCTGTGGTGGGCGCCAGGGGGCGCCGATGGCGTTCGGGCTGTTATCCGTGGCGGCCGCGGGCCCGCAGCCATGGCGTGCGGGCCGACGGCCGCGGCGGGTGTCAGGGGGCGACGATGGCTGGCGGGCCCTCATCCGTGGCGGGGCGCTGTCCGACGACTGCGGCGTCGGGCGGGCTGACGATCGCGACCGGTGCAGGTCGGCGACGACGGCGTGCGGTTCCGACCGCCGTGGTGGGCGAGGGCCCGACGACCATTGCCTGTGACCGTGGCCTGCGGCCGACGACCATGGCCTGCGGCCTGCGGCCTGCGGCCTGCGGGTCTACGGTCGGTGGGTGTCGGCTACCAGCGGAACGTTCGCATGCGCATCGCGTGGCGCAGCCGGGCGGTCTTGGCGCGGCGGGGCTGGACCCGGTCGCGCAGCTCGCGCGCCTCGGTCAGGTCGCGCAGGAACTGAGCCCGTCGCCTCCTTCGCTCGGCGTCGCTCTCCAGCCGCTCGGAGGTCTCCTCTTCCGGGTTCCGCATTGGCACACCACCCCAGGTCCGTCCCTCCCACCTTCCCTCCGATGGGCGGTTTGATGCCAGCGGACGGGTGATGCGGGGCGGCGGCCCTTGCCGGGCGGGTCACTGGCGGGTGGCGGTAGCCCCGCTACTGTTGTGGACATGCGTCTTCACGTCGTCGACCACCCCCTGGTCGCCCATAAGCTCACCACCCTGCGCGACCGGCGCACCGACTCCGCGACCTTCCGGCGGCTCGCCGACGAGCTGGTCACCCTGCTCGCCTACGAGGCCACCCGCGACGTGCGCACGGAGCAGGTCGACATCGTGACCCCGGTCTCCCCGACCACGGGCGTCAAGCTCTCCTACCCGCGCCCGCTCGTCGTGCCGATCCTGCGCGCGGGCCTCGGCATGCTCGATGGAATGGTCCGGCTGCTGCCGACCGCCGAAGTGGGCTTCCTGGGCATGGTGCGCGACGAGGAGACGCTCCAGGCGTCCACGTACGCCACCCGTATGCCGGACGACCTCTCCGGCCGTCAGGTGTACGTCCTGGACCCGATGCTGGCCACCGGCGGCACGCTCGTCGCCGCGATCCAGGAGCTGATCAAGCGCGGCGCCGACGACGTCACCGCCGTGGTCCTCCTCGCCGCCCCGGAGGGTGTCGAGCTCATGGAGCGCGATCTGGCGGGCACGCCGGTCACCGTCGTCACGGCCTCGGTGGACGAGCGCCTGAACGAGCACGGCTACATCGTGCCGGGTCTCGGCGACGCCGGGGACCGGATGTACGGGGCCGCCGAGTAACTCCGGAGCGGCCGCGGCGGCTCCGGAGTCGGCGGCTCTCCTTCGAGAGCGCCCCCGGAGCCGACGGCTTTGTCAGCAGCTCTTCTTCGAGGTGGAGGGCGCCGGTTCGGGCTGAGCCAGGACGGTCAGCGCCTTGTCGGCGTCCTCCTTCTTCGTCAGCGCCTTGAACTCGGTGCCGATGATGAGGTCGACCGTGGTGGCCCGGGCGCGGCCGTCGGTCTTCAGCTGGGCGCCGGAGAGCTGGGTGTTGAGGACGGGGAGCGCGGCCTGGTCGGCGGCCTTGGCGCCGAGCAGCAGTCCGGCGCCCGCGACCTTCTTGTCGTACGCGGCCGTCGCGTTGCCCACGTCACCGATCTTGAAGCCGCGCTTCTTCAGCTCGTCCGCCGTCTGCTTGGCGAGCCCGCTGCGGGGCGTCGCGTTGAAGACGTTCACGGTGATCTGGCCGGGCTTGGGCAGCGTGGCCGCGAGGGCGGCGGCCGCGGAGGCCTTCGCCGAGGGCGTGACCTTCGACGCGCAGTCCGCCTTGGTGCCCGCGGCCGTGGCCTTGCTGCCGCCCGTGTAGATGTCGATGAGCTGCAGGGTCCCCCACCCGATCAGCCCGAGTGCGGTGACGGAGGCGACGCTCACGAACGCGAACTTGCGACGCCCACGAGGGCGGCGCATCCGCGGGTACTTGTCCCCCGTGATCCGATACTGGCCACCCATGCCAGGGGGAGTAAGCATGCTCATGGGCGCAGCGTAGTGCGCCGAGACGCCAATGCCTACTAGATGATCATTGCCCGGCGTTCAGTTCAACCCATTGGGGTCAAGCCGTGGCCATTAGTCCAGTTCAAGAACGCGCGCGTGCAGCACCTGGCGCTGCTGGAGCGCGGCTCGGACGGCGCGGTGCAGACCGTCCTCCAGGTACAGATCGCCCTGCCACTTGACGACGTGGGCGAAGAGATCGCCGTAGAAGGTGGAGTCCTCGGCGAGGAGGGTCTCCAGGTCCAGCTGGCCCTTGGTCGTCACGAGCTGATCGAGGCGGACCGGGCGCGGCGCGACGTCCGCCCACTGCCGGGTGCTTTCCCGGCCGTGGTCGGGGTACGGCCGGCCGTTTCCGATGCGCTTGAAGATCACACGGAAAGCCTACCGGTCAAGACCTTCCGGGCGCAGCCATGGCGGCGGAGTGCGACGCTGGAAAAGATGTCGTAAATCCTTGCAAATCGGGAACAGGGGTCTGATATGAGTGACAGCGAGACCGTGTCGTCGGCTGCCACTGGGACCGTTCCCGAGCGGGTGGTCGGCGCGCCCGCGCTCCCGAGGGACGCCCTGGAGATCGCCTCCGGCTACGCCTTCGCCGGTCCCGCCCTCGACCTCGGCGCGCTGATCTGGGACGGGACGTGCCTGCCCGACGCGCAGATCCGCATCCCCCTGCCGATGCTCAACCGGCACGGCCTGGTGGCGGGCGCCACCGGCACCGGCAAGACCAAGACGCTCCAGCTGATCGCCGAGCAGCTCTCGGCGCAGGGTGTCCCCGTCTTCCTCGCCGACATCAAGGGTGACGTCTCCGGGATCTCGGCGCCGGGCGAGCCGGGGACGAAGGTCCAGGAGCGGGCCCGGGAGGTCCACCAGGAATGGACACCGGGCGGCTGTCCGGCGGAGTTCTACGCGCTCGGCGGCCTCGGCCACGGCATTCCCGTGCGCGCCACGGTCACCAGCTTCGGGCCGGTGCTGCTGTCCAAGGTGCTCCAGCTCAACCGGACCCAGGAGCAGTCGCTCGGCCTGATCTTCCACTACGCCGACCAGAAGGGCCTGGAACTGGTCGACCTCAAGGATCTGCGCGCGGTCGTCGCCTTCCTGACCTCGGACGAGGGCAAGCAGGAACTGAAGGGGATCGGCGGGCTGTCCACCGCCACGGCGGGCGTCATCCTGCGCTCCCTCACGGCCTTCGAGGCGCAGGGCATGAGCCCCTTCTTCGGGGAGCCGGAGTTCGACACGAGCGAGCTGACGCGTACGGCGCCGGACGGCCGGGGTGTGGTGTCGGTCCTCGAACTGCCCGCTGTGCAGGACAGACCGCAGCTCTTCTCGACGTTCCTGATGTGGCTGCTCGCCGATCTCTTCCACGACCTCCCGGAAGTCGGCGACGCCGACAAGCCGAAGCTCGTCTTCTTCTTCGACGAGGCTCATCTGCTCTTCAGTGACGCGTCGAAGGCATTCCTGGACTCGATCACGCAGACCGTCCGGCTCATTCGCTCGAAAGGGGTCGGCGTCTTCTTCGTGACGCAGACGCCGAAGGACGTCCCCGGAGATGTCCTCGCCCAGCTCGGCAACCGCGTCCAGCACGCGCTGCGCGCCTTCACCCCGGACGACCAGAAGGCGCTGAAGGCCACCGCGAAGACGTTCCCCGATTCTCCGTACGACCTCGAAGAGGTCCTCACTGGCCTGGGCACCGGCGAGGCCGTGGTCACCGTGCTGAGCGAGAGGGGCGCTCCGACGCCGGTCGCGGTGACCCGGCTGCGTGCCCCGCGGTCGCTGATGGGGCCGGTGGAGGCGGACGCGCTGGACCGGGCGGTGAAGGACTCGCCGTTGTACGGGCGGTACGCGCAGGCGGTGGACCGGGAGTCGGCGTACGAGAAGCTGACGGTGGCACGGACCGGCGGCGACCAGGCCTCCGGTTCGCCGTCGTCCTCGCCGTCCTCGCCTTCCGCGGGGCGGCACGACGCACCGAGGCCGAAGGAGGACGCCTCCGTCGTCGAGCAGGTCGTCGGCAGCGGGCTGTTCAAGTCCCTGGCCCGGTCGGTGGGTACGCAGATCGGGCGGGAGATCACCCGGTCGATCTTCGGGACGGCCCGGAAGCGGCGCTGATTCCAGCCCCACAGAACTCCGGTCCAGGGAGGCTGGGAGCACCCGGCCCGGGGAAGCGGGACGCCGGTTGCCCCGGCCCGGCCCGGCTACTTGCCGGCGGCC
The DNA here is from genome assembly GCF_042871525.1 of Streptomyces sp. NPDC005784. Lineage (NCBI taxonomy): Bacteria > Bacillati > Actinomycetota > Actinomycetes > Kitasatosporales > Streptomycetaceae > Streptomyces > Streptomyces sp. NPDC005784. The sequence goes on from NZ_JBIAIQ010000030.1 coordinate 28,139, forward strand.
TTCGCCGCCGCCTTCATCTCCTGCTTGTGGGCGCGGACCTTGGCGAGGGACTCCGGGCCGGTGATGTCGGCGACCGAGCGGAAGGACTTGGCTTCGCCGTAGGGGCCCGCCGCTTCGCGCCAGCCCTTGGGGCGGACGCCGAGTTGCTTGCCGAGGAGGGCCAGGAAGATCTGGGCCTTCTGGGGACCGAAGCCGGGGAGTTCCTTGAGGCGGCGGAGGAGTTCGTCGCCGGTCGAGGCGTCCTTCCAGACGGCGGCGGCGTCTCCGTCGTAGTGCTCGACGAGGTACTGGCACAGCTGATGGATGCGCTTGCCCATCGAACCCGGATAGCGGTGCACGGCCGGCTTTTCCGAGAGCAGTGCGGCGAACCTCTCCGGGTCGTACGAGGCGATCTCGTTCGCGTCGAGATCGTCCGCGCCCATGCGCTGAGCGATCGTGTACGGCCCCGCGAAGGCCCACTCCATCGGCACCTGCTGGTCCAGCAGCATGCCGACCAGGGCCGCGAGCGGGCTGCGGCCGAGCAGTTCGTCGGCCTCGGGCTGCTGGGAGAGGTGAAGAGTGACGTCCATGGGTCGATGATCCCGCGTGCGGCGGCGGGACGCTCGGTCGTGGCCGCCCGGGTTCACCGGGTCTTCACCCCGGACGTACGATCCCGGATATGTGAGTTAGGTTAGCCTAACCTAGCCTAACCTGACATGAGTGGGGATGGATCGTGACCGCCGAGATCTACCGTGACACCTGGGGCATCCCGCACCTGCGCGCCGGCAGCGCGCGTGAACTCGCCCATGCCCAGGGCCGGGTGACCGCCCGGGACCGGGCCTGGCAGCTGGAGGTCGAACGGCACCGCTCCCAGGGCACCTCGGCCGCGTTCCTCGGCGCGGAGTCCGTCGGCTGGGACCGGTTCGCGCGGCAGGCCCGGCTCGACGACACCGCGCGACGCTGCTTCGAGGCCCTCGAGGAGCGGAACCCCGAGACCGCAGCGTGGGTCGTCGCGTACGTCGACGGGGTCAACGCCGAACTGGCCGAAGGGGCCGCCCGCGCACCCGAGTTCGCGGCGAGCGGGCTCACTCCGGGACGCTGGGAGCCCTGGAGTCCGCTGGGAGTCTGGCTCGGCACCCACATCCTCTTCGCCGGATTCCCCGCCAAGCTGTGGCGCGAGGAGGTCGTACGACGGCTGGGCGCGGACGCGGTCGGCCTGTTCGCCATGGACGGGCCGGTCACGGCCGGCAGCAACGGATGGCTGGTGAGCGGCGAACGCACCGCCACCGGGCAGGCGGTGATCGCCGGTGACCCGCACCGCTTCATCGAGGACCCCGGCGTCTACCAGCAGATCCGGCTCTCCTGCCCGGAGTTCGACGTCGTCGGCCTCGCCGTCCCCGGCGTCCCGGGCATCGCCCACTTCGCGCACACCGGAACCGTCGCCTGGGCGATCACCAACGCGATGGCCGACTACCAGGACCTCTACCGGGAGCGGCTGCGGCTCGTGGACGCGGCCGACGTGGAGGATTCCGGGGGCGGCGCGGCTGTCGAGGCTCTCGATCCCGACGGTGTGTGGCGGACCACGGCACGGCACCTGGAGCGGGTGGAGGTGGCCGGGGGTGAACCCGTCGACGTCGAGGTGATCGAGACGGCGCGTGGACCCGTGGTGATCGGGGGCGCCGGCACCGAGGAGTGCATCAGCCTCCGCTACCCGCCCCGGGTGACACGGGACCTCGGCTTCGGCGCTCTCCTCCCGCTGCTGCGCGCCCGCCGGGTCGCCGACGTGGACCGGGCGTTCGACGCCTGGGCGGAGCCGGTGAACGTCGTGCAGGCCGCCGACACCGAGGGCGGAGTGCTGCACCGCGTCGCGGGACGGGTCCCGGTCCGCGGCACGGCCGGCCGCACCCGGGTCGTGCCCGCCTGGGAGGCCGGGCACGAGTGGACCGGCTGGCACGAGATGCCGTACGGCACGGTCGAGGACGGCCTCGCCGTGATGGCGAACCAGCGCGGCCCCGCGGCCCCGCTCGGCGTCGAGTTCGCGCCGCCCCATCGCGCCGCCCGCATCCGCCAACTGCTCGACGCGGGCGCTAAGTGGACGGCGGCGGACATGCCGGCCATCCACATGGACACCCATCTCGCCTCCGCCGCGGCCCTGTTGGACCGGCTGCCCGCACCGGAACTCTCGAGCACCGCGGCCGGTCTTCGGAACCAACTCCTGCTGTGGGACCGGCACATGGACGCCGACAGTGGCACGGCGGCGGTGTACGCGCAGGTACGCGGCGCGGTCGTACGACGGCTCGCCGCTCACCCGGCCCTCGCCGTGCTGGCCGAGCCGCCCGCCCACCCGGCCGTCTTCCTGCCCTGGCTCGCGCTCACCCCGCGCGTCGCCTTCGCCCTCGAAAACCTGCTCACCGCACGGGAGTTGTACGGCATAGACCGCGACGACGTGGTGCGCGCGGCCGTCGAGGAGGTGGCCGCCCGGCCCGCCTCCCGAACCTGGGGCGACACCCATCGCCTCGCCCCCTGGCGCGCGCTCACCGGCGCCGCGTACGACGAACCAGCCCGCGAACCAGCCCACGAACCGGCCCTGTCCGGCGACAACGACTGCGTCCTGTCCACCTCGTCCGTGCCCGGACTCACCGACCTGAGCGCCCGCGGATCCGCCGCCCGGTACGTCTGGGACCTCGCAGACCGCGCCAACAGCCTCTGGGTGGTCCCGTTCGGAGCCGACGGCGTTCCCGGCGCGGCCCACCAACGCGACCAACTCCCCTTGTGGATCAGGGGAGATCTCGCCCCGGTGACCACCGACTGGAACAAACTGACCAAGGAGAGCGATGACGACTGAGACGTACGCCGACGCCCGAGAGGCAGTTCACGAGCAACGGGTCGACGGCTTCGGCACGGTCCGGGTGCTGCCCGTCGACCCGCACGCCGACCTCGACGTCCTGCACGCCTGGGTCACCGAGGAGCGGGCCGCGTACTGGGGCATGACCGGGTTCACCAGGCAGCAGGTGCTGGAGACCTACCTCCATCTCGACTCGCTCGACACCCACCACGCCTTCCTCACGGTCAAGGACGGCGTACCGGCCGCGCTCTTCCAGACGTACGAACCCGAGGCCGACCGGGTCTCCGAGTGCTACGAGGTCCGGCCGGGCGACATCGGCGTCCACCTGTTCATCGGACCCCCGGCCCCCGGGGGCGGAGAGCGGCCGGGCTGGTCGTCCACGCTGCTGTCGGCGTTCCTCGCGTACGCCCTGACCGGACTCGACCGGCAGCGGGCCGTGGTCGAACCCGACGCCCGCAACGCCAAGGCCATCGCCCGTCTCGCCCGGCAGGGTTTCGTCCCCGCCGGGGACATCGTGCTCCCCGGGATCGCACTGCCCGAGGTCCACCTGCCCGAGAAGCACGCCCGGCTCGCCTTCCTCACACGGGAGGCCTTCGAGAAGGGTCCGACGACGCCGAGGTGAGCCGGACGCGGGCCCCGTCCGTACGTAACCGAGACTCTGCACATGCGGATACGGAGACGGCGTGTGAATGGAAGCGGGCAGCGAGACCGGCGACGGCTCGGCGCACGGGCCCTGGCCCTGCTGGGCGGCGTCCTTGTGCTGGTGCTCTTCGGGGGCGTGGGCGGCGCGTCCGCCCACGCGGCGCTCACGAGCACCGATCCGCAGGACGGCAGCGTCCTGAAGTCGGCGCCCCGCCAGGTGACCCTGACGTTCAGTGAGTCGATCGGCCTGCTCGACGACTCCTTCCGCGTGCTCACCCCGGAGAACCGGCGCGTCCACACCGGCGAACCGAGCCACGCCGACGGCCGTTCCGACACCGCCCGCGTCACCCTGCCGCGCGGCCTCGGCACCGGCACGTTCACCGTGGCCTGGCGAGTCGTCTCGGCGGACAGCCACCCCGTCTCCGGCGCCTTCACCTTCTCCATCGGCAAACCCTCCGCGACCCCCGCCCCCCTGCCGCCCACCGGGGGGAATCCCACCTCCGCCGCCCTCTACGACATCGCCCGCTACGCCGCGTACAGCGGACTCGCCCTGCTCATCGGCGCGGCCACGTTCGTCCTGGCCTGCGGCTTCCCGGGCTCCGTACGGCGTCTGCTGGTGACCGGCTGGTGGACCCTGCTCGGCTCCACGTTCGTGCTGCTCCTGCTGCGCGGCTCCTACGAGCGGGGCACCGGCGTGGGAGGGGCCTTCGATCCGGCGATCCTGAGCGACACCCTGACGAGCCGCCCCGGCATCGTGCTGGTGGCACGGCTGGCGCTGCTCGCCGCTGCGGCCTTCATGCCCCTTCGGGCGCCGGTACGGGACCGGGAGCCCGGCCGTGGGGTCCTCGTCCTCGGCGGACTGTTCTCGCTGGCCCTCGCGGTCACCTGGGCCGCCGCCGAGCACGCCTCCGCCGGGATCCAGGTCCCCGTGGCGATGGTCTCCTCCGTGCTGCACCTGCTCGCCATGGCCGTCTGGCTCGGCGGCCTGACCGCCCTGCTGACCGCCCTCCACCGCCCCGCCGAGCCGATCCCGCCGGCCGTCGTCACCCGCTTCTCCCGGCTCGCCCTCACCTCGGTCGCCGTCCTCGCGATCACCGGTGTCTACCAGTCCTGGCGCGGCCTCGGCTCCTGGGACGCCCTGACCTCGACGTCGTACGGCAGGCTCCTGGTCGTCAAACTCGCCGGGGTGACGCTGCTGCTGGCGTCGGCGGCCTTCTCGCGCCGCTGGACGGCCCGGCTGGCGATGACGGACACCGCCACCGTCCCCGCCGAGCGGGTAGCGGTCGCGGTCGCGGTGCCGGCCGGGGCGCCGACGCACCCGTCCGCGGTCACCGGCGACGCGCCGGAGGCGCACGAAGGCGAGAACGCGGGCGTCCAGAAGGAGGCAAAGGGAGAGGGGCCGAGGAGAGCTGGTTCGGCAGCAGACGGGCCGACGGGAGCCGGTTCGGCAGGAGCCGGGTCGACGGGTGCCGGATCGACGGGAGACGGGCCCAGTGGGGGTGGTCCGGGGGACACCGCGCACCACCGGGGCCTGCGCCGCTCGGTGCTCGCCGAGGTCACCATCGGCATCCTGGTGCTCGTGATCACCACGATGCTGACCGGGACCCAGCCGGGCCGCGCGGCCACCGAGACCGCCGCCGCCGTCGCGGCCCCGGACCGGCCGACCTCGACGACGACCGTCGTGCCCTTCGACGTCGGCACCCCTGGCGGGCACGGCAAGGTCCAGATCGAGCTGTCGCCGGGCCGGGTGGGCGAGAACTCCGTCCAGGCCGTGATCTTCGGCCCCGACGGCGGCCTCGCGACCGTCCCCGAACTGCGCCTCACCTTCACCCTGGAATCCCAGAAGGTCGGCCCGATCGACGCGGGGATCACCGACAAGGGCGGCTACTGGACATCCGACGGCCTCACCCTTCCCCTCCCCGGCACCTGGACCATGAAGGTCACGGTCCGCACCAGCGACATCGACGAGGTCACCGTCTCGAAGACGGTGAAGATCGGCTGAGCCGGCCCCCTTCGACATCGTGCCCGGCGAAGGCCCCGACCGTGATCGGTCGGGGCCTTCGGTTCGCGCTCCTCGGCGGCTGTGGAGGAGGTGACCCGGCGGACGTTCTCGACACGGGTCGTCGGCAAGGGGAGCGCCCCTGGTTGGTGCTCGGCAGAGGCCGACTGAGACGGACAACGAAGAAGGGCCCCACCGCAAGCGGTGGGGCCCTTCGACATCGTGCCCGGTGAGGCACTGGCGGAGGATACGAGATTCGAACTCGTGAGGGGTTGCCCCCAACACGCTTTCCAACTGTCCGCATGGCTGTTCCGGGCCGTCCGTGGACGTTCGCGCGGCAGGTCAGGCGGCTCGCTTGAACGGGTGTGAACCATGGTGTACGTCCACGCACTGGACAAAGACCAGGACAACGGCCCGATCGGGGTCCGGTCAGAACTCCAGCACCTCGCGGTCGAGCGGATACTGCGCACGGTGAGGGCCGTCGTACGGCGAGGGCGTGATCGGCAGGACGCCGGTCGGCTGCAGGCCCAGGTTGTCGTCCCAGATCCGGGGTTCGACCTGTCCGACGACGCGGAACCGCCGGAAGGTGAACGGCGGGCTGTCGGTCGGGAAGAACTCGGGCGTGGTCATCACCTGGAAGTGCAGGTGCGGCGTGGTGGAGTTGCCGCTGTTGCCGATCAGCCCGAGCACCTGGCCGGATGAGACCCGGTCGCCCTCCCGGACTTTGAGCGAGCCCGGTGTCATGTGGGCGTAGAGCAGATAGCGGCCTGGCGCGACCTCCACGGTGACGTGGTTGCCGACCGTGTCCTCGATCGGCGGGACGGGAGGCGTGAGGGGCGGCGTGTTGTCCGGGATTCCGTCCTGGACCTCCACCACCCTGCCGCTGGCCGCGGCCACGACCGGCTGACGGTAGCTCAGGTAGCTGGTGAGCTGCGCGGGGTCGCCTTCCCAGGTCTGACCCTGCTCGCCGACCCGGTACCAGTCGATCGCGAAGCGCTGCGGCACGTAGAAGCGGCCGTTGATCGGTGCGAGGCCGCGCCGGTGGTGGGTGTTGCCGCAGCACGACTCGCTGGAGTACCAGGTGCCGGGACGGACCGGTGGGTCCAGGTTCAGCGGCGGGGTCCGGGAGGTCCGGGTGGCCTGCACCGTCTCCTTGAAGGCGGAGGGGCCGGAGGGGGCCAGGACCGCGCCCGAGAGATGGTGTTCGAGGACCTCGGGCACCGGTCGGCCGCGGTCGAGGACCAGGTCGAGCCAGATGACCCACTTCTGGGAGCCCTGGATGATGGTCGGCGTCGGTCCCGGGGGCGCCGGGGTGTACCCGTCGGCACCCGGCAGGGGGTCGCCCACCGGATTGGCGGCGTCGGCGAGCGCCTGCCCGCTCAGTGAGCCGACGACCCGGTGCGTGCGGGCGTCTTGGACGTCGACACGGTCGAGCCGCAACGACGTGCTGGTGGGCAGGGCGCTCGTGGTGAGCAGCTCGTACGAGAGGTGCGTCTTGCCGTCCGTGGCGACGAACGGCGCCGGTTCGGTCATCACTGCCGCCGTCAACGGCGTGAACTGCGGGCCGGGCGCAGGAGTGGCCGTGCCGGTCCCGTATCCGGGTCCCGCCGCGGTCACCAGCATGCCGGCCGCGAACACGGCAGCGGCAAGCCCGCGAAGTAGCGGGCTGCGGCCAGTGCGGTTGCGAGGGTCGCGCTCTTCCATTGCGCTCTTTCATTCGTCGGATCCGGGGCCGTGAAGGACACGGCACGCCCCACACCGAGGCGCAGGCCCATGTAATCCGGCGGCGCGCCACTCGGGCGAACGGCGCCGGAGTCAGGTGCCGAACTGCACCCGTCCAGCCGCATCGACCACGGGGTCCTCGCTCACGGCAGCTTCGGGGCGCTGGCGCTGCACGTATGGACAACGAGGCCTGAGAAACGTCGAAGGGCCCCACCGTGAACGGTGGGGCCCTTCGACATCGTGCCCGGTGAGGCACTGGCGGAGGATACGAGATTCGAACTCGTGAGGGGTTGCCCCCAACACGCTTTCCAAGCGTGCGCCCTAGGCCACTAGGCGAATCCTCCGGGGCAAACAATACAAGACGTTGAGGAGTGCTCGCGAACTCGTTCCCCACCCCCGGCATCCTGTACTCTTTGCGGAGCCCCTCACGTGGCGCTATCTGACTGAACTCCCCCAGGGCCGGAAGGCAGCAAGGGTAGGTTGGCTCTGGCGGGTGCGTGGGGGGCGCTTGCGTTTCCGGGGCGGCCGCTGGAGGCCTGCCGGGGCGGCCGGCGGGCGGGCCGGGGACCGGATGCCGCCGGGTCGCGCCCGGGATGCGCCCAGGACGGTCCGTGTTGTCAGTGGGCGCCTATAACCTCGTAGACGTGTCGTCCCTCGCGCTGTACCGCCGCTATCGCCCGGAGTCGTTCGCCGAGGTCATTGGGCAGGAGCATGTCACCGACCCGTTGCAGCAGGCGCTGCGGAACAACCGGGTCAATCACGCGTACCTGTTCAGCGGTCCGCGCGGGTGCGGCAAGACCACGAGCGCGCGCATCCTCGCCCGCTGCCTGAACTGCGAGCAGGGGCCCACACCGACCCCGTGCGGGGTGTGCCAGTCCTGTCAGGACCTCGCCCGCAACGGCCGGGGCTCCATCGACGTCATCGAGATCGACGCCGCTTCGCACGGTGGTGTGGACGACGCCCGTGACCTGCGGGAAAAGGCCTTCTTCGGGCCCGCGAGCAGCCGGTACAAGATCTACATCATCGACGAGGCCCACATGGTCACGCCGGCCGGTTTCAACGCGCTGCTGAAGGTCGTCGAGGAACCCCCGGAGCACCTCAAGTTCATCTTCGCCACGACCGAGCCCGAGAAGGTCATCGGGACGATCCGCTCGCGGACCCACCACTACCCGTTCCGGCTGGTGCCGCCCGGGACCCTGCGTGAATATCTGGGCGAGGTCTGCGGGCAGGAGGGCATTCCCGTCGCGGACGGCGTGCTTCCTCTCGTCGTACGGGCGGGCGCGGGCTCCGTGCGTGACTCCATGTCCGTGATGGACCAGCTGCTCGCCGGTGCCGCCGACGCAGGTGTGACGTACGCCATGGCGACCTCGCTGCTCGGGTACACGGACGGCTCGCTGCTGGACGCCGTCGTCGAGGCGTTCGCGGCGGGGGACGGCGCCGCCGCCTTCGAAGTGGTGGACACCGTCATCGAAGGCGGCAACGACCCGCGGCGCTTCGTCGCGGACCTGCTGGAGCGGCTGCGGGACCTGGTCATCCTGGCGGCCGTTCCGGACGCGGCGGAGAAGGGGCTCATCGACGCTCCGGTCAACGTGGTGGAACGGATGCAGGCGCAGGCCGGGGTGTTCGGCGCCGCCGAGCTGAGCCGCGCCGCCGACCTCGTCAACGACGGGCTGACGGAAATGCGTGGAGCCACCTCGCCGCGCCTCCAGCTCGAACTCATCTGCGCGCGCGTCCTGCTGCCCGCCGCCTACGGGGACGAGCGGTCCGTCATGGCCCGCCTCGACCGTATCGAGCGCGGGGTGAACCTCTCCGGCGGTGGCGCGGCGCCCGCCATGGGCTACGTGCCCGGACCCGAGGTGCACGGCGCGGTGCCGGTCCCGCAGGCCGGGCCGGCGGTTCCTTCCGGGGGCGGCCCCGCGGCGGCCCGTGCCGCGGCCCGGGGAGCGGGACCCGGCGCAGGGCAGGGAGCGGGACCGGTGGGAGCCGGTGAGGGTGCCGGAGCCGTGCCGGGAGCGGTACCCGGGACGTCCGCGCCCGTCGAGCCCGTGGCACCCGCGGCGTCCGTCACCGCTCCGGCCCCGACCCGCGCGCCTTCGTACGCTCCCGTGGCGCCCGAGCAGCCCGCGGCCCCGGCCGGTGCTCCCGCGGGGGCGGCGCCCGGTGCCTGGCCCACCGCGACCGCCGCCGGCAGCGGCCGACGCCCCGGCGGCTGGCCCACGGCGACGCCCGCGGGAAGCGGCCCGGCTCCGGCGCAGTCCGCACCGGCGCCCGCCGCCACCCCCGCTCCTCCTGCTGCCGCTCACGGAGCCCCCCAGGCTCCCGCTCCGGCCGCGCCACCGGCCGCGGGCGGTCTCGACCCCCGCATGCTGTGGCCGAACATCCTGGAGGCGGTGAAGAACCGCCGTCGGTTCACCTGGATCCTGCTCAGCCAGAACGCGCAGGTCACGGCCTTCGACGGTACGACCCTGCAGATCGGCTTCGTCAACGCCGGGGCACGGGACAACTTCGCGAGCAGCGGCAGCGAGGACGTGCTGCGGCAGGCGCTCGCGGAGCAGTTCAACGTGCAGTGGAAGGTCGAGGCGATCGTGGACGCCTCGGGCGGCTCGGCACCGCCGGCCGCTCCGGCGGGCGGCGGTTTCGGCGGCGGAGGCGGTTACGGCGGGGGCGGCAACGCCGGCGGCGGCTACGGCAGCGGTGGTGGCGGTGGCGCCGGTGGTTACGGCGGGGCTCCGGCCGGCCAGCGTCCCGCGCCCCAGCAGCCGTCCGCTCCGGCCTCCGGGCCCTCGGCCCCGCAGTCCGGCCCGTCCGCGGGCCGTGCCCAGGCCCAGGGCATGTCCGCGCACGCGTCGGCCCCGACCTCGGCATACGAGCCGCCGCCGGTCGCCCCCGAGGACGACACCCCCGAGGACGACGACCCCGACCTGGACGAGTCCGCCCTCTCCGGCCACGAGCTGATCGTCCGCGAGCTCGGGGCGACGGTGGTCGAGGAATTCTCGAACGAGTGAGAGGCCCGACCCGACGCCGACTCCCCGGCGCACCGGACACTGTCTGTCTACGGGTCCATCGGAGTCTCGGACGCTGCCCCCAGTCCATCGGAGCCTCGGGTAGCGCCTTCGTGCACATGCGCCTCGCGCCTCGGGCAGCGGCTTCGTGCACATGCGCCTCGGGCAGCGGCTTCGTGCACATGCGCCTCGCGCCTCGGGTAGCGCCTTCGTGCACATGCGCCTCGCGCCTCGGGCAGCGCCTTCGCGCACATGAGTCTCGCGCCTCGGGCAGCGGCTTCGTGCACCTGAGCCTCGGGTAGCGCCTCCGGCAGCCGGGTCCCCGTTGCACCCCGCACCACTCGGACCGCTGCTTGCGCGGGTTTCGGAGGCCGGTCGGGTGTCGGCCGTGCGCCGATCCCGGAGCCGGCCTCGGCGCACGGCCCTTCGCGTCCGGGAGCGTGCCCGGACGAGAGCCCGTGGCCTCCAGAAGCGAAGTACCCGAAGCGCCTCGGAAGGCCCTCGGAAGCACCTCTCGATCACGTCGCCCGGCGTATCGGGGACGGCGTCCGCTGGAGGCCTCTGTTGGAGGATCGCACCAGCGCCGTATCCCGTCCGCTTCGGAAGCCCCCACAAGGGCATCCTCGTCCGGCGGCTAGGCTGACCCCCGTGAAGGTCCTTGTCATCGGTGGTGGCGCCCGCGAACACGCCCTGTGCCGCTCCCTGTCCCTCGACCCCGACGTCACCGCCCTGTACTGCGCTCCCGGTAACGCCGGGATCGCGGAGGTGGCGGAACTGCACGCGGTCGACGCCCTCGACGGCGCCGCCGTGGCCGCGCTGGCCACGGAACTCGGCGCCGAACTGGTGATCGTGGGCCCGGAGGCCCCGCTGGTCGCCGGTGTCGCCGATGCCGTGCGCGCGGCGGGCATCCCCTGCTTCGGCCCCTCCGGGGAGGCCGCGCAGCTGGAGGGCTCCAAGGCGTTCGCGAAAGACGTGATGGCGGGTGCCGGCGTCCCCACGGCGCGCTCGTACGTCTGTGCGACGCCGGAGGAGGTCGAGGAGGCGCTCGACGCGTTCGGAGCGCCCTACGTCGTGAAGGACGACGGACTGGCGGCCGGCAAGGGCGTCGTCGTGACCGACGACCTCGAAGCGGCGCGGGCGCACGCCAACGCCTGCGACCGTGTCGTGATCGAGGAGTTCCTCGACGGTCCCGAGGTCTCCCTCTTCGCGATCACCGACGGCACGACCGTCGTCCCGCTCCAGCCCGCCCAGGACTTCAAGCGCGCGCTGGACGGCGACGAGGGCCCGAACACCGGCGGCATGGGCGCGTACTCGCCGCTGCCCTGGGCGGACCCGAAGCTCGTCGAGGAGGTCATGGAGACCGTCCTCCAGCCGACCGTCGACGAACTGCGCCGGCGCGGCACACCGTTCTCCGGACTCCTGTACGCCGGTCTGGCGATCACCAGCCGTGGCGTGCGGGTCATCGAGTTCAACGCCCGCTTCGGCGACCCCGAGACCCAGGTGGTCCTCGCCCGTCTGAAGACCCCGCTCGCCGGTGTCCTGCTGGCGTCCGCGAACGGCACTCTCGCCGATCTGGAACCGCTGCGCTGGAGCGAGAACGCGGCGGTCACCGTGGTCGTGGCCTCGCACAACTACCCGGACACCCCGCGCACCGGCGACCCGATCACCGGGCTCGACGCGGTGGCCGCCGAGGACGCCCCGCACGCGTACGTCCTGCACGCCGGCACCCGGCACGAGGGCGGAGCGGTGGTGAGCGCGGGCGGCCGTGTGCTGTCCGTCACGGCGATCGGATCCAGCCTCACCGAGGCCCGCGAGCGCGCCTACGCGGCGGTCGCCCGCATCGGTCTGGAGGGTTCGCAGCACCGCACGGACATCGCGGCGAGGGCGGCGGCCGAGGCATAGCCCCGGATCCCCCATAGCATTACCGAGCCCCGGGTTCCGTACGGAATCCGGGGCTTTGTCACGTTGCGCACGGGCCTCTCCACCTGCGGGTTTCTGTACGGAACCGGGAGCCCGCCCCGGGCCCGCCGTCATCCACCTTTCCCCAGAGCCATTCCATCGAGTGACCGATGGCCTATCCGGCTGACTGGGGCCGGGGCCCCAACTAGGGTGCGGCGAAAGCATTCCGGCACTTGGCCCACCGGCATTGCGATGTCGGTGGCGGGTGCCACAGTGGGGGAGTGACCAACGCCAGGGCATCCGTCGGCACCGGCCGTGAAAGGGCCGGGGCCCGGCGGACAATAGGGGGTGACGTCCGGTCGTGACCGGTATGGGTGTGGAGGTGGGCGCGCAGACCGCGCGCTCCCGGGCTCTCGCCGTGCTGCGCGTCCGCAGCAGGGCGCTGGCCGTCGCCCTGCTGCCCGCGGCCGTGGCCGTCGTGCTGCTCGTCGGTGGCTCCACCGGCCGCGTCACCGGCAGGCCCTGGGGGATCGCGCGGTGGATCGTGGCGGTCCTCGCCGTCGTCGTCCTTCTCGCTGCGGCGGGCATCGCGCTCGTCGTGGCCCGCTCCAGGCCCGCGATGAGCCCCACGGTGCCGATCTCCGAGGAGTCGGCCCCCGATCTCTATCGGATGGTCCGTGACCTGGCCGAGCGTCTCGACGTTCCGGCCCCCTCGGCGATAGCGCTCACTCCCGACTGCGACAGCTGGCTGGAGGACCGCACCCACCGGGCGCACGGCCGGTTCTCGTCGGGCGGCGTGGACGAACCGGCCGGCCCGGACGGCCGGCGCGGAAGTCTGGTCGCGGGCCGCCCGGTCCCGTCGCTGACGAACCGCGCCCGCCGGGTCTCCGCCGCCCCCGTCCTCGTCATCGGTTCTCCCTTCCTGTGGTGGATGCGGGTCGGCGAGCTGCGGGCGGTCCTCGCCCCGGTCGTCGCCGGTACGGGCCCGTCGGCGCACCCGGACATAGCCGCGGCCCGCCGATTCGTCAGGGGTCTGGACGCGGCCGTGGCCGTGGCCTCGGCCCCCGGGCGTGGCCCGCTGTCCCGCACGGTCCTGGCCGGTGTGGGCTGGGTGACCCGTCTCCTGCTGCGCGGCTGCCGGGTCCATGCGGCCGAGATGGAGCGGGGGGTGGCGTCCGCGGCGGCCGAGCGCGCACAGGCTGTGGACTACGGCGTGCGGATCGTCGCCCAGGAACAGGTGGGTCTGGCGTACGCCGGCTGGGACCGCCTGCTGACCCGCGTCGCGCTGCCCGCCTGGCGGATGGGCCGCTGGCCCTCCAGGCTGGACGTCGGCGTCGTCGCGGCGCTGACCGAGCTGTCCCGCCGCGACCGGCTGGCCGAGGGCTTCACCTCCCGTCTCGGTGAACGTCCCGCCTGCGACCTGCTCGAAGAGCCCGGCACCGTGGACGAGGCGGCCTCGCTGCTCGCCGCCCGGCTCTTCCACGGCGGTCCCGCCGAGGCCGGTCCCGACTGGGCGCCGGTCGACTGGCAGGACTATCCGGACGAGGTCGTCGACCGCAAGTGGCGCACCGACGCGGCCCGACTCCACCGTGTCCTGGACGCGCTCGGCGTCCGGCACCCCGCCGACCCCGCGCTGCCCGAGGCGGACGGACCGACCCTGGCACGCGTGCTGGACCACCTGTCCGCAGCGCCGGGAGCCGCTCCTGCCCCGGACCGCGACCCGGGGGCCGCTCTCGCGGTCCACCGCGCGGACGTGTACGGGGAGATGGGGATCGCCGAGAGCGACGATCCGGACCTCGCCGTGGGGAACGAGCGGTCGGCGGCCCTCGCGGCCGGGCTCACCGCGGAAGTGGCCCGCGAGGAGGCGTCCGCCCCGGCGGCGCCCCCGCCCTCCGCAGGTGCCGAGCAGCAGGGCCCCGACCACGCCCTCTGGGACGACCGGATGCTTCCGCTGTTCCCCCTCCAGCCGCCCAGGACCGGTCGTGAGCTGCTGGCCGACCATGTCACGGCGATGGTCTGCTGCTCCGCGATGGACACCGCCGGGGCGGCCCCAGGACTCGACTGGCTGGACGGCCCGTCCCTCCTCGTCGCCGGTGAACGGGCCGCGGACCTCGGCCCCCGGGTCCTCACCCTCATAGAGACAGGGGACCCCACGCCCCTGCGGGACTGGCTCCGCCATCTCGGCGTCCGCCCGGAGAAACCGGTCCGCCTGGTCTGACGACCGTCCGGCCGGCCCCACCCGGCCCCGCTCACTCGCAGTCGGCTCGGCCCAAGCGGAGCCATCCGTTCCACTCACGTCAATTCGCGACGAACGGTGACGGACTGCGTGCGTAATGTGATGTGCTGGGACCGATCGCACACAGCGCAAGGGCTTACCAGTACGACGGGGGCACGAGGGAGGGGAGCGGGCATGGGGTCGGAGCAGATCCGCCGCTGGGAGTCGGGAGCGCTCGCGCACGCCGTCACGGATCCCTTCGGCCAGGGCCCCGTTCCCTGGCTCCGCGGCAGTGAGACCTATTTCGACGACACCGGCCATGTCGTCCCCTGGTACCTGGACACCGACGCGCCCCAGGCGCCCCGACCGGCGACCGGCGCCTCCCGGATCCCGGCCCCGCGCTCCACCTCCGGCACCCGCGCGCGCACCGGTCCCGGAGGTCCCCGCTCCGCGGACGACGTCCACCGCCAGATCAAGGGCTTCACCACCACGGGTGCCGCCGCCCCCGGCGAGTCCATCGACTTCCATGTCACGGTCGACCCGCCGCAGGAGTTCAGCGTCGACATCTACCGCATCGGCCACTACGGCGGCGACGGCGCCAGCAAGATCACCACGAGCCCCCGGCTCTCCGGCATCGTCCAGCCGCCGCCGCTCACCGCCGACCGCACCGTCTCCTGCCATCACTGGTGGCTGTCCTGGCGCCTGCAGATTCCGTCCTACTGGAGCGTCGGCGCCTATGTCGCCGTCCTCACCACCGTCGACGGCTACCGCTCCCACGTTCCTTTCACCGTCCGCAACCACCAGACGGCCGACCTGCTCCTGCTGCTCCCGGACATCACCTGGCAGGCGTACAACCTGTACCCGGAGGACGGCCACACCGGCGCCAGCCTCTACCACGCGTGGGACGAGAACGGTCGGCTGCTCGGCGAGGCCGACGCCGCGACGACCGTCTCGTTCGACCGCCCGTACGCGGGCGCGGGTCTCCCCCTCCATGTGGGGCACGCCTACGACTTCATCCGCTGGGCGGAGCGTTACGGATACGACCTCGCCTACGCCGACGCCCGTGATCTGCACGCCGGCCGCGTCGACCCCACCCGCTACCGCGGTCTGGTCTTCCCGGGCCACGACGAGTACTGGTCGCCGCAGATGCGCCGCACCACGGAACTCGCCCGCGAACACGGCACCTCGCTCGTCTTCCTCTCCGCCAACACCATGTACTGGCAGGTGGAGTTGGGGCCGTCCCCGTCGGGCGTCGCCGACCGGCTGCTGACCTGCCGCAAACGCCGGGGTCCGGGCAGGCCCGCCCTGTGGCGTGAGATCGACCGCCCGGAGCAGCAGCTCATCGGCATCCAGTACGCGGGACGGGTCCCCGAGCCGCACCCCCTGATCGTGCGCAACGCCGACCACTGGCTGTGGGAGGCGACCGGCGCGCACGACGGCGACGAACTGGCAGGCATGGTCGCGGGCGAGGCGGACCGTTACTTCCCGCGCACCCCACTGCCGGAGCACCAGGACCGGATCCTGCTCGCGCACTCCCCGTACCCGGACAGCGAGGGCACCCTCCGCCATCAGGAGACCTCGCTGTACCGGGCCCCGTCCGGCGCCCTGGTCTTCGCATCCGGAACGTTCGCGTGGTCTCCGGCCCTCGACCGCCCCGGCCACGTCGACCCCCGTATCCAGCGGGCGACCGCCAATCTCCTCGACCGCATCTGCAAACACGACTGAGATACGACCGAGGAAGCCCCGCCGGGCGTCTCGCGACACACCCGCACCGCGGGGACCCGCACCGGTCGTCGCGCCCCCTGTCCGAACCCGCTCGCCCCATACGGGAGAATCGAGGCAGTTGGACATAACCACGGGGAGGAACCGTGTCCGGATTCGTCGAAAAGCCCGAGCCCCTTCAGGTGCCGGGTCTGGTACATCTGCACACCGGCAAGGTGCGCGACCTGTACCAGAACGAGGCGGGCGACCTCGTGATGGTCGCCAGCGACCGCATCTCCGCCTACGACTGGGTTCTCCCCACCGAGATCCCCGACAAGGGCCGCACACTCACCCAGCTCTCCCTGTGGTGGTTCGACCAGCTCGCCGAGCTGGCGCCCAACCATGTGCTGAGCACCGAACTCCCGCCGGGCGCCCCCGCCGACTGGGCCGGCCGCACCCTGATCTGCAAGTCCCTGCGGATGGCTCCCGTCGAATGCGTCGCCCGCGGCTATCTGACCGGCTCGGGACTCGTCGAGTACAACGAGTCCCGCACGGTCTGCGGCCTCGCGCTCCCCGAGGGCCTCGTCGACGGCTCGGAACTCCCCGCGCCGATCTTCACCCCCGCGACGAAGGCCGCGGTCGGCGAGCACGACGAGAACGTCTCGTACGAGGAGGTCGCCCGTCAGGTCGGCGCCGACACCGCCGCCGAGCTGCGCCAGGCGACCCTCGCCATCTACGGCCGCGCCCGCGACATCGCCCGCGACCGGGGCATCATCCTCGCGGACACCAAGTTCGAGTTCGGCTACGAGGGCGAGACGCTCGTCCTCGCCGACGAGGTGCTGACCCCGGACTCCTCGCGCTTCTGGCCCGCCGACGCGTGGGAGCCGGGCCACGCGCAGCCGTCCTTCGACAAGCAGTACGTCCGCGACTGGCTGACCTCCGCGGAGTCGGGCTGGGACCGCAAGAGCGAGCAGCCGCCGCCCGCCCTGCCCGAGCACGTCGTGGAGGCCACCCGCGCCAAGTACATCGAGGCGTACGAGCGCCTGACGGGCCTCAGCTGGTCCTGACCTCACCCCGGGCCCGGCCATCGGCCGGGCCCGGCGGCGACCCGAGCCGGACAGTCCGAAGGATGTCCCACCCCGGCCGGAGCACACGAAGAAACCCCCGACCACAGGTCGGGGGTTTCCTTTTTCGGAGCGGACGACCAGGTTCGAACTGGCGACCTCAACCTTGGCAAGGTTGCGCTCTACCAACTGAGCTACGTCCGCATGCGCCGGGGCGCGACAGCCACTATACCCAACCTCGCTCCCGTGCGAGACGCACTGCCGCGTGGCGGTTCTCCGCGCCCAGCTTGGAGGCGGCCGACGACAGGTAGTTCCGTACGGTCCCCTGGGACAGCGCGGCCCGCTCCGCGATCTCCGCCACGGGCGCGCCGTCGGCGGCGAATTCGAGCACCTCGGCCTCGCGCGCGGTCAGCGGCGAGTCCCCGGCGGAGATCGCGTCGGCGGCCAACTCCGGGTCCACATAACGGTTTCCCGCGTGCACGGTACGGATGATCTCCGCGAGCCGCCGCGCGCTGACCGTCTTCGGGACGAACCCGCGCACACCCGCCGCAAGCGCCCGCTTCAGATGGCCCGGCCGCCCGTGACTCGTCACGATCAGCACCTGGCAGCCCGGCAGTTCGGCCCGCAGGGATGTGGCCACGCTCACACCGTCGGCCCCGGGCATCTGAAGATCCAGGACGGCGACATCGGGCACGTGCGCCCGCGCCATCGCCAGCGCCTCCGGTCCGGTCGCCGCCTCGGCCACCACGACCAGGTCGTCCTCCAGCCCGAGCAGCGCGGCCAGCGCTCCCCGGATCAGATGCTCGTCGTCCGCGAGCAGCAGTCGTACGGGGGACTCGGGCGTCGACGCGCCGGGCGGCGGTACGGACGTCATGGGGTGGCCTCTCTCACCTGGTGCGGGACGGACGAGGGCGACGACCCTCGCCGCGAATCGTCGCTCCCCGAGTTCGAGCTCCCGTCTCCGGGGCGTTCTCTGTCCTTGGTTCTGTCTCTGTCTCTGTCTCGGTCTCTGATCGGGGAGGCCGGCAGCGGTACCTCCGCCGCCAGCCGGAACACTCCATCGCTCGCGCCGGCCCGCAGCACCCCGTCCACCTCCCCCAACCGCTCCCGCAGCCCCACGAGCCCGGTCCCTCTCCGCTGCCCCGGGTCGCCGTCCGGTCCGGGGCCCGGGCCCGCCTCGTCCGGCACCCCGTCGTTCTCGACGGTGAGCGTCACCCGTTCCTCCGTCACCCGCAGGGACAGCGCGCACCTCTTGGCGTCCCCGTGCCGCAGCACATTCGTGGTCGCCTCCCGCACGACCCAGCCGAGCGCCGACTGGACCTGTGCGGGCAGCTCGGCGGCGGTGCCGGTGATGTCGCAGTCGATGCCCGCCGCGGTCAACACCCCTTGGGCTCCCGCCAGTTCGTTGGCCAGGTCGGCATCGCGGTAGCCGCGTACGACCTCGCGCACCTCGCGCTGGGACTCCCGGGCGATCCGCTGCACCTCGGTCATCTGGTCCACGGCCTCGGCCCGTCCACGCCTGGCCAACTGCACGGCGAGTTCGCTCTTGAGGGCGATCACCGCGAGGTTGCGGCCCATCACGTCGTGCAGATCGCGGCCGAAGCGCAGCCGTTCCTCGGCGACGGCGAGGCGGGCGCGGGTCTCGCGGGCCTCGTCGAGTTCATAGACGGCGTTGAGCAGCCAGACGGAGAAGCCCGCGGTGAACGTGAGGAAACCGGCGGTCAGCAGGACCAGGACGGCGGTGATCAGCGCGGCGGGTCCCGGGAAGCCGAGGGGCAAGGAGAGCGCGCCGGCCCCCGCGGCCGCGCCGAGCACGGCGTACGCCATCCGCCTTTTGTCACGCGTCCCGAGCGCGACCGTGCCCGTGCCGAACGCGATGACACCGACGAGCACCGAGGAGGCGACCAGGAACTCGCCGTCGCTCGTCGGGCGCCACGGGGTGCCCGAGGCGGCGGCTCCCACGACGGCCACCACACAGGTGCTCAGGGCCAGCGCGAGCAGCGTCCGCCTGGGCTGTTCGCGGGTGCCGCGCGTCCAGTCCAGCGCCTGCGAGGCGGTCACCGCGCAGAACACGGAGTGCCCGCACACCAGCAGGAACAGCGTCCAGGACCGTCCCGTCGACACGTTCCCGAAGACGGGCAGTCCGATCGAGACGGCCTCGATCACGGCGAAGAAGTGGAACGACCACCGTGTGTACGTCTCGACCTTCGCCGGTGTGGTCTTGCCCCGCCACCAGCCGGACGGCCTGCCCATGCCCACCCCCGCGTCCGTGGTCACCGCCGCGGCTCCCAGCGGAACCACCGTCGTACAGCAAACACCGCTATCACGGTCCAGGCCACCGCCGTGAAGAGAGCGCCCGCGGTGTCGTGGGCCGAGAGGTGCCCGGTCCAGCCGCCGCGGATCAGGGTGATCACTGGGGTGAGCGGCAGCAGTTCGCAGAACGGGGCCATGCCGTCGGGCAGCATCTCCAGGGGGATGAAGGTCCCGGAGCCGACCAGCGACACCAGTGTCAGGGGCGTGGCCGCGACCTGGGCGCCCTCGACGCTCTTGCTGAAGCTCGCGGTGACGGCGGCGAGCGCCGGCCAGGTGATGAGCGCCAACAGCAGTCCCAACAGGACGAGTTGGGGTTCCTTGGGAGACCCGACGCCGAGGGTCACCCGGTAGGCGACGGTCAGGATCAGGCACTGGGCGAGACCGATCGCGACCGAGGGGAGCGCGGCGCCGGCGAGGATCTCCACGTCCCGCAGCTCCCCGGTGCGCAGCCGCTTGAGGACGAGTTCCTCGCGGCGGGCCGCGTACACGCTCACCAGGGAGCCGTAGACGGCGAAGAGGAGCGAGAAGCCGATGGAGGAGGGGAGCAGGATCGCCCCGACGGTGAGCCCGGTGCCCTTCAGATCCATCGTGTCGACGGTCGAGCGGAGCATGAACGGCATGACCAGCGGCACGAACACCGCTGCCGCGAGGGTCGCCTTGGTGCGGCCCAGCAGCGTCAGTTCGGCGCGTGCCAGTGCTCTCGTCCGGCCGGCCGCCGTGGTCCTCGGCGTGCCGGCGCCGGTGGTGACTGCCGTTCCGCTCATGCCGCTGTCCCCCTCTTCCGCGCTTTCGCGGCGGTCCTGTCGTTCCGGGCATCCGAGGCCGTCGCCATCCGGGAATGCCCGGCCGTCTTGCGTGCATCCGAGGCCGGTTCCGCCGTCCTCGGCCCGTCCGCGCCGTGCGCCGCCGCCTCCCGCGCGATCCGCAGGAACGCCTCCTCCAGGGAGGCCGAGCGCACATCGAGCCCCCGCAGCTCGACCCGCGCCCGTTCGGCCCACACCAGCAGGGCGGTGGCCGTCCGTTGCAGCTCGTCTGTGCGCAGCCTGATCACCCGGCCCGCCGTCTCATGGCTGCTCACACCGAGTTCCGGCAGCGGGGGCAGGTCGCCGGGGAAGTAGCCGTCGGGCAGCTCGAAGGAGACGTGCGACGGCTGGGAGGCGGTCACCTCGGCCGGAGTGCCGATGGCCGCGACGCGTCCTTGGTGGAGGATCGCCAGCCGGTCGGCGAGCACCTCCGCCTCTTCCAGATAGTGGGTGGTCAGCAGGACCGTGGTCCCGCCGTCGCGCAGTTCGCGGATCAACTCCCAGGTGCTCCGGCGGCCTTCCACGTCGAGTCCGGTCGTGGGCTCGTCGAGGAAGAGGACCTCGGGGCCGCCGAGGAGAGCGAGTGCCAGGTCCAGGCGCCGCTTCTCACCGCCGGACAACTGCTTCACACGGACGTCGCGGCGGTGCGCGAGACCGACCCTGTCGAGCGCCTTCTCCATGGGCCGGGCCCCGCTGGTGCAGGCCGCCCACATCCGCGTGGTCTCCGCGACCGTCAGTTCGGAAGGGAAGCCGCCTTCCTGGAGCATCACGCCGATACGGGGCCGCACAGCCGCCCGGTCCGTGTACGGATCGTGCCCGAGGACCCGCACGCGTCCGCCGGCCGGGGGAGCGAGACCCTCGATCAGCTCGACTGTGGATGTCTTGCCGGCGCCATTGGTGCCGAGGAGAGCGAAGAGCTCACCGCGGCCCACGGAGAAGGTGACTCCGCGCACCGCCTCGAAATCTCTTCCGTCGCCCCCGTACACACGGCGCAGATCAGTGACCTCGATCACGTCGTCCTGCTCGTTCGTGTTCATGAAATCAGCGTCCCGGCGGACGGGTTCCGGCAGCAGTGCGCGTTGTCACCACTCCGCATGACAAATGTCAGACGGCGCCCCGGCGCGAACGGGCGGCGACGGGAGGGGAGGAGGACACGGAGGCGATACGCGGGAGGACTTCGATACCGGTGCGGACATCCGCGGCCGGGCGTAGACACCGGCACCCGCGAACACGAGAAAGGCCCCGGTCGACTGACCGGGGCCTTTGCATCGTGGAGCGGACGACCAGGTTCGAACTGGCGACCTCAACCTTGGCAAGGTTGCGCTCTACCAACTGAGCTACGTCCGCATTGCCTCCGACCGGCTTCCACCGATCGGCGCGAGCACCACCTTACCTGATCCTCCCCCAAGCTCTCGACAAGCTCGAGCAGGGGGGACCCCCAACTGTGGTTGGTAAGAGATGCAGAGCGGGTGACAGGAATTGCACACTGCGCCTTCCCCCTGGAAGGGGGATGTTCTGCTACTGAACTACACCCGCACGACCTTCGGGTTCCGGCTTTTTCGGCCTGGCCCCTCGGCGTGTTCCAGACTCTAGCTGATCGGATGGGGGTCAGCGCAAGTCGGTTGTTCCAGGGTCCGACGGCGGGGCCTCGCGGGCCCCCCACCGGGGCCAGGGGCCCGGTGGAGGGGTCTCCTCGGGCACCCCGCTCGGGGCCGCCGGCTCAGTGCGACTCGGCGAACGCCTCGTAGACCCGCTTGGGGATCCGGCCACGCGGCGGCACGTCCATCTTGTTGGAGCGGGCCCAGGCGCGGACCGCGGCCGGGTCGGGCGTCAACGCGGTGTGCGTGTACGCCTTCCCGGACTTCGACTGCTTGCGGCCTGCCTCGACGTACGGCTCGAGCGCCTTACGCAGTTCCTTGGCATTGGCTGGATTGAGGTCGATCTCGTACGACTTGCCGTCGAGTCCGAAGGCGATCGTTTCCGCCGCTTCCGAGCCGTCGATGTCGTCAAAGAGAGTGACCACGACACGCTGCGCCACGAATATCGGTCCCTTCGTGCGGCACCTCCGCGATCAACGGTCATGACGTGCGCGGACGTCACGGAGTTGTCGCGGAGATGTCGACTGTCCGGCTGTTATTGAGCAAAGTATCGGCTATTGCCAATTCCTTTGTACAGTGCCCGGCATTGCATTGTGAAGCCCGACTAAATCCCCCCGCGTGTCCGAAGGCAATGGAGTCCTGCCGTTCTTCTGCGGTTTTTCCCAGGATTTTCCGTCCACGCCCCCGCGCCGATGCGGGATCGTGATCGGGGTCACGTAGGATTCTACGAATCTACGCGAGTAGAAATTTTGTACGGGTAGTCTGAAGGGACCTGCTCAGCACCACACACCGGGAGTGCCAGTGGCACGCGTCGTAGTCGACGTCATGCTCAAGCCGGAGATCCTCGACCCCCAGGGCCAGGCGGTGCAGCGTGCACTGCCGCGCCTCGGTTTCGAAGGTGTCTCCGACGTCCGTCAGGGAAAGCGATTCGAACTGGAAGTGGACGGACCGGTGGACGACGCCGCGCTCGCCCGCATCCATGAACTGGCGGAATCCTTCCTCGCCAACACCGTGATCGAGGACTTCACCGTCAAGGTCGAGGAAGTCGCGGAGGCCGGAAAGTGACCGCTCGTATTGGAGTCGTCACCTTTCCCGGCAGCCTCGACGACCGCGACACGCAGCGCGCGATCAGGCTGGCGGGCGCCGAACCCGTAGCTCTCTGGCACAAGGACAAGGACCTCAAGCAGGTCGACGCCGTGGTGCTGCCCGGCGGTTTCTCGTACGGCGACTATCTGCGGGCGGGCGCCATCTCGCGCTTCTCGCCGGTGATGGAGACCGTCATCGAGCAGGCGAAGTCCGGAATGCCGGTTCTCGGCATCTGCAACGGCTTCCAGGTTCTCACCGAGGCGCACCTTCTCCCCGGCGCGATGCTCGGCAACAACCACCTCCACTTCATCTGCCGCGACCAGAAGCTGCGGGTGGAGAACGCGGGGACCGCCTGGACCGCCGACTACGAGGCCGGCCAGGAGATCCACATCCCGCTGAAGAACATGGACGGGCGGTACGTCGCCGACGAGCACACGCTCGACATGCTGGAGGCCGAGGGCCGGGTCGCGTTCCGTTACGTGGACGTCAATCCGAACGGATCGCTGCGCGACATCGCCGGCATCACGAACGCGGCGGGCAACGTCGTCGGTCTGATGCCGCACCCGGAGCACGCCGTCGAGCCCCTCGTCGGCTCCGGCCGCACCGACGGCCTCCCCTTCTTCACCTCGATCCTCAAGAAGCTGGTCAACGCATGAGCCGCACGCCTCTGGACACCGTCGAGAACGCGGCCGCGACCCCCGACGTCGAGCTGCCCTGGGCCGAACTGGGCCTGAAGAAGGACGAGTACGAGCGCGTCGTGGAGATCCTCGGCCGCCGCCCGACCGGCGCCGAGCTCGCCATGTACTCCGTCATGTGGTCCGAGCACTGCTCCTACAAGTCCTCGAAGGTCCACCTCCGCCAGTTCGGCGAGAAGGCCCCGCAGTCCGACGCGCTGCTCGTCGGTATCGGCGAGAACGCCGGTGTCGTCGACGTCGGCCAGGGCTACGCGGTCACCTTCAAGGTCGAGTCGCACAACCACCCGTCGTACGTCGAGCCCTACCAGGGCGCGGCCACCGGCGTCGGCGGCATCGTGCGCGACATCATCGCCATGGGCGCGCGGCCGGTCGCGGTCGTCGACCCGCTGCGCTTCGGCGCGGCGGACCACCCCGACACCAAGCGCGTCCTGCCGGGCGTCGTCGCGGGCATCGGCGGCTACGGCAACTGCCTGGGCCTGCCCAACATCGGCGGCGAGGTCGTCTTCGACGCCTGCTACCAGGGCAACCCGCTCGTCAACGCCGGCGCCATCGGCGTCATGCGGCACGAGGACATCCACCTCGCGAAGGCGTCCGGCACCGGCAACAAGGTCATCCTGTACGGGGCCCGCACGGGCGGCGACGGCATCGGCGGCGCGTCGATCCTCGCCTCGGAGACCTTCGACGACGCCAAGCCGTCGAAGCGTCCCGCCGTCCAGGTCGGCGACCCCTTCCAGGAGAAGCTCCTCATCGAGTGCACCCTGGAGGCCTTCGCCGAGAAGCTGGTCGTCGGCATCCAGGACCTCGGCGCGGCCGGTCTGTCCTGCGCCACCAGCGAGCTGGCGTCCAACGGCTCCGGCGGCATGCGCGTCACCCTGGACGACGTACCGCTGCGCGACTCCACGCTCTCGCCCGAGGAAATCCTCATGAGCGAGTCGCAGGAACGCATGTGCGCGGTCGTCGAGCCGGAGAAGGTCGACCGGTTCCTCGAGATCTGCGACAAGTGGGACGTCATCGCCACCGTCATCGGTGAGGTCACCGACGGCGACCGGCTGGAGATCTTCTGGCACGGCGGCAAGATCGTCGACGTCGACCCGCGCACGGTCGCCCACGACGGCCCGGTCTACGAGCGCCCCTACGCCCGCCCCGAGTGGCAGGACGCGCTCCAGGCCGACGACGCGAACAAGCTGCCCCGCCCGGCGACGGGCGAGGAGCTGAAGGACCAGGTCCTGAGGCTCGTCTCCTCCCCGAACCAGGCCTCCAAGTCCTGGATCACCTCCCAGTACGACCACTTCGTGCAGGGCAACACGGTGCTGGCGCAGCCCGAGGACTCGGGCATGATCCGCATCGACGAGGAGACCGGGCTCGGCGTCGCCATCGCGACCGACGGCAACGGCCGCTACGCCAAGCTCGACCCGTACGCGGGCGCGCAGCTGGCTCTCTCCGAGGCCTACCGCAATGTCGCGACGACCGGTGCCAAGCCGCTCGCCGTCTCCGACTGCCTGAACTTCGGCTCGCCCGAGGACCCGGCCGTCATGTGGCAGTTCGCCGAGGCGATCCGCGGTCTGGCCGACGCCTGCCAGCAGCTGGGCACCCCGGTGACCGGCGGCAACGTCTCGCTGTACAACCAGACCGGCGAGGTGGCCATCCACCCGACTCCGGTCGTGGCCGTGCTGGGCGTCATCGACGACGTCGCCCGCCGCACCCCGGTCGCCTTCCAGGAAGAGGGCCAGCTCCTCTACCTGCTCGGTGACACCCGCGAGGAGTTCGGCGGCTCGGCCTGGTCGCAGGTCGTCCACGACCACCTCGGTGGTCTGCCGCCGAAGGTCGACCTGGAGCGCGAGCGGCTGCTCGCCGAGATCCTCATCTCGGCCTCCCGCGACGGAATGATCGACTCCGCGCACGACCTGTCCGACGGCGGCCTCGTCCAGGCCGTGGTCGAGTCGGGGCTGCAGGGCGGCAAGGGCGCGCGGCTGATCGTCCCCGACGGTCTGGACGCGTTCACCTTCCTGTTCTCGGAGTCGGCGGGCCGCGCGGTCGTCGCCGTCCCGCGCTCGGAGGAGCTCCGCTTCAACGACATGTGCGGTGCCCGGGGTCTGCCCGTCACCCGCATCGGTGTCGTCGACGGCATCGAGTCCGACGCGACCGCGGTGATCGACGTCCAGGGCGAGTTCGCGCTCTCCCTGGCCGAGCTGCGCACGGCGCACGAGGCGACGATCCCGGCGCTGCTGGCGTAGTCGGTTAAGCCCCTATGGGGTTGTACGGCTCTACGGCTTGTACGGCGAAGCCCCCGCCCGGATGCAGATCCGGGCGGGGGTTCCTCGGTTCATCGCACGTAGTTCTTGAGGATCTCCGTGTCGATCTCGATGCCGATCGGGTCGGGGAGGGACACCTTCTCGCCGAACTTCGCCGTGTGAAGGGTGCGGTAGCCCCCGACCTTCCGGTCCGGGGCGCTGTGCACGGTGATGGTGCAGGAGTCCCGGTCGATCAGTAGATACACCGGGATTCCGGCCTGACCGTAGGCGGCCGGCTTCTCGTGCCGGTCCCGTCGGTCGGTGTCGGAGTCGTACGAGGTGACCTCGACGACCATGAGCGTTCCGTCCGGATCGGCCCATTCACCCGCACCCGCGAAGTGGGCTTCGGGCGTGAGTACCGCGTCCGGTTTCGCCCTGCCCTCCCGATACGCCTCCACCCGGAGCCCTCGACCCTGATACAGATCCAGGTCGGGCCTGGTCTGCATACAGCGCCGAGCCAGCCAGGCCACGATGGTGTCGTGGTCTCCGTCCGCCACTTTCTTGACCCCGATCCGTCCGTTGATGAACTCCAACGTGACGGTCTCGGGAGCGGTGGAGGCGATCGTTTCGAACTCCTCCACCGACATCTGAGACGTGCGCTCGGCCATAACCGTCATGTTGCACCTCCTTCCAGGCACAGGCCAGTGTTGTCCGCGTTCGGCGGCGCCGGGTGGCTTCCGCCGCCGTTCATGCTCACGGGTGACCGCCCCCGCCCACCGGGTTCGTGCAGGCCAGGTCCGTGTACTCGGTCCAGCCCGGACCGGTGCCCTGGTCCACGACGGGCAGAGGGACGAGCCGGGTGCCGGCTCGTGGCAATTCCCCGCCCGCAGGCGGCCGCCGCGAGGTGTCCCACTTCGGCGCGAAGCGTCACGCTCCGGTGCCCGGCCCGCCCCGGCGCCGGGCAGGGGGACCGCGAGCCCGGGGGAAAACCGACGCCCGCCCGTCCCCTGGTTCTAGGCTGAGGATCATGCCATCGGTCAAGAAGCGCGCCCGCACCTACGACCCCGTCAAGATCCGCGCGGCTGTCCTCGCGCAGCTCGGGAACGTACGGGACGGCGTACACGCCCTGAACGATGACCAGTTGGCGCTCCCCGCGGGTCTCGGAAAGTGGACCGTGCGGGAGTTGGCCGCGCACCTCGCCATGACCGTCGAGTCCGTGAGCCGGAACCTCGGCCGGCCGGAGCCCGCGGCCAGGGAACTCGCGCTGCTCGACTGGCCGTTCGCCACCGCCGCGTGGGCCGGGGACATCGACGCCGACAGCCGCGAACTCGCGGAGCGGAACCCGGACCTCGACGCGCTGTACGCCTGCACCGAGCAGCGGATCACCGAGCACCTGGTCACGGCCCCGGACGGCCGGCTCCTCGTCACCCGCACCGGCTCCATGACGCTGGCCGAGCACCTCGTCACCCGGATCGTCGAACTCGTCGTCCACACCGACGATCTGAACCGCGCAGTGCCGGGCCTCGACATCCCGTACGACCGGCAGGCCCTAGCCGCCTGCACCCGACTGCTCGCCGACACGCTCGCCGTGAAGGCGCCCGGCGCGTCCACGGAGGTGCGGATCCCGCCGTACGCCGTCGTGCAGTGCGTGGAGGGGCCCCGGCACACCCGGGGCACTCCCCCGAACGTCGTGGAGACGGACCCGCTGACCTGGATCCGGCTCGCGACGGGGCGTACGGACTGGAAGGCGGCCCTGGACGACGCGAAGGTGAGCGCCAGCGGCGAGCGCGCCGACCTCGGCGACCTGCTGCCCTTGATGGGCTGAACCCATCCGGCCCCGCTCCGCTCAGGCTGAGCCGCCCGGCCCGAATCCCGCACTCGCGTACGGGCCCGCGGTCGGTCACCCGCCCCGGCCCCGGGAGGGGATCCCGGCCTCCGCGGGGAACCGGCACCCCCACCTCCCCCGTCACATCGGCATGGACAAGCAGCGAATGACCCTCGGTGTCCTGACCCTGCTTCCCCTTGTCGCCGCGTGCGGTACCCAGACGGCGGGGGGCGGTTCCGGCGGGGTGGAATCGGCGCCCGTGACCGGC
The DNA here is from genome assembly GCF_042871525.1 of Streptomyces sp. NPDC005784. Classification (NCBI taxonomy): domain Bacteria; kingdom Bacillati; phylum Actinomycetota; class Actinomycetes; order Kitasatosporales; family Streptomycetaceae; genus Streptomyces; species Streptomyces sp. NPDC005784. The sequence continues at coordinate 56,026 of NZ_JBIAIQ010000030.1, forward strand.
GTCCACTGGACGGTCGACAGCCTCACCGTGGGCGGGAAGACCGCGCGAGCGCCCTCCGGCGCGTATCTGAGGATCGGGGACGACGGTCGCGTCAGCGGCAACCTCGGCTGCAACGGGTTCGGCTCGAAGGCCACTCTCAAGGGTGACCATGTCGTGTTCGGCGGGATGTGGACGACCGACATGGCCTGCGAGAAGGGCGCGATGAGCTTCGAGCGGAGCCTCGGCCGGACTCTGGCGGACAAGGGTGCCTTCACGACGAAGGCCGAGGGCGACCGGCTGACGCTCACCGCCGAGGGCGGCGACCGGATCAGCCTCACCAAGGAGAAGGACGCTCCCCTGCGGGGGACGAAGTGGACGGTCACGGCACTGGGTGACAACAACGTCTCCCAGCCGCTCCCGAAAGGGGCGAACGCGTACTTCGTCCTCCGCGCGGACGGCACCTTCGACGGCCGGCTCGGCTGCAACCACGCGTCCGCCCAGGCCACCGTCGGCGACGGACATATCACCCTCGGTCCGGCCAGGACCACCCGCATGATGTGCCAAGACTCACTCATGAGGACCGAGAAGACGCTTCTGGGGCTCTTCGACGGCAAGGTCGCCTACGCGTTGGATCATCGCGGCATCGCGCTGACCAGCGCGAATGGCACTGTCGTCAGCGCGGTGGCCGACGAATGATCCATTGAGGGCCCGTATCCCCAATTCGGACCAGTGGTCGATCTCGCCTACACTCGGAGCCGTGCCACGTGGTGACGGTCGACTCAATCATGATCTGCTCCCCGGTGAGAAAGGCCCCCAGGACGCTTGTGGCGTCTTCGGTGTCTGGGCTCCGGGCGAAGAGGTCGCCAAGCTCACTTACTTCGGGCTCTACGCCCTCCAGCATCGGGGTCAGGAATCCGCGGGAATCGCGGTCAGCAACGGCTCCCAGATCCTCGTCTTCAAGGACATGGGCCTTGTGTCCCAGGTCTTCGACGAGACCTCGCTCGGTTCGCTCCAGGGTCATATCGCGGTCGGTCACGCCCGCTACTCGACCACCGGTGCCTCCGTGTGGGAGAACGCCCAGCCGACGTTCCGTGCAACCGCGCACGGTTCCATCGCGCTCGGCCACAACGGCAACCTGGTCAACACGGCGCAGCTCGCCGAGATGGTCGCCGACCTCCCCAAGCAGGAAGGCCGCACCACTCGCGTGGCGGCCACCAATGACACCGACCTGCTCACCGCGCTCCTCGCGGCCCAGGTCGACGACGACGGCAAGCCGCTGACCATAGAAGAGGCTTCCGCCAAGATCCTCCCCCAGGTCAAGGGGGCCTTCTCGCTCGTCTTCATGAACGAGCACACCCTCTACGCGGCCCGTGACCCACAGGGCATCCGCCCATTGGTCCTCGGCCGCCTGGAGCGCGGCTGGGTGGTGGCCTCCGAGTCCGCGGCCCTCGACATCTGCGGCGCCAGCTATGTGCGCGAGATCGAGCCGGGCGAGTTCGTCGCCATCGACGAGAACGGTCTGCGGACCTCGCGATTCGCGGAAGCGAAGCCCAAGGGCTGCATCTTCGAGTACGTCTATCTGGCCCGCCCCGACACGGACATCGCCGGTCGGAACGTGTACCTCTCGCGCGTCGAGATGGGCCGCAAACTCGCCAAGGAAGCCCCTGTGGAGGCCGACCTGGTGATAGCGACCCCGGAGTCCGGGACGCCCGCCGCGATCGGTTACGCGGAGGCCTCCGGCATCCCGTTCGGCGCCGGCCTGGTCAAGAACGCCTATGTCGGCCGGACCTTCATCCAGCCGTCGCAGACGATCCGCCAGCTCGGAATCCGCCTGAAGCTGAATCCGCTCAAGGAAGTCATCAAGGGCAAGCGCCTGGTCGTCGTCGACGACTCGATCGTGCGCGGCAACACCCAGCGCGCCCTGGTCCGGATGCTGCGCGAGGCCGGTGCGGCCGAGGTCCACATCCGGATCTCCTCCCCGCCCGTGAAGTGGCCGTGCTTCTTCGGCATCGACTTCGCGACCCGCGCCGAGCTGATCGCCAACGGCATGACCATCGAGGAGATCGGCATCTCACTCGGCGCCGACTCCCTCTCGTACATCTCCCTCGACGGGATGATCGAGGCCACGACGATCGACAAGCCGAATCTGTGCCGCGCCTGCTTCGACGGCGAGTACCCGATGGAGCTTCCGGACCCCGAACTGCTCGGCAAGCAGCTCCTGGAGACCGAGCTGGCCGCGGGTCCCGCAGCCACGGCCGCGGCTGACGCCATCCGTCGCCCGTAGCGCCGCAGAGCCCCGTTTCACCAACCCGAAAGATCCCAGGCAATGGCTTCTGTCTCCGATCAGTCCCCTCCTGCCACGGGCAGTGACTCCGGCGCGTCCTACGCGGCTGCCGGAGTCGACATCGAGGCGGGCGACCGCGCCGTAGAGCTGATGAAGGAGTGGGTGAAGAAGACGCAGCGCCCCGAGGTCCTCGGCGGCCTCGGCGGCTTCGCCGGCCTCTTCGACGCCTCCGCCCTCAAGCGGTTCGAGCGTCCGCTGCTCGCCTCCGCCACCGACGGTGTGGGCACCAAGGTCGACATCGCCCGGCAGCTGGGCGTGTACGACACCATCGGCCACGACCTCGTCGCGATGGTCATGGACGACATCGTGGTGTGCGGCGCCGAGCCGCTCTTCATGACCGACTACATCTGTGTGGGCAAGGTTCACCCGGAACGGGTCGCGGCCATCGTGAAGGGCATCGCCGAGGGCTGTGTCCTCGCCGGCTGCGCCCTGGTGGGCGGTGAGACGGCCGAACACCCCGGTCTGCTCGGTCCGGACGACTTCGACGTCGCGGGCGCCGGTACGGGCGTCGTCGAGGCCGACCAGCTCCTCGGCCCGGATCGCATCCGTACGGGTGACGCGGTGATCGCCATGGCGGCCTCCGGTCTTCACTCGAACGGGTACTCGCTCGTCCGGCACGTCCTCTTCGACCGGGCGAACCTGCGCCTGGACCAGCACATCGAGGAGTTCGGCCGCACGCTCGGCGAGGAGCTCCTGGAGCCCACCAAGATCTACTCGCTGGACTGCCTGACGCTGACGAAGAGCACCGAGGTGCACGCCTTCAGCCACATCACCGGCGGCGGACTGGCGGCCAACCTGGCCCGTGTCGTCCCGGACGGTCTGCACGCCGTGGTCGACCGCGAGACCTGGACCCCGGCGCCGGTCTTCGACCTGGTCGGCAGGACCGGTGGCGTCGAGCGCCTGGAGCTGGAGAAGACGCTGAACATGGGCGTCGGCATGATGGCGATCGTGCCCGAGGAGTCCGCCGAGGTCGCCCTCGCCGTCCTCGCGGACCGCGGAGTGGACGCCTGGATCGCCGGTGAGATCACCGAGCGCGGGGACCACACCACGGGCGCGGCGCTCATCGGCGACTACGCGAGCTGAAGCAGCCGACTACGGGGGCCGAAGCCGGCGACCACGCGGGCCGAAGCCCCCGAAGCAGCACGAAACCCGGTCCGGCGCTGAGGCCCCGGACCGGGTGAAGTGCAGTCGCTACGAGAAATCCGCCAGGCGAGATCTACCAGAAACCCACGCCGAGAGATCCGCTACGAGAGAGATCGCGGAAACTGCGAGGGACGCTGTTGCGTCAAGCGCCGCGACGTTGCGACTGAGGACCGGACTGGTCGTCCTCGTCCTCATCGTCGTCGTTGTAGAGATCCGCGTACTGTGCGTACGGGTCGTCTTCCTCGTCGTCGTCTTCGAACGGCTCGCCATTCGGCGGCTGGCTCGAAGTCGAAGCGCCCAGCTCATTGGCCAGACGCGAGAGGTCAGTCCCGCCGCTGCTGTACTTCAGCTGGCGGGCGACCTTCGTCTGCTTGGCCTTTGCCCGGCCGCGCCCCATGGCTCGACCCCCTCGGATACGGGGCTCGACGGCCCCAGAGTCTTGACACGCGTTCATGATCTGGAACGGACTCTCCGTGGAGAGACCGGTCCGTAGGGCTTCCACGGTACCTGAGCCCGCGCCCATACGGTACGTCGCCCGCAGCACGCGCCTTCGCCCAGAACCCGCGAGGTGCCCTGTCCTCGCTGGTCAACCGCGATTTTAACCTCTTCTTGGCGCACGACCCGCCGACAGACGTGAGAGTTCTCTCCCAACCGGCTGCCGACGGGTCCCTGACAAGCGCCTATGGCCCTGGAAGGCGTCAGTGACGCCGCGCCTCCGCCATCCGCTGCTCGGCGATCCGGTCGGCCGCCGCGGCCGGCGGAATCCCGTCCTGCTTCGCACGTGCGAATATGGCCAGCGTGGTGTCGAAGATCTTCGCGGCCTTCGCCTTGCACCGGTCGAAGTCGAAGCCGTGCAGCTCGTCGGCGACCTGGATGACACCGCCCGCGTTCACCACGTAGTCGGGGGCGTACAGGATCCCGCGGTCCGCGAGGTCCTTCTCCACGCCCGGGTGCGCCAGCTGGTTGTTGGCGGCACCGCACACAATCCGGGCCGTGAGCGCCGGAACGGAGTCGTCGTTGAGCGCCCCGCCCAGCGCGCACGGCGCGTAGATGTCGAGGCCCTCGGTACGGATGAGCGCCTCGGTGTCCGCGACGGCCGTGACGCCCACGGGGTGCCGGTCCAGGATCCGCTGTACGGAGTCCGCCCGCACGTCCGTGATCACGACCTCTGCGCCGTCCGCGCGCAGGTGCTCGACCAGGTGGTGGCCCACCTTGCCGACGCCGGCGACGCCGACCTTGCGGCCGCGCAGTGTCGGGTCGCCCCACAGGTGCTGGGCGGAGGCCCGCATGCCCTGGAAGACACCGAAGGCGGTCAGGACCGACGAGTCGCCCGCGCCGCCGTTCTCCGGGGAGCGGCCGGTCGTCCACCGGCACTCGCGCGCCACGACGTCCATGTCGGCGACATAGGTGCCGACGTCGCACGCGGTGACGTACCGGCCGCCGAGCGAGGCGACGAACCGGCCGTAGGCGAGGAGCAGCTCCTCGGTCTTGATCTGCTCGGGGTCGCCGATGATGACGGCCTTGCCGCCGCCGTGGTCGAGACCGGCCATGGCGTTCTTGTACGACATCCCGCGCGCGAGGTTGAGGGCGTCGGCGACGGCCTCCTGCTCGCTCGCGTACGGGTAGAAGCGCGTGCCGCCGAGGGCCGGGCCCAGGGCGGTGGAGTGGATGGCGATGACGGCCTTGAGGCCGCTGGCGCGGTCCTGGCAGAGCACGACTTGCTCATGACCCCCCTGATCCGAACGGAAAAGGGTGTGCAGTACATCAGCAGGCGCGCCGGTTACGTCGGTCACGGTGGTGACTCCCAGGTAAAAAACGGCGGTTGGGTGCGGGGCCCGTGCGGATGGCGGGCTCCGTGTGAATGAGACTAGAGCCTGCGCCGACCCGCCCTCGGCGCAGTGTTCAGGATCACCTACGGGCGGGGTACGGCCATGGTTCGATTTGCATAGATTTCAATTCAGGTCGTGAGCGGTTTTCGCTGGTTTTCCCGGTGGTCGACGGGGGAGGGAGCAGGCGTGCCCAAGGTGTCCGCGGTGATCGTCCCGTACACGTCGTATCTGCGGGTGTACGAGCCACTGGCCGCGTTCCCCGAGTCGGAGCGCGCCCACTGGACGCGCTACGCCCGGCGCGCCGAGCGCCCCTCGTACCAGGACGAACTGCGCCGCTCGCTGGCCGACTTGCTGCCCACCCCGCCGGTCCCCGTGCCGGTGCACGAGAGCGGCGACGCGTTCGTCGCCGAGGTGGACGGTGTGGTGTGCGTCTGCCCCTGGCGCACCCGGCTGCGCGGCTGGCAGGCCCTGGACGAGCTGGGCGAGGAGCTCCCGGCGTCCGTGCTGGACGCGGTGCTGCCGCCGCTGGTGCGCCGTCAGGCCGCGCTGGACTACGAGCGCTGGCTGGTGCGCAATCCCGACGCCCGCCCGTGGATCCGTACCTCGACCTGGCAGGTGCCGCTGAACTGGTTCGTTCTCGTCACCGACGAGGAGCGGGAGTACGAGAAGGGGACGGGCCCCGGCGGAGCCGCGCCGCTGCTGCGCTACCGGACGCCGATGGTGCAGGCGCGGCGGCGCACGGCGCGGGCTCTGCGGACGCTCAGGGACGCACTGGACGAAGGACCGCTCATCGAGGGCCTGGTGGACGTGGGGCGCTGGCTGGAGGAGTTCCATCCGCGCTCACTGGTCGAGCTGGACTACGGCGGGCTCGTGCACACACTGCCGGCCGGGGAGCTGGAGGACGACCACTCCGCCGCGGACGTCGCCGAGGGCATCGAGGCGCTGCGTACCGGGGACGGGGCGAAGGCGGGCGAGGCGTACGGCCGGCTGGTGGAGCGCTGGCGGTCGGTCAGGGACCGGCGTTCGTCGAACTGAGGCACGCCGCGGGCGGGCGGGGCCGGTGCGGGCTGTACGCAGGGGACGTGTGGGGCGGGAGGGGGTGCTGAGCCCCTTTGTTCGGTGTGATCTGCTTCTCACAGGTTCTTTTCGAACTCGCGTATGGTCCTCACACGCTGAAGAACCCTCACTCCAGGACGTAGGTCCCGATCCGGGCTTATACGTCAACGGGTGCCAAGCGTGACGGACGGCACTTACCCGGCTCTTGCATCGCTTCCCCCTCCTCGTGTCAAAATAGGACAAGGAGCCCGGGGGAGGGCTCCCTCCGCCCACGTTTGGGGGGGAATCTCGGCATTGCACGCTTTGGGGGGTCTGGTGACTCCTGATCGCCCCTGTGACTGATCGTCACAGTGGCGTGACTGTCCGCTATGGCATGGTCCATCGGCTTCCGTCGCTGATGAACACCTGGGAGGGCAATTCCATCGGTTTGGCCGACGCGGCTGGACGGATGGTGTAGTTGTAGTGCCGAGGACAAGCCGTTCGTCCTATAACCGACTCGACTCGCGTCCGCCATTTCGGGCAACGCGGGTCAAGGTGCAGAATTTAGAGGAAAGAACCGAGAAGGTTCGGTTCTCCCGAGGAGGCCGCTCATGACCGCTCGCACCCCTGATGCCGAGCCGCTGCTGACCCCGGCTGAGGTCGCCACGATGTTCCGCGTCGACCCCAAGACGGTCACACGGTGGGCGAAGGCCGGCAAGCTTACGTCCATCCGCACGCTCGGCGGACACCGCCGTTACCGCGAGGCTGAGGTCCGCGCACTGCTTGCGGGTATCCCGCAGCAGCGCAGCGAAGCCTGAACCATCGCATAACCGGACAAGTCAACGGATCCCCCAACCCGTCGAGGCGTCCACACCACAGCTCCAAGCGACGCGGGTTCTGCCCCAACAGAGCTCACGCCCAAGCTTTATTGCCACTTGAACAGGGTGCGTCGTAGATCGCGCTGGACTCCGCCGGGTCCAGCGCGATCTTTTTTGTGCGGTCCGCGCGTCTCGACGGCCGACCTGTGAGCGGCCTTGTCGGAGTCTGGGGGCGGGTGTCGGATCAGCTGTGGATGTCCTCGACGAGGGGTGCAATTGCACATATTAAATTGACTGGTTGTATGAGGGGGGTAAGTTCCACACTTCTGAAAACATATGCGGTGACTCCTGTCACATGCCACAGTCCTTGTCGCCCACGAGCCTTCTACGCTAGAGGAGTTGGGGCCGCGAGAGGTCGTGTCGCGCCCGGGCGCGCACCGCGTGACGGTCGTGGCGGCGGTCCCCGGTCACGACGTTGAGGGATTCTCGTCCTCCGGAGTGCTCTCGGGGTCCTGCTCGTCGTGCGGAGTGGGTTCCATGGCCAGCCGCGCGAGCTGGTGGCAGATCGGGCAGTGCCGCGTCAGGTGGCGATACCCGGAGGCGGCCGCCAGATGGGCTCGGAGCAGAGCCCGGGTCTCGTGCCGAGCGGACACCGCCATACGCACCTCCAGGGGGCCGGCAGGGCGAGGGCCCTGGATTCCGGGGTACCGGCGGAATGTGACGCCGTCAAGGGACGCGAACGCGCCCCAGGGGCGCCCCCGGAGGCCCTGGGGGCGGTACGCGGACCGGTGCGCACGCGAACCCGGACGGACGCACGGACGCCGACGCGGACGGATGCGCGGACGCGAACGACCGAACGAACCGGCCCCGACGCCCCGGACAGGCGGAAGACCGTGCGCGCGTGGTCCCGGGCCGCGGGCCGCACCGCACATGCAAAAGCGGCCGGGGGCGGACATGCGAAAAGGCCCGGAGCCGAAGCTCCGGGCCTTTCTTCACGCGGTCCTGACGGGATTTGAACCCGCGGCCTCCACCTTGACAGGGTGGCGAGCACTCCAAACTGCTCCACAGGACCTGGTTTCGCAGCGACTTTTTCTTGCGCTGTGCTGCGAAAAGAGACTGTACAGGAGGGCGGGCCCGGGGTCGAACTCACCACACGCGCAGGCGTCGTTACGGGACGGCGGCGTCGATCGCCTTCACGATCCGCTTGTCGGAGACGGGGTACGCCGTGCCGAGCGCGTGGGCGAAATAGCTGACCCGGAGCTCCTCGATCATCCAGCGGATGTCCAGGACCGACGAGGGCACCGGCCGGCCCTGCGGCAGCTGCTCCAGGAGCCAGGCGTACTCGTCCTGCATCTCGTGGACCTTCTCCATGCGGCTGGTGTCCCGCTGGACGCCGGTCGGCATCTGCTGGAGACGGCGGTCCGCGGCGACCAGATAGCGCATCAGGTCCGGCAGCCGCCGCAGCCCCGTCGCCGTGACGAAACCGGGCTTCACAAGGGCGTCCAGCTGCCCCCGTACGTCCGTGAGGTTCGCGAGCAGCGTCGGGCTCCTGACGCCCTTCAGGCGGCGCTCACAGGCCTGCCAGGCGGCGAGCACCTGCTGCACCTGCCCGACGGTGCGCACGGTCGTGTCGACGATGTCGGCGCGCACCCTGTCGTACAGCTTCCGGTAGGACTCCTCGTCCCACGCCGGGCCGCCGAAGTCCGCGATCAGCTTGTCCGCGGCGGCCATCGCGCAGTCGTCGAAGAGGGCCTGGACCGAGCCGTGCGGATTCGCGGACAGCGCGAGCTTCTGGGCGTTGGTCAGCTTGTCCGAGGCGAACTTGCCCGGGTTCACCGGGATGTTCCGCAGGATCAGCCGGCGGGTTCCCCTCCACATGGCCTCGGCCTGCTCGGCCTCCGTGTCGAAGAGCCGCACGGAGACGGTGTTCGCCGCCGGTCCGTCGTCGACCAGCGCGGGGTACGCCTTCACCGGCTGGCCCGCCCGGCGTGTCTCGAAGACACGCTTGAGCGAGCCGATCGTCCAGTCCGTCAGCCCCGTGCGTTCCAGGGACTCGCCGCCCTCGCGCTCCGCCGTCGCCGCGGCGGCCTGCGAGATCGCCTGGCGCGCCTTCGGCTTCAGCCGGACCTTCAGGGCCTCCAGGTCCTTGTCCTCGGCGAGCTTGCGGCGTCGCTCGTCGACGATCCGGAAGGTGATCTTCAAATGGTCGGGGAGCCGTGACCAGTCGAAGTCGTCGGCCGTCAGCGGCACTCCGACCATGCGTTTGAGCTCGCGCGCCATGGTCAGCGTCAGCGGTTCCTGGAGCGGTACGGCCCGCTCCAGGAACTTCTGGGCGAAGTTCGGGGCGGGAACGTAGTTCCGCCGGATCGGCTTGGGGAGGGAACGGATCAGCTCCGTCACCACTTCCTCCCGCAGCCCCGGGATCTGCCAGTCGAAGCCCTCGTCCGTGACCTGGTTCAGGACCTGGAGCGGGACGTGGACGGTCACGCCGTCCGCGTCCGCGCCCGGCTCGAACTGGTAGGTCACCCGGAACTTCAGCCGTCCCTGGAGCCAGGAGTCGGGGTAGTCGTCCTTCGAGACCGCCCCGGCCCGGTCGTTGATGAGCATCGAGCGCTCGAAGTCGAGGAGCTCGGGCTCCTCGTGGCGCTTGTGCTTCCACCAGGAGTCGAAGTGCGCCCCGGACACGACGTGTTCGGGCACCCGCTGGTCGTAGAAGTCGTACAGGGTCTCGTCGTCGACCAGGATGTCCCGGCGGCGGGCCCGGTGTTCCAGCTCCTCGACCTCGGTGAGGAGCTTGCGGTTGTCGGCGAAGAACTTGTGGTGCGTACGCCAGTCGCCCTCGACGAGCGCGTTGCGGATGAACAGCTCACGGCTGGCCTCCGGGTCGATCCGCCCGTAGTTCACCTTCCGCTGCGCGACGATCGGCACGCCGTACAGCGTGACCTTCTCGTACGCCATCACGGCGGCCTGGTCCTTCTCCCAGTGCGGTTCGCTGTACGTCCGCTTGAGGAGATGGCCGGCCAGCGGTTCGACCCACTCCGGCTCGATGCGGGCGTTGACGCGCGCCCAGAGCCGCGAGGTCTCGACGAGCTCGGCGGACATCACGAAACGCGGGGGCTTCTTGAACAGCGCCGAACCCGGGAAGATCGCGAACTTGGCGCTGCGCGCGCCCAGGTACTCGTTCTTCCCCGTGCTCTTCCCGCTCTCCCCGCCGGTCTCCTTCACGTCCTTCATGCCGACGTGCGAGAGCAGACCGGCGAGCAGGGACACATGGACGCTCTGCTCGGGCGCGTCCTCCTCGTTGAGGTGGATGCCCATCTGCTTGGCGACGGTCCGGAGCTGGCTGTAGATGTCCTGCCACTCGCGGATGCGCAGGAAGTTCAGGTACTCCTGCTTGCACATCCGGCGGAACGCGGACGAGCCGCGCTCCGTCTGCTGCTCGCGGACGTAGCGCCACAGGTTGAGGAAGGCGAGGAAGTCGGAGGTCTCGTCCTTGAAGCGGGCGTGCTGCTGGTCGGCCTGCGCCTGCTTCTCCGACGGCCGCTCGCGCGGGTCCTGGATGGAGAGCGCGGCCGCGATCACCATGACCTCTCGGGCACAGCCGTTCTTGTCGGCCTCCAGGACCATCCGGGCGAGCCGGGGGTCGACGGGCAGCTGGGCGAGCTTGCGGCCGGTCGGCGTGAGCCGCTTGCGTGCGTCCTTCTCCGTCGGGTCCAGCGCGTTCAGTTCCTGGAGGAGCTGGACGCCGTCGCGGATGTTGCGGTGGTCCGGCGGGTCGATGAACGGGAACTTCTCGATGTCGCCGAGGCCGGCCGCGGTCATCTGGAGGATGACGGAGGCGAGGTTCGTACGGAGGATCTCGGCGTCGGTGAACTCCGGGCGGGCGACGAAGTCGTCCTCGGAGTACAGCCGGATGCAGATGCCGTCGGACGTACGGCCGCAGCGGCCCTTGCGCTGATTGGCGCTGGCCTGCGAGACCGGCTCGATGGGCAGCCGCTGCACCTTCGTGCGGTGGCTGTACCGGGAGATGCGCGCGGTGCCCGGGTCGATGACGTACTTGATGCCCGGGACGGTCAGGGAGGTTTCGGCGACGTTGGTCGCCAGAACGATCCTGCGCCCGGTGTGCGCCTGGAAGACGCGGTGCTGCTCGGCGTGCGACAGCCGGGCGTACAGAGGCAACACCTCGGTGCCCTGCCCATGAGCGCCTCCGGCGCGGGGGTAGTTCTTCTTCGTCAGCGCGTCGGCCGTGTCGCGGATCTCGCGCTCTCCCGACAGGAAGACGAGGATGTCGCCCTTGCCCTCGGCCTGGAGCTCCTCGACGGCGTCGCAGATCGCGGTGATCTGGTCGCGGTCGGAGTCTTCGGAGTCCTCCTCCAGGAGCGGGCGGTAGCGCACCTCCACGGGGTACGTCCGGCCGCTCACCTCGACGATCGGGGCCTCGCCGAAGTGCCGGGAGAAACGCTCCGGGTCGATGGTCGCGGAGGTGATCACGACCTTGAGGTCGGGGCGCTTGGGCAGCAGCTGGGCGAGGTAGCCGAGCAGGAAGTCGATGTTGAGGGACCGCTCGTGGGCCTCGTCGATGATGATCGTGTCGTACGCGCGCAGCTCGCGGTCCGTCTGGATCTCCGCGAGCAGGATGCCGTCCGTCATGAGCTTGACGAAGGTGGCGTCCGGGTTCACCTGGTCGGTGAAGCGGACCTTCCAGCCGACGGCCTCGCCGAGCGGTGTGTCCAGCTCGTCCGCGACCCGCTCGGCGACGGTACGGGCGGCGATACGACGGGGCTGGGTGTGCCCGATCATGCCGCGGACGCCACGGCCCAGCTCCATGCAGATCTTCGGGATCTGGGTGGTCTTGCCGGACCCGGTCTCACCGGCGACGATCACCACCTGGTTGTCGCGGATGGCCTCCGCGATCACGTCCTTCTTCTGGCTGACAGGCAGCTGCTCGGGATACGTGATGGCGGGAACGCGGGCGCGGCGCTCGGCCATACGGACCTCGCCCCTGGCGACCTCCGCCTCGATCTCGGCGAACACGGCGGAGCGGGCCTCGGGCTTGTGGATCTTGCGCGCGCCTTCGAGCCTGCGCCCGAGTCGGTGCGCGTCGCGCAGGGACAGCTGGGCCAGACGGGCGGCGAGATCGCCGAGGGCGGGGGCAGGGTGCGTAGACATACGCGGTCCAGGATCTCACCTCGGGCAAAGAAGGGGCGAACCCTTTTGGGTCCGCCCCTTCTTTGCCGCACGGTGCCGTGCGAGCCGTGCCGTCAGGACGCCATGTCCCGGGAGAAATAGGTGCTCCTCTTGTCCGTGCCGCCGAGGGTGCGGTAGCTGAAGGACACCAGGCCCTTGGCGGTGGGGGCCGAACCGTTGGACGGGAAGTACCAGACGTTGCCGACGTCCTGGTTCTCGAACTCCGTGCCCACCACGAGTTCGCTGCGGCCGTCCCGGTTCATGTCGGTGAGCAGCAGATTGCTCCCCCACCTGTCGTAGGGCTCGTTCGCGCCCGGCACGCCGGGGGAGTTCTGGTTGTAGGCGACCGCGCCGGTGGCGGTCAGGCCCTTCGCGGAGCCGCGCAGCACCGTCACCCCGCCGGTCGTCGAGACTCCGGAGATGCTCTCCTGCTGGGAGCTGACCGCGACGTCGGCGTAACCGTCGTGGTCGATGTCACCGGTGGCGAGGGCGAAGCCGAAGCGGTCGTACTCCTCGCCCGTGCCCGGGACGCCCTGGGTGTCCTGGCTGATCCGCACCGCCGGACGGGTCGTGCTCAGGCCGGTGGCGCTGCCGTAGTTGACGACGATGGAACCGCCCACCACGCCCGCGGGGTTGTAGCCCTCCAGGAATGCGCCCAGGATCACGTCGCCGAAGCCGTCCCCGTCCACGTCGCCGATCGTCGCGCTCCCGCCCAGGCCCGAGACCCGGCGCGGGCTGTGCAGCCCGCCGGGTGAACCGAGCAGCAGGACCGCCCCGACGTAGTACCCCTCCTTCGGAGGCGTCCGGTGGATCGAACCGAGCAGGATGAGGTCGGTCGCGCCGTCGCCGTTCACCTCGCCCGCGACCAGGTTCTGGCCCCCGAAGTCGGCGTCGATGTCCTGGTATGTGTACGAGTCGACCGCGGCCGGTTCGCCGGCCCGGGAGTACGGGCCCCTGGCGATGTGGAAACCGGCGTAGTTGTCGTGGACCGCGAGGTCCTCGTGCCCGTCCCCGTCGAAGTCCCCGGAGACCATCACGTCGTCCGCACTGCCGTCGGCCAAGAGGGTGCCGCCGGACAGACCGCGCGGGCCGCCCCACACCACGACGGGCGCCCGGTAGGAGACCGTGATCACGAGGTCGTCGTAGCCGTCGCCGTCCAGGTCACCCGGGGTGACGTTCCCGGCGAAGCCCGGCGCCGTGGCGACCGAGGCGGGGAGGCCGGGGAAGTCCTTGGTGATCCTGACCTTCCGCGCGGTGCTGAGTCCCCCCGGCCCGCCGTAGAGCACGGACGCCGCGCCGCCTCCGGTGACCACCATGTCCCCGTAGCCGTCGCCGTTGAAATCGACGCGCGGTGCCGCCACCGGTGCGGCGGCGGCCTCGGTCGGACCGCCCACGCCGATGGCGGTGATGCCGGCGACCAGTGACGTGACCAGCCCGATCGCCAACCGGGTTCTCCGCATATCCACTCCCTCTCACCAGGTCGTGTCGGCGGATTACCGAACGTCCCGCCACGCAAGATCGATCAGTGGGGCGAAAGGTTGTACGGCGGAAGGTCGTACGGATGAGACGCCGGGTACGCGCTCGGCCATCCGGGCTTCGCCCCTGGTGACCCGCACCGATCTCGGCGGGCACGGCGGAGCGGGCGTCGTGGTGCGGAACCCGGTCCGGCGGCCCCGGCCGCGGTACGCGCGAGGCCTGGCGGGCTGTCGGCCCCGGGGCTACTCCTGGAGTTGCGGCTGTTGACGGGCCGCGTCCGGGGACGCCGCCGGCGCTGGGACTGCGGCTGAGGTCGCGGCTGATCCCGGGACCTTTTCCGAGGCTGCTGCCGCTCCCGGGACTGCTGCTGGGGCGGGGGCCTGCGGTTGCGCCATGGCCCTGGCCGTGTTCGAGACCGCCTTGATGCCCAGGTAGGCCGTGGTCGTGCCGCTCACCGCGGTGAAGGCGGCGGTCAGCACGCCGACGCTCACCGCATCGTTGCCGTGGAGCTGCCAGACCCCGAAGACCGCGACGCCGACGATCGCGAGGTTGCTCATGACGACCGCCGTCAGCCCGTAGCGGGCGCGGTAGCGCTCCAGATCCAGCTCGTGCACCGGTCTCGACCTGTCACCGTTCGATACCACTCGTTCCCCCGTCCGAGACATGGCGTCCGCGCGGTCGCGTCCGCCGGCCAGAACGTAGCGCCATGCGTGAGGCATGCCAAGTCGACGACGGGCCGGGCGGGACACCGGCGGCGCGCGAGCCGGACAGCTTCGGGGCATACGAAAAAAGGCCCCGATCCGAAGATCGAGGCCTTTGCTGTGGCTGGGGCCGGGGTCGAACCGGCGACCTATCGCTTTTCAGGCGATCGCTCGTACCAACTGAGCTACCCAGCCACGAGGTTTCCGGAGAAACCTCAGCGGTCCTGACGGGATTTGAACCCGCGGCCTCCACCTTGACAGGGTGGCGAGCACTCCAAACTGCTCCACAGGACCAAGCTGTTGTGTGCGAACAAGCGAAGCAAGTGTCGCACACGGTGTTACGTGCCCCCAACGGGATTCGAACCCGTGCTACCGCCTTGAAAGGGCGGCGTCCTAGGCCGCTAGACGATGAGGGCTATCGGCCCGCCTGCGCGCTTTGCAGCGCGTCGGGGACGTCATGAGCATATGGGATGGCGGCGGGTATCGCCAAAACGGTTTACGGGGAGGTCCCGGAGGGGCTCGGAGAAGGCGTCGGCGACGAGGTGGCCCCGGGCTGGTTCTCCTTCACGAGATGGCGGCTGACCTCGGCCGTCGTCAGCCCCAGCCCGCCCAGTCTGATCTCGTCCCAGGCCTGGAGCCGGCGGGTGTCCCGGTCCACGTAGAGGACGGAGGCCTCGATCGGGTCCGGGTACGCGCCCTCGACCGCGCGCAGCCCGCTGCCGCCCGTCGAGCCCTCGACGCGCAGCCGTGTGCCGTACTTCATGACCTCCATCCCTTCGTGGTGCAGATGACCGGCCAGCGCCAGGGGCACCTGGCCGTCCGTCCCGCGCGCGGCCGACGGTTCGTGGGCGACGGCGATGTCCACCGGGGTGCCCGCGGCGAGCTGGTCGCGCAGGGCCGAGGCCAGCCGGGCGCCCGCGAGATCCTCCGCCGCGTCGCCGCCCGGCGCGACCGCGCGGTCCGGGGTGAACTGGGGGTCGCCGATGCCGGCGAAGCGCAGGCCCGCGATGGTGACCGCGCGGCCGTCGTCGAGGACGTGCACGTTCTTCATGCGTTCCAGGTAGCGCTGTGTCTCGCGCGAGTCGTGGTTGCCGCGGACCCAGACGTACGGGGCGCCCAGGTCCCGGATCGGGTCCAGGAAGCCGTTCTCGGCCGCCGATCCGTGGTCCATGGTGTCGCCGGAGTCGACGATCACATTGATGGAGTACTGCGTCACGAGCGAGGCGATGATCTTCCAGCTCGCCGGGTTCAGGTGGATGTCGGAGACGTGCAGGACCCGGATCGTGGTCGGGTCGGGCTCGTAGACGGGGAGGGTGGAGGTGACGTCGTACAGCTTCGTCACGTTCGTCACCAGACGCGCCAACTCCTTCTGGTAGACGTCGAATTCGCTGACTATGTTGCGGGCGTCGCCGACCAGGGAGGGCGCGGAGGCGAGGAGTCCGGAGTATTTCGGCTCCAGGACCGACTCGGGGTTCCAGGTGGCGAAGGCGGTCGCTCCCGAGGCGGTCAGCAGGGCGAGGGCGAGGCCGCCCGCGGTGAGGGCCCGGCGCGGGCGGCGGTAGACCGCGAGACCGAGGGCGGAGGCGCCGGCGACCACCGCTATGCAGGAGCGGACGGCCAGGTCGAGGGTGCCGTGCTCGACGTCCCGCACGACTTCGTCCTGGAGTCCGGCGAGGCGCTCCGGGTGGTCGACGAGGGCCTGGGAGCGCTCCGGGTCCAGCCGGTCCACGTCCACGTCGAGACGCAGCGGGGCCTCGTGGCTGCGCAGTTCCAGTGCGCCGAGCGGGGAGATGTTGATCTTCGTGCCGCCGGTGAGGGAGGGGCGCAGGGTCATGGTGGTGTTCATGGGGCCGACCGGGACGCGGACGTCGCCCACGACCAGCAGTCCCAGCCAGGCGCCGAGCAGCACCACGCAGAGAAGTCCGAGGGCGCGGGCGTACGGGTTCGGCCGGGCGGCGAGCTCGAGCACCGGGCCCTTGCGGCGGCCGTGGCGGCGGCGGGTGAGCGCGTGCAGCGCCGGGCGGGCGCGGTCGGTCATACGGCGGACGGTGGTGGTTGCGGCAACGCGGACGCGGGCCATTGGTCCCGTATGCCCAAGGGTTGGGGCGGGTATGCGAAGTTCCATCGCCCTTGCGGAACGGGTGTGCGGGCGCCCCGCGGTCGTACTCGTGCCGGCTTCGGGTTCGAGGCCGGGCGGGGTCCGAGGGCGTGGTCGTGCCGGTCCGGGTCTGAGGCCGGGGCGTGCCGGGTCCGGGTCCGAGGCGCGGCGGTCCGGGGCCGGGTCTGAGGCCGGGCGGGGTCCGGGTGCGAAGCCGGGGGCGGTCCGTGGCCGGTTAGAGGCCGGGCGTGCCGGGGCCGGGTCTGAGGCAGGGCGGGCGGGGTCCGGGTTCGAGGTCGGGGGCGGGGGCGGGGTGGGGCCGGGTTTGTGAGGGGAGGCGGGCTGCGCTCGGGCGCAGGCCCGTTCGTGCTTCGGTCAGCCCCAGCCCAGCTCGTGCAGCCGGTCGTCGTCGATGCCGAAGTGGTGGGCGATCTCGTGGATCACGGTCACCGCGACCTCGTGGACCACGGCGTCCGAGGTCTCGCACATGCGCAGCGTGGGGCCCATGTAGATCGAGATGCGGTCGGGGAGCACCCCGGCGTACCACTCGCCGCGGTCGGTCAGCGGGGTGCCCTCGTAGAGGCCCAGCAGTTCGGGGTCGTCCGCCGGCGGCTCGTCCTCGACGAACACGGCGACGTTGTCCATGACCCGGGTCAGCTCGGGCGGGATCCGGTCGAGCGCCTGGCTCACGAGCTCTTCGAAGGTTTCGCGCGTCATCTCCAGCACAAGGCCATTGTCGGGGACAGCGCGCCACCGGCGGCGTGCGACGGAGGGTCCGAAGGGCCGGATCCGGTGGAGGCGAAGCCGGTCGCCTGCCCCACATGGGGTGTCTCATACCAGTTCCGGAGTGTTCTGTCGAATTGCCGTCAATCATCCGGACATAGTGCGGGCATGACCCGCATCCCTATCCCGACGCGACCGCGGACGCGTGTGCGCGCTGCCCGCAGGGCCCTCCTCTGCGCCGCCCTCCTCGCCGTCACGGTCCAGAGCACCGCCGCCGCACCGGCGTTCGCCGGGGGGCCCGGACGCTCTGACAGAAGCGACTGCGTGAGGACCGCGAGACCTCTCGACGGCGAGGCCCGTGAGGTTCTCGACATCACCCGCAAGGCGAAGGCCGAACTCCATCTGAAGTCCGTGGAGCTGAAGGTCACCAGCGACGGGCGCGAGGTACTCACCGATGCGCTCGGAGAGTCCATGACCGGTGTCCCGGCCCAGCCGGACATGCACTTCCGTGCCGGTTCCGTGGCCTTCTCCTACGTCGGCACGGCCCTCCTCCAACTGGTCGAGGAGGGGAAGGTCCGCCTCGACGACACCGTGGAGCGCTGGCTGCCCACTCTGCCCAAGGCGAACCGGATCACCCTGCGGATGCTGGCCACCAACACCACCGGGCTGCACGACTACGTCACCGACCCGGCCTTCCTGGCCGAGCTGGAGGCCCACCCGTTCCGCCAGTGGACCCCGAAGCAGTTGCTCGCGTACCCCTACAGCCACCCGTTCTGGTACGAGCCGGGCACCAACTGGAGCTATTCCCACGCCAATTACCTGCTTCTGATCCAGGCTCTGGAGAAGATCACCGGCACTCGGATCGACAGGTTCCTGAGGGAGCGGGTCACGGGTCCGCTGGGTCTCGACAACACCCGGAACAACTTCACCCCCGACATCCCGCGTCCGGTCCTGCACGCCTTCACGTCCGAGCGCGGCCTGTACGAGGAGTCCACCTTCTGGAACCCGTCGTGGACCACCGCGCCCGGCGCGGTCATCACCACGCACGTCTGTGACCTGGCCCGCTCGGCGGCGGCCATCGGCAGCGGCGAACTCCTCTCGCACCGCTCCTACCGCACCCTGATCAACCCGGGGACGGTCGGCCTCGGGCACGCGACCGCCACCTGTCCCGCCACGATCTGCCTGGAGCAGACCGAGGCCAGGCACTTCGGGCTCGGTGTCATCGTGATCAACGGATGGGTCCTGCAGAACCCGTCGTTCTCGGGCTATGCGGCGATCCAGGCGTATCTCCCGTCCGACCGTCTGGCCATCGCGGTCAACGCCACCAAGACGAAGGACACGCCCGACGGCAACATGGCCGAAGTGGTCGCCCAGCGCATCGCGGCCGCGCTGGCCCCGGAGGCCCCGCTGGCGGTCGGCTGACCCGAGGCACCTCCCGGATCGCACTCGCCGCGCAGGAAGTACGAGCTTCCCGTACGCCCCTCGGGCCCGGTTGGGCCCGGGGGGCGCGTGTCCTCTTGCGGGCGGCGGGAGTTGGACAGAGGGAACTCCCGTTTCTCCCCACGCTCCCGGCTCCTCCAGAGCGGGGGACACCCCGTTCGGAGGTGGCCGCCCGTGCGCGCCTTGTACGTACCCGTCCGTCTGGTCGCCACCGTCATGGCCGTTGCCGCCGCCGCCGGTTGCATGAGCGTCGGCGACGACGCGGGGCGTCCGGGGCCCTCGCACTCGGCCGGGCGACGGGCCGGCGAGGCGCCCGGCGGCGGGACCGTGGCGGGAGGCGGCGGAGTCGGGTCGTACGGCGGGAAGAGCCGACAGGGCGGCAAGGGCGACAAGGCCTCGGCGAAGCCGGGGGAGTCCGCGTCCGACGGCGCGTCGGAGTCGGCGTCCCCGGGTGCGAAGCCGTCCGTGAAGGTGCCGGAGAAGGGCGGGGGGCCGTCCACGGACTCCGTGCCGCCGGCCGGCGAACCGAGTCCCACGCGGACGACGGCGGACCCGACCCCCGAGCCCCCGCCCGTGTCGTCGCCGCCGGTGCCCGACCCCGGCTCGGCGGAGCCGTCGTCGTCGGCACACGAGCAGCCGGTGACGCAGCTCGTCCAGCGGGAACCCGCCCCCGAGGCGGGCTTACCCGTGTAGCGGGGGCGGGGTCGGGGCCCAGGTGGGGACAGGGGCCACACGGGGGCTTCGGTGTCGGTCGCATGGGCGTCGCAGGGGCGCCGGTGCCGGCCGCAGTCGGCCACTGTGGATGGCGTGAGCCGGTGGTGCCGGTCGCTGTGGACGTCGTAGGGCCGCCGCGGGGCCGCCGTGCCGGGTCTCGTGGATGTGGTGGACGTGCCGGATGTGGCGGGGTTCACGGCGATCGGGGCCGTGGATGTGGCCCGTTCAACAGCGCGATCGGCGCGGCCGAGGTAGCTTTGTTGATGCGAGCGGGTGGCTAAGAACGCATCCTCACCTGGTCGTATGGGGCTCAGTTTGCCTTCATGGGGGAAGGGTGCGTATGGTAGTAGATCGTTTGATCCCATTTGCCCGGCGCCGCCGCAGAGAGCGCCGCGTGGCGCGTACTCTCCCTTGCCGTGGCCGGACCGCATAGAGGCGGTCGCTTGCGACTTCACGGAGTTTGGGCGCGTGCCGAAGAACTCCGGAAGGTTCGCATTTCGCATGTCTGTTTCCAGTACTGATCACGTCGTCGTGCCCGAGAACAACGAGAACAACGACGCGGTCGAGGTCATCGAGGCCATCGAGTCCGTAGAGGCCGTCGAGGTCATCGAGGCAGTCGAGGCCGTCGAGACCGCCCCCGAGATGACCTTCGAAGACCTCGGTCTCCCCGAGGGCATCGTCCGCAAGCTCGCCCAGAACGGCGTGACCAGCCCCTTCCCGATCCAGGCCGCGACCATCCCGGACGCCCTGGCCGGCAAGGACATCCTCGGCCGCGGCCGCACCGGCTCCGGCAAGACCCTCTCCTTCGGTCTGCCGACCCTCGCGCAGCTCGCCGGCGGTCACACCGAGAAGAAGAAGCCGCGCGCCGTCATCCTCACGCCGACCCGTGAGCTGGCCATGCAGGTCGCCGACGCGCTGCAGCCGTACGGCGACGTCCTCGGCCTGAAGATGAAGGTCGTCTGCGGCGGTACGTCGATGGGCAACCAGATCTACGCCCTGGAGCGCGGCGTCGACGTCCTCGTCGCCACCCCGGGCCGTCTGCGCGACATCATCAACCGCGGCGCCTGCTCGCTGGAGAACACCCAGATCGCCGTCCTCGACGAGGCCGACCAGATGTCGGACCTGGGCTTCCTGCCCGAGGTCACCGAGCTGCTCGACCAGATCCCGGCCGGCGGCCAGCGCATGCTGTTCTCGGCCACGATGGAGAACGAGATCTCCACGCTGGTCAAGCGTTACCTGACCAACCCGGTCACGCACGAGGTCGACAGCGCCCAGGGCAACGTCACGACCATGTCGCACCACATCCTCATCGTGAAGCCCAAGGACAAGGCGCCGGTCACCGCCGCGATCGCCTCCCGCAAGGGCCGCACGATCATCTTCGTCCGCACCCAGCTGGGCGCCGACCGCATCGCCGAGCAGCTGCGCGACGCGGGTGTGAAGGCCGACGCGCTGCACGGCGGCATGACGCAGGGCGCGCGGACCCGGACGCTGGCCGACTTCAAGGACGGTTACGTCAACGCGCTCGTCGCGACCGACGTCGCCGCCCGCGGTATCCACGTCGACGGCATCGACCTGGTCCTGAACGTGGACCCGGCCGGCGACCACAAGGACTACCTGCACCGCTCCGGCCGTACCGCTCGCGCGGGCCGCTCCGGCACCGTCGTCTCGCTGTCGCTGCCGCACCAGCGCCGCCAGATCTTCCGGCTGATGGAGGACGCGGGCGTCGACGCCGCACGTCACATCATCAACTCGGGTACGGCCTTCGAGCCCGAGGTCGCCGAGATCACCGGCGCCCGGTCCATGACCGAGGTCCAGGCCCAGTCCGCGGGCGACGCCGCCCAGCAGGCCGAGCGTGAGGTCACCCAGCTCACCAAGGAGCTGGAGCGCGCGCAGCGTCGTGCCGCAGAGCTGCGCGGTGAGGCCGACCGTCTGGTCGCCCGTGCCGCGCGTGAGCGGGGCGAGGACCCGGAGGTGGCCGTCGCCGCTGCCGCCGAGGCCGTTGCCGAGCAGGCCGTCGCCGAGACCCCGGCCGCCGAGGCCGTTGTCGCCGAGTCGGCCGAGCGTCCCGCGTACGAGCCGCGTCAGCGCCGCGACGAGCGGGGCAACTACGAGCGTCGCGACAACGACCGTGGCGGCTTCCGCCGTGACGACAACCGTGGTGGCGGCTTCAACCGCGACGACCGCGGTGGCCGTTCCTCCGAGCGTCGTGACGACAACCGCAGTGGTGGTGGCTTCAACCGCGACAACCGCAGTGGTGGCAGCTTCAACCGTGACGACCGTGGCGGCCGTTCTTTCGAGCGTCGTGACGACAACCGCAGTGGTGGTGGCTTCAACCGCGACAACCGCAGTGGTGGCAGCTTCAACCGTGACGACCGTGGCGGCCGTTCTTTCGAGCGTCGTGACGACAACCGCAGTGGTGGTGGCTTCAACCGCGACAACCGCAGTGGTGGCAGCTTCAACCGCGATGACCGTGGCGGCCGTTCTTTCGAGCGTCGTGACGACAACCGCAGTGGTGGCAGCTTCAACCGCGACGACCGCGGTGGCCGTTCCTTCGAGCGTCGTGACGACAACCGTGGTGGCGGCTTCAACCGTGACGACCGTGGCGGCCACCGGGGCAGCGACCGCCCCTTCAACCGTGACCGTCAGGGCGACCGTCCCGCGGGCGGCAGCTTCCGCTCGGGCCACGACCGCCCGGCCGCGCGTCGCGACGACCACCGCACGACGGGCACCGGCACCGGCACCGGTACCTTCCGCCGTGACGAGAAGCCGCGCTGGAAGCGCAACGGCTGACGCCCAGTAGCTCAGTGAAGTGATGTGGCCCCCACCCGGTTCGGATGGGGGCCACATCGTCGTTTCCGGGGGCGAGCCGTGGGAAACGCGTTCCTGCTCCCCACGAAGATCGTCGGCGCCGGGGACCTGAACGGTGACGGGATCGGCGACGTCCTCGCGCGGGACAGGGCGGAGACGCTGTACCGCCACGACGGCACCAGGGCGGGTCTGTTGAAGGACCGGGTGAAGGTGTTCTGCGGCTGGGGCGCGTCGTGCAACGCGATCGTCGGGGTCGGCGACATCACCGGCGACGGCAAGAACGACCTGGTCGAGCGCGACACCTCGGGGAACGTCTACCGCAACGCCGGTACGGGAACCAGCTCGTTCGGCCCGCGCGTGAAGATCGTCGGTGGCTGGCAGGGCTACAAGGGCCTTTTCTGGCCAGCTTGCTCTCCCCGTAGCGCATGTCATGCCCCCGGCGAGGGAATCGCTGGGGGCATGACAGATGACGCCAGAGCGACTGGGCTGTCGGACGAAGAGCGGCTCGCCCAGCTCGGCTACACACAGGTTCTCGCCCGCCGCATGTCGGCGTTCTCCAACTACGCGGTCTCCTTCACGATCATCTCGGTCCTGTCGGGCTGTCTGACGCTGTATCTGTTCGGCATGAACACCGGTGGTCCCGCCGTGATCACCTGGGGCTGGGTCGCGGTCGGTCTGATGACGCTGTTCGTCGGACTCGCGATGGCCGAGATCTGTTCGGCCTACCCGACCTCCGCCGGGCTGTACTTCTGGGCGCACCGGCTCGCCCCGGAGCGCAGCGCGGCAGCCTGGGCGTGGTTCACGGGCTGGTTCAACGTCCTCGGCCAGGTCGCGGTGACCGCGGGCATCGACTTCGGCGCCGCGTCCTTCCTCGGCGCCTATCTGAACCTCCAGTTCGACTTCGTGGTGACGCCGGGCCGCACGGTCCTCCTGTTCGCCGGAATCCTGGTCCTGCACGGCCTGCTCAACACCTTCGGCGTGGGGATCGTCGCCCTGCTCAACAGCATCAGCGTGTGGTGGCACGTCATCGGTGTCGCCGTCATCGTCGGCGCGCTGACCTTCGTACCGGACCACCACCAGTCGGCGGACTTCGTGTTCACGAAGTTCGTCAACAACACGGGCTGGGGCAGCGGGGTCTATGTCGTCCTCATCGGGCTGCTCATGGCCCAGTACACGTTCACCGGGTACGACGCCTCCGCCCATATGACGGAGGAGACCCACGACGCCTCCACGGCCGGCCCGAAGGGCATCGTGCAGTCCATCTGGACCTCGTGGATCGCCGGATTCGTCCTGCTCCTCGGCTTCAACTTCGCCATCCAGTCGTACGACAAGGAGCTGGGCTCGGCGACGGGCGCGCCCCCGGCGCAGATCCTGCTCGACGCGCTCGGGGCGACGACCGGGAAGCTCCTGCTGCTGGTCGTGATCGGCGCCCAGCTCTTCTGCGGCATGGCGTCGGTGACCGCCAACAGCCGCATGATCTACGCCTTTTCGCGCGACGGAGCGCTGCCGTTCTCGAAGGTGTGGCACACGGTGAACCCGCGCACGCGGACCCCCGTGGCGGCGGTCTGGCTGGCCGCGCTGGGCGCCCTGCTGCTCGGCCTGCCGTACCTGATCAACTACGCGGCCTACGCGGCCGTGACGTCGATCGCGGTGATCGGCCTCTATGTCGCCTACGTCATCCCGACGCTGCTGAGGGTGCGCAAGGGCGACGCCTTCGAGCGCGGGCCCTGGCATCTGGGCCGCTGGTCCCGCCCCGTGGGGGTGATCGCGATCGTCTGGGTGGCCGTCATCACGATCCTGTTCATGCTGCCCCAGGTCTCCCCGGTCACCTGGGAGACGTTCAACTACGCCCCGATCGCCGTCCTCGTCGTCCTCGGCTTCGCCGCGGCCTGGTGGCTGGCCTCGGCCCGGCACTGGTTCCTCAACCCCGACCACCAGCGCACGATCGCCCGCGAGGCCGCCCGCAAGGGTGCGCCCGAACCGGTCGATCCCTGACCTTGTGCGCTTTTGGCGCGGCCGGGACCCGATACCCGATCGGCGTCCCGGCCACGTCCCGCTATGCTCGGGGATGCATCGGCGCGGGCCGGTGCGCCGTGTCGGTGTTGTCCGGTGCGGGGACCCTTAGCTCAATTGGCAGAGCAGTGGACTTTTAATCCATTGGTTGTGGGTTCGAGTCCCACAGGGTCTACGGAAGAGCCCCCGGCTCAGAGCGATCTGAGCCGGGGGCTAGTTTCGTTCCGGGGGGTCTCACGCCGACCTACTGGACCGCTGCCGGCCCGAGGGAACGTGTGGCGCAGGCCCGCGAGTCGGGGTGCCGGGGTGTCAGCCCGCCGTGAGTCCCGTGAGTCCCGTGAGTTCCGTGGTCTCCGTGAGTTCCGGCAGTGGGAGCGTGTGCTGGGTCTGGAGGACCTTGGCGCGCAGGTAGCGGACGTTGTGGGCGGTGGTGAAGACGCCCGTCGGGACACGGCGGGAGACCGTGATGCCGAGGTCGCGGAGCTGCTCGGCCTTGTCCGGGTTGTTGGAGAGCAGGTCGAGGGAGTCGATGCCGAGGGCCCGGAGCATCTGGGCGGCCGCCGTGTAGTCGCGGTCGTCCTCGGGCAGGCCGAGAGCCGCGTTGGCGGCGTAGGTGTCGAGACCCTGGTCCTGGAGGGCGTACGCGTCGAGCTTGTTGTAGAGGCCGATGCCGCGGCCCTCCTGGCGCAGGTACAGCAGGACACCGCCCCGGTCCGCGATCTGCTCCACCGCCTCGCGCAGCTGGGGTCCGCAGTCGCAGCGGGCCGAGCCGAACACATCGCCGGTCAGGCACTCGGAGTGCAGCCGCACCAGTGGGTTCTCGCCGGGCTCGCCGAGGACGACGGCCAGGTGCTCCTTGTTGTCGTCGAGGCCGTGGAAGGTCACGAGTTCCGCGTCGACGGAGTAGCCGTCGCCGAAGCGCAGGGGCACGCGGACGCGGGTGCGCACGGTGGCGGTGGGGTGGTCGCGCATCTTGTCTCTCCGTCCAGCGGGTCCGTACGAGATTGTGCTTCAGATTTGAAGCACTGTCTCGGGAGGAGACCCTACATCTGCTTCAAACTTCAAGCAATGGGGTTCACGCCTCGCGCGCGTCCTTCACGAGGAGCAGGAACGCCGCCGCCACGGCAGATCTTCCCCGGCCGCCCCGGAATTCCCGTCCTGGATCGCCCGTGTGATGGTTCCGCAGATCTCATCCAGCTGTTCCACCTGCTCAGGCGTCAGATGGTCGAAGATCGCCGTTCGCACCGTCTCGACGTGTCCCGGCGCCACCCGCTCCAGGAGGGCCAAGCCCTCGTCGGTGAGGACGGCCATGTGCCCGCGCTTGTCGGTGGGGCAGCCCTCCCGGCGTACGGTGCCGTCCTTTTCCAGCCGGGTCACCGCGTACGTCAGACGGCTGCGGGTGATTTTCTGGGCCTCGGCGAGGTCGGTCATCCGCAGCCGCCGGTCCGGTGCCTCGGACAACTTGGCCAGGATGGAGTAGTAAAGGTGGGGCATCCCCGCCTCGGCCTGCAGTCGGCGGTCGATGGCGTCCTCCAGGAGGGAGGTCGCGGAGAGGTACGAGCGCCAGGCGCGCTGTTCGGCGGCGGAGAGCCAGCGGGTCGTCATGAGACCAGTCTAGGTATTGTTTAAAACTTGAACCACTGTGCCCGTGTGACCGGAGGATGCGTCCCGATGCCCCGTCCCTACGTCCTGCTGTCCGCCGCCGTCTCCCTCGACGGCTTCCTGGACGACATCGGCCCCGAGCGGCTGCTGCTCTCCGGCCCGGCCGACTTCGACCGGGTCGACGAGGTGCGGGCGTCCAGCGACGCGATCCTGGTGGGCGCCGGCACGCTGCGCACGGACAATCCACGGCTCCTGGTCAACTCCGCCGAACGACGTGCGGCCCGCGTCGCCGGCGGCCGTCCCGAGTACCCGCTGAAGGTCACCGTCAGCGGTTCCGGTGATCTCGACCCGCAGGCGCAGTTCTGGCACACGGGCGGCGAGAAGGTCGTCTACACGACGGACAAGGGCGCGCCGCGGGCAGCCGCCCTGCTGCACGGCCTCGTCGGCGTCGACGTCGTCCCGACCGGGCCCGACCTCGACTGGCGTGTGCTGCTGGAACACCTTCACGACGTACGGGGGGTGCGCCGCCTCATGGTCGAAGGCGGCGGGAAGGTCCACACCCAGCTCGTGCGCGAGGGACTCGCCGACGAACTGCAGCTCGCCGTCGCCCCCCTCTTCGTCGGGCAGCCGGACGCGCCGCGGCTGTTCGGGCCCGGCGCGTATCCCCTGGGCCGGCTGCGGCTGGTGGAGACACGGCCCGTCGGGGACGTCGTGCTCATCCGGTACGTCCCCACCGCGCCCGGCACCGGCCCCCTCGCCTCCGCGGCGGACCGGCGCTGGCTGGAGCTCGCCTGCGAGCTGGCGGCACTGTGCCCGCCGTCGAAGACCGCGTTCAGCGTGGGCGCCGTGGTGGTCGCGGCCGACGGGACCGAGCTGGCCCGGGGCCACTCCCGCGAGGGCGACGACCCCGTCGTGCACGCGGAGGAGGCCGCCCTCGCCAAGATCGACCCCGCCGATCCGCGACTGGCCGCCGCCACCGTCTACAGCAGCCTGGAGCCGTGCGCCCACCGCGCCTCCCGGCCCGCGCCGTGCGCCCGGCTCATCCTCGACGCCGGTGTGTGCCGGGTCGTCACCGCCTGGCGCGAGCCCGACACCTTCGTCACGGACGCAGACGGGAACGGGCTCCTCGCCGCCGCGGGCGCCGACGTCGTCGTCCTCCCCGAGTACGCGGACCGGGCCAAGGCACCCAACGGGCATCTGCCGGACCAGCCGCTGAAGCGGTGCGTTTAAACGTGTGTGCTTCGGGTCCCGCGGATGGCGTACACTGGTCTTAACGACGCGGGGTGGAGCAGCTCGGTAGCTCGCTGGGCTCATAACCCAGAGGTCGCAGGTTCAAATCCTGTCCCCGCTACTCAAGGCCAAGGGCCGGAACTCGGAAACGAGTTCCGGCCCTTGGTGTTTGTCCCCGGGCGGGTTTCCTCCGGCAGTCGGCGGCATCCCCCGGTCGGGCCACACCGGTCGCCCGCCGTCCGCGCTCCGGGTCTTCTGGACGGGTGGGGCAGCCAGGAGGTGAGCAGCGGACCGGAGAACTCCATGACCGGGCCGACGGGCCGTCGTCCGGTGGTGGCCGCGGGCCCGGGAACGCCGCGCCGCCCGCGCCGCCCGGTCCGGCGGGAGCGGGTTCCCGCAGGATCTTCTTCGCGCGCGCCTTCGTCCGCACCCTGCCGGCGCTGTTCGTGGCCGCCGGGATCCTCTACGACTACTTCACGCCGTCGGAATTCACCGCGGCACCCCTCTTCACGGCCGCACCCCTGGTCGCCGCGCCCCTCTACTCGCTGCGCGGCACCCTCCTCACCGGCGCCGGCGCCGTCGGCGCCGTGCTCCTGGTCCACTGTCTGCTCGGCATCGTCCTGCAGGTCGACGCGGTCACCGAGACGGTCACCGTGGCGACCGCCGCCGTCCTCGCCGTCCTCCTCAACATCGTCGTCCGGCGCGGTGACGAACGGCTCGCCTCCGTCCGGGAGATCGCCGAGTTCGCGCAGCGCGCCGTGCTGCCCGAGCCCGCGGCGCGGATCGACGGCCTCGATGTCGCGGCCCGCTACGAGGCGGCACAGGAGGACGCGTTCATCGGCGGCGACCTGTACGCGGTGCAGGACTCCCCGTACGGCGTGCGGCTGGTCGTCGGGGACGTACGGGGGAAGGGGATGACCGCGGTGGCCGCCGTCGCCGTGGTGGTCGGCGCGTTCCGGGAGGCGGCCGAGCAGGAGGCGGTCGCACGGCGCCTGGAGCGGGCGCTGACGCGCCCGGGCACCCTGCACGAGAGCCCCGACGCGTTCGAGGAGTTCACCACCGCCGTCCTGGCGGAGATCCCGCCCGACGACGACGTCGTCCGCATCGTCAACCGCGGCCATCCGCCGCCCCTGCTCCTGCATCCGGACGGCACGCTCGTCACGCTCACCGCCGAGCCCTTCGCGCTGCCGCTCGGGATGAGCGAGCTGGGAACCTGGCCCGACCGGGCGGTGCAGAGCCGCTTTCCGCGCGGGGCGATGCTGCTCCTGCACACCGACGGGCTCTCCGAGGCCCGTGATTCGCGCGGGAAGTTCTACGATCCGGCCGCGTGGCTGGCCGGACGGGTCCTTCCCGGCCCCGAAGCGCTGCTGACCGCCCTCTCCGAGGCGGTCCGCCGGCATACGGGCGCGCCTTGACGGACGACATGGCGCTGCTCGCCGTCCGGCGCTTTTGACGCGTGCTCGTCGACGGGTGTTCGTCGAGGGGAATTCCGCAGAGCTCGGGAGGCCCTTCGCGCGCAACATGTACAGCCTTTTCAGCCGCGGTCACGAACGGTGACCGGACCGTCTCCCTCCGCATAGAAACTGACATACCGTCAAGGAAACCCGTGTCGACGGAATAAGGTCAACTCGCCCGTTTTTCACCGCTCATGACCCCAAAGTCCTGGCCAAAAGCCGTTAATGATCAGTCCGAACAGCTTGGAATTCGGTGCCTGGGTCTATTAACGTTCGATAACGCAGCGCGGTCGTTACAGCCGTCACAAGAGGTGGCTCCGTGCGCACGCGCCGAATCCCGCAAGGGAACCGGGGAACCATCAACTTGGGGTGAATCGAGCGTATTCCGCCGTGGGAACGCGGTGGCTATACGCGCGTAGGAGACCTTCCTGCTCCGAACCCGTCAGCTAACCCGGTAGGCGGCAAGGAAGCAAAGGAGTGCGCCCACGTGGCATCCGACCGGCCCGCTCAGCCGACCTCGTTCGCGCCGAATGACACGCATACCTTCGGCTACGGCAAGGACGAGGGCCCCTGGGAGGAGTGGAACCCCACCGAGGATTCCGTTCTTCCCGTCCGCGGCCGGCACCGCACGGGCAAGCAGCGCGGCGGAGGACTCGCCCGCAGCTCCACGGTTCTCGGCGTCGGCGTCATAGCCGCCGTCGGCGCGGGTGGCATCGCCAGCGCCGCGCCGGGCAAGCCGCCCGTCTCGATCTCGCTGCCCGACCTGTCGTCGGTCACCCAGTCCGCCAAGGCCCTGATATCGGACGGCGGATCCAGCGCCCCCAAGGGCTCCACGACTCCGCTCACCAGCGCCGGTCTGACCAGCGCCGACGCGGCGCAGGGTGCCACGGACGCGGGTGAGGCGCTGCGCTCCCGCATCATGCAGCAGGCCCAGTCGCAGCAGAACCAGGCCGACAGCGCCACTCAGCAGGCAGCCCAGACTGCCGCCGCCAAGAAGGCCGTCGCGCTTGCCGCCAAGCAGCAGGACGACGCGGAGGCCAAGGCCGCCGCCGCGAAGCAGAAGGCGGAGGACGCGGCCAAGGCGAAGGCCGAGACCGAGCGCCTCGCCGAGCTCGCCAAGAGCTACTCGCTGCCGACCTCCTCGTACACCCTGACCTCGCGCTTCGGCGAGGCCGGCTCCATGTGGTCCTCCGGCTACCACACCGGTCTCGACTTCGCGGCGCCCACCGGCACGCTCATCAAGGCGATCCACAGCGGCACCATCACCGAGGCCGGCTGGGCCGGATCGTACGGCTACCGCACGATCCTCACCCTCGACGACGGTACGGAGCTGTGGTTCTGCCACCAGTCGTCGATCAGTGTCAGCGTGGGCCAGAAGGTCGCCACGGGCGATGTCATCGGACGCGTGGGCGCGACGGGCAATGTCACCGGGCCGCACCTGCACCTCGAAGTGCACCCCGGCGGCGCCGCCACCGGCATCGACCCGATGGCGTGGCTCCAGAGCAAGGGCCTCAACCCCTGATCCGTACGGGCTCCTGAGCCGTATGAGCCGTACGGCGTCCGACGCGGACGGGTGTGACCCCTGACGCGTGCCGTACGCGTGTCCTCCCCGATCTCCGGCGGTCCTGACGTCATCCCCCCGACGTCAGGACCGCCGGTCATTCAGACGCGGACGCTTGCGCGCACCGGCCCGTCCCGGGTGAGTCCGGAATACGTGCATCCGGCACGGGTGTTGACGTCGTACATGACTTCTCTTCGCAAGCTCGGTTCGTCCGACCTCGAGGTCTTCCCGCTCTCCCTCGGCGGCAACGTCTTCGGCTGGACGGCCGACGAGACCCGGTCCTTCGCCGTGCTCGACGCCTACGCGGCCGCCGGCGGCAACTTCCTCGATACCGCCGACTCCTACTCGGCGTGGGTCGAGGGCAACGAGGGCGGCGAGTCCGAGACCATCATCGGCAAGTGGCTGAGGACCCGCGGCAACCGTGCGGACATCGTGGTCGCCACCAAGGTCAGCCAGCACCCCGCGTACCCGGGGCTGTCCGGTGCCAACATCAAGGCCGCGGCCGACGCGTCGCTGCGCCGCCTGGGCACCGACCACATCGACCTCTACTACACCCACTTCGACAAGCCCGAGGTGCCGGTCGACGAGATCATCGGCGCCCTCGACGAACTGGTGAGGGCCGGCAAGGTGCGGCACATCGCCGCCTCCAACATCTCGCCGGAGCGGCTCCAGGAGTCCCTGGAGTTCTCCGACCGCGAGGGCCTCGCGCGGTATGTCGCGCTCCAGCCGCAGTACAACCTGGTCTCGCGCGACACCTACGAGGGCGCCCTGCGGGACGTCGCCTCCCGGGCCGGTCTGGCCGCCGTCCCGTACTTCGCTCTCGCCTCCGGTTTCCTCACCGGCAAGTACCGCCCCGGAACGACGGTCGACTCGCCCCGGGCGGCGGGCGCGGCCAAGCACCTCGGTACGGAACGCGGGCCGCGGGTCCTCGCCGCCCTCGACGAGATCGCCGGGGCCCATGGCGTCGCGGTGCCGACGGTCGCCCTCGCCTGGCTGGCCGCACAGCCGACGGTCGGCGCGCCGATCGCCTCAGCCCGCACGGTGGAGCAGCTCCCGGCGCTGCTGGGGGTCGCGGACCTGGTGCTGACGGACGAGGAACTGACGCGGCTGTCGAAGGCCTCGGCGTAAGCAGGGGCCGTGCCGACGGCGCGACACCGCCGGTGAATGACGGTGGTGCCCCGCGCCGGGGTGGCGTCTTCCGGGCCTGCCGGGGCCGCCGTTCCGCGCCTACGTGCGGTACGGGTTGTACGCGGGATACGGAGCCGGCGCCGACGCCTGTGCCGGTGGTCCGTATGGCTGCGCGGGCGGGGCGATGTACCCGTATCCGTGGGCCGGCCAGGGCGGTGGCGCGGGCAGCGGTGTTGTCGCGCGGGCCGCGTAGGCGAGGGCCGGACGGGCGATCTCCCGGCGGCGCCACAGTTCGGCGAGCAACTCGCGCTCCCGTACGACGAAATCGGCGCCCGCCCGGCCGCTGCGCCCCCGGCGGCGCAGGAACGCGAGCGAGGTCGCGTACGCCTCGTACTCCGCCACCGAGCGTGCTGCGGTCCTCCCGAAGTGGTGGCCCGCGTACTCGCGGGCGAGCCGTCGTGCCCGCATCGAGCCGAGGGCCCACGGTTCGGTCGGGCCCAGCCACCCGGCGACGGTGTACGCGGGCAGCTCCGTGCGCACAGTGTGCAGTTCGCGCTGCCGGGTCCAGACGACCAGCCAGGTCAGCAGCCCGAACGCGGGCACCATGAACGCGGCGTACACCCCGAAGAACCCGAACTCGCCGAAGTCCGACGAGCTGTTCCAGATCGCGTGCATGCCCATCGCGAGGAGCAGTCCGGTGAGCGGGAGCAGCACACGGCGCACATGCTGGCGCTCGGCGGACAGCGCCGCGACGCCGAACCCGATGCCGGTCAGCACGGTGAACAGCGGATGCGCGAAGGGCGACATCACCACGCGGACGAAGAAGGTCGCGGCGGTGACGGAGGTGAGCCCGCTCTCCCCGCTGAGCTGGTCGGAGCCGAAGGCGGTGCCGAGGTAGAGGATGTTCTCGGTGAACGCGAAGCCGGTGGCGGTGATCCCGGCGATGACGACACCGTCGACGATCCCGGTGAAGTCCCGTCTGCGGAAGAGGAAGACCAGCAGGACGGCCGCCGCCTTCGCCGACTCCTCGACCACGGGCGCTATGACGGTGGCGCCGAGCGTGTCGGCGCTGGACGGATCCGCGGTCGCCATCGCGATCCACCGGGTCGCGAAACTGTTGGCGACGATCGCTATGAGCGCGGCCGCGCAGGCGCCCCAGGCGAAGGCGAAGAGCAGGTTGCGCCAGGGGCCCGGCTCGACCCGGTCCAGCCACCGGAAGGCGGCTACGAGCAGCGGCACGGGGAACACGGCCAGTCCGAGGCCGACCAGGAAGCCCTCGGTTCCGGTCTGTTCGCGGACGAGGGCGAGGATCACCAGACCCGACATCGAGAGCAGGGTGATCAGCGCTCCGTACCGGACCCATCTGCGCTGCCACCAGTGCGGATGTATCGGCGCACGTCCGGCGGGGCCGCCGGGCTGTGTCGGGTACGGAGGATGGATGGCCACGGCATTGACCCTAACGAGGGAGGGCGTGGCCCGCGAGAGTAACCGGAGGTCACGGGAATTCCCGTGGGACGCCGGAGGGTGTGTGCGGGTCAGTCGCCCTGAGTGTGCTGGTCTCGATGCTGTACGCGCCGGAACAGGAGGTCGTTCACCACATGACCCTTGTCCAGTCCCTGGCCCTCGAAACGGGTGAGGGGCCGGAACTCCGGACGGGGCGCGAAACCGCCGTCCGGCCGGGTGTTCTCGAAGTCGGGGTGCGCGCTCAGCACTTCGAGCATCTGTTCGGCGTACGGCTCCCAGTCCGTCGCGCAGTGCACGAGCGCGCCCGGCTCGAGACGGGTCGCGGCGAGATCCAGGAACTCCGGCTGGATCAGCCGCCGCTTGTGGTGCCGCTTCTTGGGCCAGGGGTCGGGGAAGTAGACGCGCAGGCCGTTCAGGGACGCGGGCGGGAGCATCTCGCGGAGCAGGATGATCGCGTCGCCGTTCGCGACCCGGACGTTGGTCAGGCCGCTCCGCTCGGCGAGGTTGAGCAGGTTGCCCTGGCCCGGGGTGTGCACGTCCACGGCGAGGATTCCGGTCTCCTGGTCCTCGGCCGCCATCTGCGCGGTGGCCTCTCCCATGCCGAAGCCGATCTCCAGCACGACGGGGCCGTCCGTCCCGAACAGTTCCGCCAGGTCGAGCGTCCGCTGCCCGTCGATGTCCAGGCCCCATTTGGGCCACAGCCGCTGCAACGCGTCCGCCTGCCCGGTCGTCACCCGGCTCCGCCGCGGCTGGAAGCTCCGGATCCGCCGCTCGAAGTGCGAGCCGGCGGGATCCGCCTGAGGACCGTCGGGGAAGCGGGGCCCGCCCTTGGCGCGGTGGTGACGCGGCGGGCCGTCCTCGGCGGAGGCGGGCCGGGTCTCTTCGGTGGAGTCGAGGAAGTCAGACACAGTGGGGTCGATTTTACGGGCGCCGGGGTGCGGGCCGGCCCCCTCGTGGTGGCGGGGGCCCGGGGGGAGCCCTGGTGACGCCGGGTGCCCCTGACACCTGATGCCCGTCGCTTGTCGCCGAGCGCCTGACCCTGGCGCCGGACGCCGGACGCCGGACGCCGGACGCCGGACGCCTGTCGCGGGGTGCGGGGGCCGGCCCCCTCGTGGTGGCGGGGGCCTGGGGGCAGCCCTGGTGACGCCGGGTGCCCACGACGCCTGACGCCTGTCGCGGGGTGCGTGGTGCGGGGGCCGGCCCCCTCGGGTGGCGGGGGCCTGGGGGCAGCCCTGGTGACGTCAGGTGCCCCTGTCGCCCGATGCCCGTCGATTGTCGCCGGTCGCCGAACGCCTGAACCTGGCGCCGGTCGCCGGTCGCCGGTCGCCGCTCGTCGGTCGTCGGACCCGGACGCCGGACACCTGTCGCGGTGCCTCGTCGTGGTGCCGGGAGGCCCGTGACGGTGGACGGCGGTCCGTCGCGGGCCGGGCGGGCGGCCGTCGGGCGGCTCATCGTGATGATGAGTGGGCCCTTGCGGCGCCGGGTGCCCGGTCGCAGTGCGGGCGGGTCGGTGGTGGTGGGCGGTCCCTTGCGGCGCCGGGGTCCAGGAGTGGCCCGTCGTCGCCGGGTGGGTCGCTCAGGCCGCTGCCAGGGCCGCCAGGGCACGGCGGGCGACCTCCCGGCCGATCGGCAGGGAGGCCGTGGCCGCGGGGGACGGTGCGTTCAGTACGTGCACCGTCCTCGGGCCCTCCTTGATCAGGAAGTCGTCGACCAGGGTGCCGTCCCGCAGGACCGCCTGGGCGCGGACCCCGGCGGCGGCGGGAATCAGGTCCTCCGGGGTCACCGCGGGCAGCAGCCGCCGCACCGCCTCCGTGAACGCGGCCTTGGACAGCGACCGGCGCAGCTCCCCGGCTCCGTAGCGCCAGTGCCGTCGCGCTATCCGCCAGGAACCCGGCCAGGACAGGGTCGCGCCCAGCTCCCGGGGCCGGACGACCCCCCACCCGTATCCCTCCCGGGCGAGCGCGGGCACCGCGTTGGGGCCGATGTGGACGCCGCCGTCGATGCCCCGGGTGAGATGGACGCCGAGGAACGGGAACGCGGGGTCCGGAACCGGGTACACCAGGCCCCGCACCAGCTCCGGCCGCGCCAGCGTGTAGTACTCGCCGCGGAAGGGCACGATCCGCATTCCGGGGTCGTCCCCCATGAGCCGGGCCGTCTCGTCGCAGTGCAGTCCCGCGCAGTTGACGAGCACCCGTCCGCGGACGATCGTCCCGTCGGACGTGCGCACGGCGACACCGAGGCGGGGGCGGCGGTCGGCGCGCACCACGTGCGCCCCGTACCGGATCTCCGCCCCGGAGGCCTCCGCGAGCCTGCGCGCCACCGCCACGAAGTCGCAGACGCCCGTGGTGCCGACATGGATGGCGGCGAGGCCGCGGACCTCGGGCTCGTGCTCGGCGAGCTGGGCGGGGCCCAGCTCCTTGACCGGAATGCCGTTCTCCCGGCCGCGCTGCACCAGGCTGTGCAGCCGGGGGAGCTCCGACTTCTCCGTCGCGACGATCAGCTTGCCGGTGACGGCGTGTGCGATGTCGTACTCCGCGCAGAACTTGACCATCTCGGCGGCGCCCCGCACCGCGTACCGCGCCTTCAGGGAGCCGGGGCGGTAGTAGATCCCGCTGTGGATCACCCCGCTGTTGCGCCCGGTCTGGTGCCGGGCGGGCCCCCGCTCCTTCTCCAGCACCGTCACCCGGGTGCCCGGCGCCGCGCGCGTGATGGCATACGCCGTCGACAGGCCGACGATCCCGCCGCCGATCACCAGCACATCGCAGTCGTACGCGCTCCGCATCTGCACCACCTCCCGGCTTCGATAGTGCACTGCGCCACTGACAATGCCCTCAAACCCGAGAACCGCGCCCCGCGCTTTTTTTGCGCCGCGGGGCCGTGGCGCCCTGTCCACCCCGGACCCGTCGGTTCTGGGCCGGCGCCGTCAGCCTCTAGGCCGGGGCCATCAGCAGCGGACGCGCCCGCTCCCGCAGCTCCACCACGCGCGGTTCGTCGCCGTAGGGCTCCAGCCGGTGCAGCAGGTCCTTCACATATTCGGTGGTGCGCGCGGAGGAGATGCGCCCCGCGACCTCCACCGCTCGCACGCCCTGCTCGCACGCCGCGTCCAGGTTGCCGGACTCCAGTTCGGCGACCGCCGACACCACCAGGCGCAGTCCGTGCGAACGCACGAACTCCTCCGTCGGCTTCGACAGCGCCTGTTCGGTGAACCGGCGTACCTGGCGCGGTGCCTTCAGGTCGCGGTAGCACTCGGCGGCGTCGGCCGCGAAGCGGTCGTACCCGTAGAAGCCGAGCCAGGACGGGTCGTTGTCGCCGTCACGGGCCCGTTCCAGCCAGCCCTCGGCCGCCTTCAGCGCCGCGCCGGCCGCCTGGGCGTCGCTCGCGCGCGCGTGGGCACGTGCCTCGACGAGCCGGAAGAAGCTCATGGTGCGGGCGGTGGCGAGTCCGCGGTTGCGTTCCAGGGCGGCCTGGGCGAGGTCGACGCCCTCGTCGCCGAAGCCGCGGTAGGTCGCCTGGAGGGACATGGACGCCAGGACGTAGCCCCCGAGGGGCACGTCGGCGGCCGCGCGGGCCAGCCGCAGCGCCTGGATGTAGTAGCGCTGCGCGGCCTCCTGCTGGCCCGTGTCGAAGGCCATCCAGCCCGCGAGACGGGTGAGCTCCGCCGACGCGCCGAACAGCGCTCTGCCGACCTCGTCGGTGTACGAGCCGAGCAGCAGGGGTGCCGCCTCGACCCGCAGGCACTCCGGCACCATGGACGAACGCCAGTCACCGCCCCCGTACTTGGAGTCCCAGCGCCTGGCGTCCTCCGCCGCCTCGCGGAGCTTCAGCACATCGCTGTGGCCGACCTTCAGCGGTGCTCCGGAGCCCTCACCGGGGCTCACCTCGCGCGCCACCGAACTGTCGGCCGGGGTTATCAGCCAGCGTGAGGCGGGAGTCGCGTAGGCGCTCACGGCGAAGGAGCCGGCCAGCGACTGCCAGATGCCGCCGCCGGCCCGGCGCCCGGCGAGGTCGAGGCGGTACAGCTCCGTCGCCGACCGCACCGCCTGCCCGACGTCACGGGGGAAGGCGAGGCCCACTTCCGGCGCGGGATCCGCGTCGGCCAGCCCGATCTCGTGGAGCGGCACCGGACGGCCGAGCTTCTGGCCGATGGCGGCCGCGATGAGGTGCGGCGCGGCGCCCTGCGGCACCATGCCTTTCGACACCCAGCGCGCCACCGACGTCTTGTCGTAGCGAAGAGTCAACCCGCGTTGAGCGCCAAGATCGTTGACGCGACGCGCGAGTCCTGCGTTGCTGATTCCCGCGAGGGCGAGAACGGCGCCGAGTTTTTCGTTCGGCCCGCGTTGCTCCCTGGACATGCGCCACCCCTCGACACAGACGGCTGCCGCAATGGCATAACCACGCGGCATTCGTAAACCCAGCGTAGTTCGCCCGATCCCCAGCGTTAAGGGGCGTACGTCCGGTTGGCGGGATTGTGGTCCGTACGACTGTACGGACTGTCGCGGCGTGCTCCTGTTGTGTGGCCGTGCGCCCGTCCGTGCGCTCTTCTCCGGCCACGGTGGGGAGCGCTTCCATGGAACGTGCGTGGGTCGGCCCGCTGTACTGGATCCAGTGGGCTGGGGGACACCGCCGCCTACATCCCCGCGGGCGGCGGACCGGTCCGGGAGGCGAACTCCGCCTCCCGGACTGTGCGTTGCCGAAGCGGTGCGCAAGGCCTGTACGGAGCGTGTCCGCGCCTGTCCGTCCATCACCGATTTGGCCGAAAATCGATGGCCACCCCTGAGGGTGATTAGGGCTCCCACCACGTCAGTTGAGGGCGCTAAGGGCGTCCTGAGGGAGCGTATCGGGGGCGCATTCGCGTCGACCCGTTGGGGGTCGGGTGATGCGGGAGAGGTGGTCGCGGGGGGCGTCGGCGCGCAGGTCGGGTGTCGGCGGGCGCGTCGGCCGCGTTGTCGGCCCGGGTGCCGGACCGGCCGCCGGTCGCGTCGACAGTTGGGTGCCGCGGGGTGCCGGGAGCCTTCTCCGCGGCCGAGTTGATGTCTCGTTGCCTCGCGTTGCATCCGATCGCTTCGCACGCGGTGTCGGGGCGGGTGACGGCGGTGTCGTGGTCGCCCTGCTCCGTCAAGCGGCGGGTCAACTGCCGGGCGGGGGACGGTTCAGGGGTTGTTCGGCGACGG
This sequence comes from Streptomyces sp. NPDC005784, assembly GCF_042871525.1. NCBI lineage: Bacteria > Bacillati > Actinomycetota > Actinomycetes > Kitasatosporales > Streptomycetaceae > Streptomyces > Streptomyces sp. NPDC005784. The sequence continues at coordinate 93,944 of NZ_JBIAIQ010000030.1, forward strand.
ATCGGCGGCGGCTCGGGGGTGTTCGGCGGCAGATCGGCTGCGGTTCCTGGGCCGTTCGGGGGTGATTCCCCTTGGGTGCGCGCGGTGGCACCCGAGTGCCCCAACAGGCCCTGCCTGCACGGCATTTGCCGGTTGTGCGGCCGTCTCGCGGCGGCGCGGACGTTCGCACGGGGGCGCACTTCGGGGAGCACAAGCCGCCGCAGGAACCCTCCCACACGCCTCCTTCGTGGCAGCATGGTGCCGAGTTCGTACGGTGCACTGGTTGTCCACAGCCTGTGGAGGCGGCGATGCGATGGTTGGTGGGGTGGAGCAGCACCGTCGCCAAAGCGTCCGCGATCGGCTCGGCGGGCGCCACGGGGAACGACGGCGAGACCGTGCACCCGGTGGGTTCCCAACTCCTGTGGGGCGATCCCGATCCGCTGTGGGCCGTCGGCGACTGGCGCCCCGACGAGGTCCGCGTGGTGAAGGCCGACGCGCAGAACCGCATCGCCGTCCTCGGCATCTGCGGTGCCTCCGACGAGGAACTGCGGGTCGGACTGTTCGCCGCGCGCGGCGGAGCACTTCGCCATCTCACCAACTGGTCCGGCAGCTACACCGCGGTCGTCCAGGTCGGCCGCCGGGTGACCGTCTGCGGTGATCTCGCCGGCGCGCGGCCCGTGTTCTACACCCCCTGGGCGGGCGGTACGGCCTACGCGACCGCCGCGCTCCCGCTCGCCGACCTCATCGAGGCCAACCTCGACTTCGGGCACCTGGCCGCGATGCTCGCCGCCCCCGACGTACCGGCCGCGGTGCACGACTCCACCCCGTACGAGGGCGTGCGCCGCATTCCGCCGGGACACACACTCATCCTGAGGGCCGGGGCGCGCGAGATCGCCGGGTACGAGCCCGTCGCCTCCCTCGCCGTCGCCGCGCCCACCGCCGATCCCACGATCGCCGTGGACGCCGTACGGGACGCCCTCGTGGAGGCCGTCCGCGCACGCCTGTCCGCTCCCCGCCATGTGCCCGGTGCCGATGTGGACCCCGGGCCCGTGCCCGGAATGGGACCCGCCGAGCGGCGCGCCGCGCGCGGGACGCCGGTGCCGGGCATCGGAGCCGACCTCTCCGGAGGGCCCGCCTCGGGGACCCTCGCACTGCTCGCCGCAGGGCTTCCCGGAGCGCCCGGCACGGTCCTCGGACACGGCACCGGCGCCGGGGAACGGCTCCTGGCGGTGACCTTCAACGACCTCGCCGTGCGGGGACGCGAGGCGGAACTGGAGCGGGCCGGGACGCTGGCCGCGAATCCCCGGCTGCACCACGTGGTCGTCACCGGAGGCGAGGAGACCCTTCCCTACGCCGACCTGGAGGGGCCGCTGACCGACGAGCCGGGGCCGTCCCTGGTGACGGCGGCACGCCACCGCGCGCGGCTCGCCTCCGGCAGCGCGGACCACTTCACGGGCTACGGCGCGCGGCAGGTGCTGGACGCCCATCCGGCCCGCCTCGCCGACCTGCTCATGGACCGCAAGCGGCGCCATCTGGTGCGGCCCGTCGCCGCGTTGACGAAGGCCGACGGGTCGGTGATGGTCCCCGCGCGCGTTTACGGCGCGGCGCGCAAGCTCGCCCGTACGCCCTACCGCACCGGAGTCGACGTCCTCGCCGAGCAGCTGCTGCAGCGGCGGTTCGAGGACCCCGGAGGTGCGGTGGGCGCGTCGCTGGCCGCGCTCAGCTGGGCCGGACCCGGGCCCGCGGCGCGCTGGCTGACCGGGGAGGCGCTGGCTGAAGTATCGGTTCGCCTCCAGGCCGGCGGGGGGCGGCCGAACGTCGGTCCCGGGCAACGGCCGGGGGACTTCCGCGCGCGTGCCGCGCTGGCCCGCCACGCGGCGGACGTACGCGTCCTGGAGCAGGCCGCCGAAATCCGCTTCCAGCGGCTGCACACGCCCTTCCTGGACAACCAGGTCGTCCGGGCGTGCCGTGCGTTGCCGGAGGCGCTGCGGGTGCAGCCGGGGGCGCGGGGGGCGATTCTGCGCACGGTGCTGGAGGGGGCCGGTGTCGCCGAGCTGCCTCCCGGGTGGGGGGCGCCGTCCCACGCGTCCTCCGCGGCGGCGGCCCGTACGGGGCTGCGGGTGGCGGCCGATTCCCTGATCTCCCTGTTCGACACACCGTTGCTCGCGCAGGCGGGGCTGGTCGAGGCGCGAGTCGTCCGCAAGGCGCTGCGCGCGGCCGCGGAGGGGGCACCGCTGCCCCTCGACGGGCTGGCCGATCTCGTCTCGCTCGAACTGTGGCTGCGGCGGTTGCTGGCCCGGCGCGGGACCTGCTGGACGGGCACGCCGGCGCGGCAGCGGGCCGTTCCTGCAGGGATCGTTCCGCAGGGGAGGGCGTTGGGGGCGGGGGCTCAGCGGGCCTGATCCCTTCGGGCGCCCGGCTCCGGTTTCGACAGCGGGGCAGGATTCAGCCCCTCCGGCGTTCGAGGAGCGGGGTCCGGGGCGGAGCCCCAGGTACGGGAAGGGCAGGGGCGGAGGGGGCGAAAAAGGCTGTGGCTGTGCCGGGGGCAGGGGGACTCGGGAAGGTGAGGGCGGTCGTGGTGGGCTCGCCGGGGTAACGCGGTGTCCTCGCCGGGGTGAGACGGTGAGAATAGGGGCGTGCGGTACAGGATTCTGGGGGTTGCCCAGGTAAAGGACGACCGGGGGGCCCTGGTCACTGTGGGCGGCCCCCGGGTACGCGCGCTGCTCACGGCCCTGGCCTGCCACCCCGCCCGCACGATCACCCCGGACACCCTGATCGACGAGGTGTGGGCGGACGATCGTCCCCAGGACGCTCCGGCCGCGCTGCATGCACTGGTCGGCCGCCTCCGCCGGGCCATCGGGAAGGACGCGGTCGCCTCGGAGGCCGGCGGCTACCGGCTCCGGGCCGCCAAGGACGACGTGGACCTGTTCGTGTTCGAACGGCTCGTCACGGAGGGCAGGACCGCGCTCGACCACGACGACGCCCGTACCGCCGCCGCCCGACTGCGCGAAGCCCTCGCCCTGTGGCGCGGCCCCGCCCTCGCGGACCTCCCCGACCGCACCGCCGCGACCCGCCCGGAGGCCCTGCGTCTGGAGGCGACGCGCAGTCGCGTCGAGGCGGACCTGCGACTCGGCCGCGCCTCCGACGTCGTACCGGAGTTGAAGGAACTGACGACGGCCCACCCGTACGACGAGGCGCTGCACGTTCTGCTCATCCGCGCGCTGCGCGAGACCGGCCGCGGCGCCGACGCGCTGGCCGCGTTCGAGGACGTGCGCCGTGGGCTGATGGACGGTCTCGGCGCGGATCCAGGGCCCGAACTCCGGGCCCTGCACGCCGCGCTGCTGGACCCGTCGGATGCTCGCGGGCCGCAGGGGCCCCGATCCGGCACGGGTGCTGCCGCGCCGTCCGGGCCGACCGCCGGTCTCAGTTCCGGGGACCCCTCCCGTGCTCAGCGAACCGGGAACATTCGTCCCCGTTTGAACTCGTTCGTCGGGCGGGAACGCGAGCTCGGGGCCATCCGTTCGGATGTGCAGGGGGCACGCCTGGTCACGCTGACCGGACCAGGTGGTTCGGGAAAGACCCGCCTCGCCGAGGAAGCCGCCGCCGGGCTTTCGCGGGCGTGGCTGGTCGAGCTGGCCCCGCTCGACCGGCCCGAGGCGGTCCCGGGCGCGGTGGTCAGCGCCCTCGGTCTGCGTGAGACCGCGCTGATCACCAACGAGATGGCGGTTCCGCAGGACGACCCGGTCGCCCTGCTCGTGGAGTACTGCGCCCCGCGCAGCGAGCTCCTGATCCTTGACAACTGCGAGCACGTCATCGACGCGGCGGCCGAACTCGCCGAGACGCTGCTGACCCGCTGCCCGGGGCTCACGATCCTCGCCACCAGTCGTGAACCCCTCGGCGTCCCAGGCGAGTTGGTGCGCCCGGTCGAGCCGCTCCCGCCCGATTCCGCGCGCCGCCTCTTCATGGAGCGGGCCTCGGTCGTCCGCCCCGACGCCGGCACCGCGCTCCACGACTCCGCCGCCGTGGACGAGATCTGCCGACGGCTCGACGGCCTGCCGCTGGCCATCGAGCTGGCCGCCGCCCGGCTGCGGCTGCTCACCCCCCGGCAGATCGCCGACCGGCTCGACGACCGTTTCCGGCTGCTCACCTCCGGAAGCCGTACGGTGCTGCCCCGCCAGCAGACCCTGCGTGCCGTCGTCGACTGGTCCTGGGATCTGCTCGACGAGCGGGAGCGGACCGTGTTGTGCGAGGCGTCGGTGTTCGCGGGCGGCTGGGACCTGGCGGCCGCGGAGGCCGTGTGCACGGGTCCCGCGGCCGACCTCATCGGCGCGCTCGTCGACAAGTCCCTCCTGGTCGCCACCCCGGACGGCATGGTCGGCACGGCGGCCATGGACGGTACGGCTGGAACATGCGGCGGCGGATACGGCGACGGGTACGGCGAACACGGCGGGCGTGGCCGGCACGGCGGAGAGAGCGGCGGCCGGAGCGAGGGCAGTGGGGAAGGCGGCGGTGGCACCGGGACCGCGGGGGGCGCGGGGACCCTTGAGGACGGTGCCGGCGGCGGGATGCGCTACCGCATGCTGGAGACCATCCACGAGTACGCCACCGAGCGCGCCGCTGAAGTTCCCGAACTGCGCGCCGCCGCCGAGCGGCGCCACCGCGCGTGGGTGCGCGCCCTGACGGAGGAGGCCGAGCCCCAGCTGCGCTCCGCCGGCCAACTCCCCTGGATCCGGCGCCTGGAGACCGAGCTCGACAACATCCGGGCGGCCCTCCACCGCACGCTCGCCGCCCATGACGAGGAGGAGGCGGGTGCCCTGGTCCTCGACATGGGCTGGTTCTGGTGGCTGCGCAACTTCCATCGCGAGGGCGCCGAATGGACGGAACTCGTCCTGAGACTGGGCGCGTTGCTCGACGCGCCGGCCGGGGACCGTGCGACGACCGCCGGCGACTGCGCGACGGCGACCGGCGGCGACACGGGCAGCGGCAGCCAAGCCGGCAGTGGCAGCCATGGCGTCGGTGGAATCGGTGGCGGTGGCCGAAACGGCATTCGCGGCGGTGGCGGTGGTGGCAGTGGGCTTCATGGCGCGAGCAGTGGCCGTGGTGGCAGCGGGCCTCATGCCGCGAGCGGTGGCGCGTCGACCGCCGCCGGCCCGGAGACCGCCGTCGGTGTCGCGTCCGCCGCCGGTGAAAGCCTTTTCTCCGAGCTCGAGGGCGTAGATCCGGTCGGCGCACTTCTCGATCATCCCGAGCGCGACGAGCGGCACCCGCTGCGCGCCATGCGGATGCGGCTGCGCATGCTCCACCTGTTCATGAAGGTGGACGTCGTCCCGCTGGACGAGTGGGGGGACGTGCGGTTGCGGGAGTACGTGGGGCGGGTGCGGGCCGCCTTCGAGAAGGGCGGTCCGGACGCGGCGCGCATGCCGGGGATCATCTGGCCGATGGCCTCGCACTTCCTGGGCGATCCGGACGACGCACGGCCCGCGATGGACAAGGCGGTCGCCAACTGCCGTGAGTACGGCGGCGAATGGGAGATCGGTGTCGCCCTGATGTTCCATACGCACGTGGCCGTCGACGCCCCGGGCGGTATGCCCGGGGTGGACGAGGACCTGGCGGAACTGCGCGGGCTCAGCCGACGGGTGGGGGACCGCTGGATGCGGGCCCAGGTGTGCAGCGCGGCCGGTGAGGCGGCGATGGCGCGCAGCCGGTTCGACGAGGCGAAGGGCGAGTACGAGGAGGCGCTGCGACTCGCCTACGAGGTGGGGGCGTACGCCGAGGTGCCGTTCCTGATGGCGCGGCTGGCCGAGATCGCCTACCGCGCGGGCGAGCGGTCCGTGGCCCTGGCCACCCTGGACGAGGCGAGCGCCGCAGCCGACCTGTACGGGGTGATGGATTCCCGGGCGTTCGTCCATCTGCTGCGCGCCCAAGTGGTCCTGGACGACGGGGACGTCGCCCGCGCGCGCGAACTGTGCGAGAGCGCGCGTGAGGAGAGTCGCCGGGGCACTCCGCCGCCGCAGTTCATGGCGGCGCTGGACTGGGTCGACGCCATTGTCACGGCCGCCGAGTCCGGCCCTGCGCGGGGCCTGCGGAAGCTGAACGCCGCGCTGCGGGACGCGATGGACGGGCGGTGCGCCGACGTGGTGGCGTCGGGCCTCGTCGAGGTCGCGGCGCGGCTCCTCACGGAGGTGGGCGCCCACCCGGTCGCGACCCGGCTGCTCGCCGCCGGCACCCGCTGGCGCGGCGGGGATCTGCGTCCCGCCCGTGAGAGCGCCGAGGCCCGGCGCACCGAAGCCGCAGCCCTCGCGGCGCTCGGCCAGGACCGCTACGACTCTGAGCGCGCCCGGGGGGCCGGCTATACGCAGGAGGACGCGCTGAGTGACTTGACCGAGGCGCTCAAGGAGTTCCCCGCCGAGTAGGTGTCATCGGCACAGGAACTGTCATCGGCACAGGAACTTCGACTCGGCCCAATCCCCCAGCGACGCCGAGTCGAACGGGCTGTGGGGTTCGACGACGAGCCGGATCGTCCGGTGGCCGGTGAGGTTCACATGGACGGGGACCGCCCGGTCGCCGCCCTCGATCAGCGGCGACTGCCACAAGGGGGACCCGTCCGCGTAGACGGAGAACCGCACCTTGCCCAGGCCCAGCATCAGGTCGTCGACACCGACCATCGCGTCGTACGAGCTGCAACTGCGGTTGAACTCGATGGTGACGGAGGACCGGCCGTGGACGGTCACTCCGGGCGCGTACCGGGTGTCCGCGATCCTCATTCCGTCGCGCTGCCAGACCCAGCTGCTCTCGCCCAGCCTCATCTCCGGCTTGGTGTGGTCGCCGATGACGTCGTACTCCAGCTCGCTCCACTGGTAGACGACCGGGGCGGGCGGGGGAGGCGGCGGGGCCGGCGTGGGCTTCGGGCCGGCCTTCGTCGGGGTGGGTTTCGGCGGCTGAGCGGGAGTCGGAGCCGGAGCCGGTGTGGGGGGCGGGCTCGGGCTCGCCCTGGGTGTCGGCTTCGGGGCGGGCCTCAGCCCCGGTTTGAGGGGCGGGGTCGGCGCCGGCCTGTGAACCACCGTCGGTGGACTGGGCGCGGGGGATGTCCTGGGCGGAGTCGGCGACGGCACCGGCGCTTCGACGGCGGGTGAGGCGGCCGGTCCTGCCTCGGGCCGCCGGGCGGGGCTCTCGTTGCCGACCAGGGCGAGTGCCACCACCGCAGCGGCCACCGCGACGACACCCGCCGCGACACCGGCTTTGACCGGCGCGCCGATCCCCTCGGAAAGCGCGGCGCCGCCTCCGGCGCTCGCCCCACCGGAGCCGCCGCCCGCCGCGGCTGCCGCGCCCGCGGCTCCCGCTCCGGCGCCACCGGCGATGAGCGCGACGGCCTTCGCGTATCCGGCGGCACCGAACCAGCCGATGACCGCGACCGGCACGACGGCGGGGATCCCGCCGGCTACTTCCTTGATCTGGCCGGCGGCCAGGCGGCACCTGGCGCACTCCTCCAGGTGCTTGCGCAGCCCCCGTTCGGCACGGGTGCGCAGGCCGCCCCGGGCGTAGGCGCCGAGCCGGTCGGCGTAGCGCGCGCACTCCTCGTCCATGGTGAGCGTGGTGCTGACGTGCGCCTGGAGGTAGGCCTGCTTGAGGCCTTCGCGGGCGCGGCTGGCGAGCACACGGGTGCCGTTGGCGTCGAGGCCGAAGAGCGTGGCGACCTCGCTCGGGGACTCGTCCTCGACCTCGGTGTGCCACAGCACGGCCTGCCAGCGCTCCGGCAGCGAGCGGAAGGCCCGCATGGCCATGGACTGCTCGGCCTCGTGCATGGCGCGTACGTCCGCGCCGAGGTCGAGGGTGTCGCCGCCGGAGATCTCGGATCCACGGACGGCCTGTGCGGCGAACACCGCGAAGTCGTCGACCAGTTGCTCGCGTCTGGCCGTCTTCGTCCAGTTCGCGGCGACCCGGCGGACGGTGGTGAGGAGATACGCGCGCACGGCGTGCTCGGGGCCGCTGCCGCCGCGTACGGCCTGGAGCATGCGGGCGAACACCTCGGCCGTGAGGTCGTCGGCGGTGTGCGAGTCGCGGCAGCAGGTACGGGCATAGCGGCGGACGGCCCCGGCGTGCCGGCGGTACAGCTCCTCGTACGCCGTGTCGTCGCCCGCGCGCATCCGTTCGATCAGACCGGCGTCGGGGGGCGGCAGGTCCACCGGGGGCACCAGGTCCGGCTGGGGCACCAGGTCCGGCGGGGGCGGCAGAACGCTGCCCTCGCGCCGATCCCACCGGTCGCGCTGCGAAGGTACGCCGGGGTCGGCCGCGTCACCGTCCGGGTTTCCGCTCTCCGGGCTTCCACCGTGTGGGCTTCCACCGTGCGGGCCGCCCTGGCTCGGTACCTGCCCCGACGGTGGGCCGCCGGTTTCCGTGCCGCCGTCGGCGCCACCGTCACCGAGTGACTCGTCCCGCCCGTCAACGCTCATCGCGGAAAGCCCCCGCCTGCACACTCGGACCCGAATACCGGGACAGATTGCCACAGGCTCCCCGATCGGAGCCTCCTCGTACGGACCAACCACTCGTCCGAGGGGAGTTATCGCTCAGCAGTACTAACTGTCACTTGTTCGGGGAATGCTCAACGGTCAACCGTCGCCGCATGCGGGGAAGTTGCCGTTCTGCTTTGAGGTGACGCGGTGAAGGCATGACGGCACAGGTGCAGGGGTGCAAGGCGGCATGAACGAGAGAGGCTCCCGGTACGCGAGTGGCATCGCACCCACGCCCGGGAGCACCCGTGTACTCGGAGCACCCGCGTACTCGGAACAGTTCGGTCCGGTTCACGCCGGACGCGAGCGCAGGCCCTCCAGCAGGATGTCGAGGAGCCGGGCCGAGGCCGCCGCCTGCTGCGCCGCGTCCGGCAGCGAGGGTGCCGCCGTCGCGATGACCAGCAGGACGTCCGCCACGGTGACATCCGCGCGCAACTCGCCCGCCGCGCGCGCCCGGTCGACGAGTCGGCCCACCACTTCGAGCAGCGCCGCCGCGCCGGCGTCGTCCACCGCGGCGATCACCGGCTCGTCCTCGGGAGCGGGTCGCTGCTCGACGAGCCGCAACTCGGGCGCGAGCTGGGACCGCTGCTGCGGCACCCGTGCCTCGTCCGCCTCGGGCTCGTCCTCCGCGACGCCGACCCGCAGCACCTGCGGCGGCAGCAGCCGTCCGGCGCCCGAGGCCACCGACGTCCGCAGGAAGCGCGAGAGCGCCGACCACGGCTCGTCCTCCTGGCCGAGCGCGGCGCGGGCCTGGTCGGTCAGCCGGGAGGTCTCCTCCTCGGCTATCCGGCGCACCAGGACGTCTTTGCTCGGGAAGCGCCGGTACACCGTGCCGACACCGACCCTCGCGCGTCGGGCGACGTCCTCCATCGGCGCGCCGTACCCCAGCTCGCCGAAGACCTCGCGCGCCGCGCGCAGTACATGTTCCAGATTGCGCTGTGCGTCCACACGCAGCGGCGTCGTGCGCGATCCGTCCACCGGACCGCGGCCGTTGCCGCTCGTCGCCGCGCCGATCGCACCACCAGGTGCGATGGCCGACGCGGAAGACCAATGAGAGTCCTGAATGTGCATAAGCGTTCCCCCGGTAATGACGTCTCCCCCCGGAGACACTCCCCGCCATCGACAGACCGGAGCGTGCGGAACAGCTTGTGCGCGAGCCCGTCGTACCGACCCGCTGAGCGCATCCCCCTACACCCCGTCGACACACGAACATAGTTGAGAGGGGGTCAATTCAGAAGGGGCAGGTTCCGCACAGAGCGCCCCCCGATCGGAGTACGGGCCGGGTACGTCCCGGTTGCGCCCCCTCCGAGTACCCCCCTCACCCACCTTGACCTGCAGTTTTTCCCTGAACTCCGGCAAATCGGCCAACTCTGCACGTTGTCGGCGACCGGTCACACAAATTGTCGGGGCTGTGGACAAACTCCGGAGCGGAGTGCGTCATGGGGTGGTGAAGGAACGTGCGCGCATTCTCATTGTCGGCGGTGGCTACGTCGGGATGTACACCGCTCTGCGCCTCCAGCGGAAGCTGAAGCCCGAACTGAAGCGGGGCGAGGTCGAGATCACGGTCGTCTCGCCCGACCCATATATGACGTATCAGCCGTTCCTTCCCGAGGCCGCCGCGGGCTCGATCTCTCCGCGCCACGTGGTCGTTCCGCTGCGCCGGGTCCTGGACCGGTGCCGGATCGTCATCGGAGAGGTCCGGTCGATCGACCACGCCAAGCGCACCGCGACGCTCACCACGCTCGCCACCGAGGAGGAGGGCGCGGGCGCGGAACAGGTCACGTACGACGAACTCGTGCTCGCCCCCGGCTCGATCTCGCGCACCCTGCCGATCCCCGGACTCGCCGAGTACGCCATCGGCTTCAAGACGGTCGAAGAGGCCATCGGCCTGCGCAACCACGTCATCGAGCAGATGGACATCGCCTCCTCCACCCGCGACCCCGCGATCCGTGACGCGGCCCTGACCTTCGTCTTCGTAGGAGGCGGATACGCCGGCGTCGAGGCGCTCGGCGAGCTGGAGGACATGGCCCGCTACACGGCGCGGTACTACCACAACCTCAAGCCCGAGGACATGAAATGGATCCTCGTCGAGGCCTCGGACCGCATCCTGCCCGAGGTCGGCGAGGAGATGGGCAAGTACACGGTCACCCAGCTGCGCCGGCGCAACATCGAGGTACGCCTGGAGACCCGCCTCAACTCCTGCGCGGACCGGGTCGCCGTCCTCAGTGACGGCGCGCGCTTCCCGACGCGCACCGTCGTGTGGACGGCCGGCGTGAAACCGCACCCGATCCTCGCCGCGACCGACCTCCCCCTGAACGGGCGCGGCCGGCTCAAGTGCACTCCCCAGCTCACCGTCGACGGCGCCGCGCACGCGTGGGCCGCGGGAGACGCTGCGGCCGTCCCCGACGTGACCGCGGAACCCGGCAAGGAGACCGCGCCCAACGCCCAGCACGCCGTGCGCCAGGCGAAGGTCCTCGGCGACAACCTCGCGCACACCCTGCGCGGCGAGCCCCTGGAGACGTACTCCCACAAGTACGTCGGCTCGGTCGCGTCCCTCGGACTCCACAAGGGAGTCGCACACGTCTACGGGCGCAAGCTGAGGGGCTATCCTGCCTGGTTCATGCACCGCGTCTACCACCTCAGCAGGGTGCCGACCTTCAACCGCAAGGCCCGTGTGCTCGCCGAATGGACCCTGGCGGGACTCTTCAAGCGGGAGATCGTGTCCCTCGGCTCGCTCGAACACCCCCGTGCGGAGTTCGAACTGGCGGCCGGGGGAAAGCCTCCGACCGACCCGAAGGGGTCGTCCTGACCGGACCGAGGAACTCCACCGGCAGGGACGGCGTCTGAAGGTTGTCGGCCCGGTCGGTCAGACTGCCAGACAGGTCCACGACTTTGGGCGGGTGAACCGCTCGCCCTTCTAACACGAGGCTTTCCCCACTGTGAACTTCACGCGCTGGAGCGCCCGGCTCCCCGGAACGCAGCGCCGCGCCGCAGCGCGGACCGAGCACAGGGCCGCGCACACGGCCGCCCCGGACCGGCGCGGGGAAGGCTCCGTGCCGGCGGCCCGCGTCGAGCGGTTGACCGACGACGCCCCTCCCGGGCTCGCCGTCGATGAACTCCCGGTGCGCGCGGTTCTCGACCGCGTCCCCGCGCTCGTCGCCCTCGTGCAGGGCCCCGAGCACCGCGTCTCGTACGTCAACGACGCCTACACGGCGGCCTTCGGCGCGCGCCCCGTCGGCGAGCCGGCGCGCGAGGCGCTGCCCGAACTGGACGAACTCGGCCTGCTGCCGCTCCTCGACCAGGTCCTGCGCAGCGCCAAGCCCCGCACCGTCAAGTCCCGCAAGGTGTCGACCGGCCGCTCCTACACGTTCACCTGCACCCCCGTCGACACCTCCCCGGAGGGCGACGGCCGCGGCGTGCTCGTCTTCGCCACCGACGTCACCGATCATGCGGAGGCGGCCGAACGGCTGCGCGCCAGCGAGCGCCGCCAGCGCGAGACCGCCGTCACGCTCCAGCGCTCCCTGCTCCCGCAGGAGTTGGAGGAGCCCGACGACCTGCGCATCGCCGCGACCTACCTGCCGGGCGGCACGGAGGCGGCGGTCGGCGGCGACTGGTACGACGTCATCACCCTCGGCGGCGGGCGCACCGCGCTCGTCATCGGCGACGTGATGGGCCGCGGGATCCGCGCGGCGGCCGTCATGGGCCAGCTGCGTACGGCCGTCCGCGCGTACGCCCGTCTCGATCTGCCGCCGCACGAGGTCCTGCAGCTCCTCGACGGCCTCGCCACCGAGATCGACGCCAACCAGATCGCCACGTGCGTGTACGCCATCCACGACCCGAACGAGGGCCGGCTGGTGTACGCCTCCGCCGGCCACCTGCCCATCCTGGTCCGCGACGAGAACGGCATCATCCACCGCGCCGACGAGCCGACCGGGCCGCCGCTCGGCACCGGCGGCTGGCTGCATGCCTCCGGCTCGGTGCCTTTGGGCCCAGGCTCCACCGCCGTCCTGTACACGGACGGTCTGGTCGAGCGCCGCGACGAGGACCTAGACGAGGGCATCGCCTCCCTGGAGCGCGCCCTGGCAGGCGCCACGGGCAGTCCCCAGGTCATCTGCGACCGCCTGGTCCGCGCGGCCGGCGTCACCGCCGACCACGACGACGACGTCGCCGTCCTCGTCCTCCAGCACCCATCCCGTACGGGCCCCGAGGGCGAGCTCTTCCGCAATGCCGCCCTGGAACTGCTCGGCGGCATGGAGGCGGCCCCGCGCGCCCGTGCCTTCGCCTCCGGCGTGCTGGCCAGCTGGCGCTTCCCCGGCGATCTGCACGATCTCGGCGTCCTGGCCGCCAGCGAACTCGTCGCCAACTCCCTCCAGCACGGCACCCCGCCGATGCGGCTGCGCCTGCGCCGCACCGACCGTCGCCTGATCATCGAGGTCACCGACGGCGACGACCACCTCCCGCGCCGCCGCCGCGCCGAACCCGGCGACGAGGCCGGACGCGGCATCGCGATCGTGGCCACGATCGCCTCGAACTGGGGCTCCCGCCGCACACCGGGCGGCGGCAAGGCGGTGTGGTGCGAGTTCGTGCTCCCGCGCGCCGGGAGCTGAATCCGGGGACCTGAATCCGGGGAACCCGCGGGGTACCGAATTCGGGGAGCCCAATTCGAGGAGCCGAGTCCGTACACGAAACGGCCGCCACCACGTCGTGACGTGATGGCGGCCGTCGTACGTCCGTCGGTGTCCCGCCCGTCCGGCTGCCCGACCGTCGGGCGCGGACCGTCAGGCGCTCGCCGGCACCGGCTCCGGCGCGGTCCCGCCCTGCGCGACCACCCGGCTCCTCGCGAGCGACGGCTGATTCTGTACGGGGGTGAGCTGCCGCCCGAGCCGCACGGCCAGGACGGTGATGCCGAGCGAGAAGAACAGGAACGTCGCGATGTACGGGCCGTGCAGCGAGGCCCCCATCGGGCCGCCCACCGCCGGGCCGATCGCCAGCGCGAGCTGCTTCACCAGGGCGAAGGCGGAGTTGTACTGACCCGCCATGCCCGACGGCGCCAGATCGGCGACCAGCGGAGCCATCGTCGGCGACAGCATCGCCTCACCCAGCCCGAAGAGCGCGTACGTCGACACGAAAGCCGCCGTGGCCATGGTCTGGCTGCCGTGCCCGAGGCCCGCGTACCCGGCCGCCAGCCAGGCGACGGCCCAGATGAGTCCGACCGCGGCGATCACCCGGGACCGCTTGCGACGCTCGACGAACTTCAGCACCGCGAACTGCGCGACCACGATCATCGCCGTGTTCGCCGCCATCGCCGTACCGAGCGCGGACGTGGAGATCCCGGCCGCCTCGACGCCGTACGCGGAAAGACCCGACTCGAACTGTCCGTAGCAGGCGAAGAACAGCACGAAGCCCAGCACGGACAGCTGCACCATGGCCCGGTTGCCGAGGAGCTGCTTCCAGCTGCCGCCCCTGGACTGGGGCGTGTCCCCCTGGATCCGCGGCGCGTGCGGCATCCGGACGGTCGCCATGATCACGACGAGCACGAGGAACATCGCCGCCTCGATCGCGAACAGCAGCGTGAAGGAACTCGCCCGGTCGGGGTCGACGATGTGACCGCCGATGAGACCGCCGACACCGAGGCCCAGGTTCTGCAGGAAGAACTGTGTCGCGAAGGCGCGCGACCGGGTGCCCGCCGAGGAGCAGTCCACGATCATCGTCGCGAGCGACGGCTGCATCACGGCCTGCCCGGCACCGAGCGCCGCCGCCGACAGCACCACGGTCGTCGCGCTGTTCGCCAGACCGAGACTCAGCGCACCGAGAGCGGCGGTCACCAGGGCGGTGAGCAGAACCGGCAGCGGCCCGCGCCGGACGATCGCCCGCCCGGCGAACGGCAGCACGACGAGAGCGGCCACGGCGAAGACGGCGAGCACGATGCTCGCCGTCATGGAGCCGAGTCCCCGCACCTGCGCCACATAGACGTAGAGGAAGGGGACGGTAAAGCCGAGCCCGAACGCGCTGAGTGCGTTGCCCACGTGGATCCGGCGCATCGCTGCGCCCATCGCCCTGGTCACTTTCACCTGCCTTGGTCGTGAAGCCGTGCCGGCCCGTCCGTGCCGGGCCCGTGTCCGTGACACGTTCCCTGCGCATGGATGCAGGCCTGAAGACTTCGAAGCTAAAGTTAGAACCTGAACTCTACACCTTGAAGGACTTCGACATCAAGCGGCGTCGTGCGATACTCGGGCCATGGGCGACACCCCCGGCGTCAGTGAGCCGGCACTCGAAGAACAGATCGCCGCCTACCAGCGCGAGTTCCAGGACCTCGACCCCCAGGTCGAGAAGATCGTCTCGGCGCTGTCCCGCCTCAACCGGCGGATGAACGTCGCCTACGGCCGTCAGACCGCCGCCCTCGGCATCAGCAACGCCGAGTGGGAGGTCCTCAAGGCGCTGGTCCTCGCCGGCGCCCCGTACCGCCTCGGCCCGAGCGAGCTCGCCAAGCGCCTCGGCCTCACTCCGGCCGCCATGACCCACCGCATCGACCGCATGCTCGCGGAGGGGCTGGTCACCCGGGAGCGCGACGAGTCGAACCGTGTGCGGGTCATCGTCGAGCTGACCGACGAGGGCCGCGAGAAGTGGCTGGAGGCGATGCGCCTCGCCACGGTCTTCGAGGAGGACCTGCTCCAGGACCTCTCCGCCGAGGACCGAGGTGTCCTGGGCGAGGTCCTGACCCGCCTGCTGCGACGGGTGGAGGACGCCCAGCCGGACGCGGGCGGCAGGCTCAGCGACCTCGATTAAAAGATCTTGACAGGAGAGGTTGACACTGCCCTGGCGGATCCGTAAGGTTCTTCGAGTTGCCACGGGGCCGGAACGGTTCTGCGACGACACCTCCGCCGCTGATGCGGCACTCAAACCACCAGCACGATCTCCCGACCGGGGCGAATTCGGCGTGCCCGAATTCAATTCGATTCGGGCACGGCAGCCCGATTAGGAACTGCCGGGAAGATCCGCTAAAGTTTGAGACGTCGGAACGGCCCAACAGCCGCGAAGACAAGCCCCGCTGACTGGGAGTCAGGCCCGAAAGGATCTGATAGAGTCGGACTCGCCGGAAAGGGAAACGCGGAAGCGGGAACCTGGAAA